>JANMUX010000097.1:0-6526 GCA_031392125.1 Acidobacteriota bacterium | reverse complement strand
CGTTCGTCGGGATGTACGCCGACAAGTCGCCTGCCTGGGTCTCGATGATCGGCAAGGAGGTCAGCGAACCGCCGCCCAGCTGGTCGTTCAGCTTTGCCGCTCTCTCCAGCAGCCGTGAGTGCAGGTAGAAGACGTCGCCGGGGTACGCCTCGCGGCCGGGCGGACGGCGCAGCAGCAGCGAAATCTCGCGATACGACTGTGCGTGCTTTGAAAGGTCATCGTAAATCAGCAGCGCGTGACGGCCGCTGTCGCGGAAGTACTCGCCCATGGCCGTCGCCGAGTAGGGGCTGATGTACAGCATGGGCGCCGGGTCCGACGCGGTGGCGGCGACCACGATGGTGTAGCGCATCGCGTCGGCTTCTTCCAGCGTGCGCACGACCTGCGCCACTGTCGATTGCTTCTGGCCGATGGCGTTGTAGATACAGATGACGCCGGTGTCCTTCTGGTTCAGGATGGCGTCGAGCGCGACGGCGGTCTTGCCGGTCTGGCGATCGCCGATGATCAGTTCACGCTGGCCGCGGCCAATCGGCACCATGCCGTCGATCGACTTCAGGCCGGTCTGCATCGGCTCGCGAACCGGCTGGCGATCGACGACGCCCGGCGCAATACGCTCGATCGGCGACAGCGTCTTGGTGAGAATCGGACCCTTACCGTCGATCGGCTGGCCGAGCGCGTTGACGACCCGGCCGAGCATCTCTTCGCCAACCGGCACCGAAATGATGCGGCCGGTGCGCTTGACGGCATCGCCTTCCTTGATCGCCGTGAAATCGCCCAGCAGCACCGTGCCGACGCTGTCCTCTTCGAGGTTCAGCGCAATGCCAAACACCCCGTGAGGGAACTCGAGCATCTCACCCGCCATGGCGCGCTGGCAGCCGTGGACTCGCGCGATGCCGTCGCCCACTGACATCACGGTGCCGGTTTCGGCCACATCCACCGCGACGGCAAAGCTGCCGATCTGCTCGCGGATGATCTTGGAAATTTCGTCGGCTTTTATGCTCATAGAGGCTCTTGTCTACTTCACTAATTCCTGGCGCATCCGCTGCAACTGCGTGCGGACGCTGCCGTCGTATACCGTGCTGCCAATCTTTGCGACGACGCCACCAAGCAACTCGGGGTCGACGCTCACCGACAGTTCTACCTGCTTGCCGGTAGCCTTTCCCAGACTCTCGGCCAGTGCTTTCGTCTTCTCGGGGGACAGCGCGACGGCACTGGTCACGTCTGCGCGGACGATGTTCTGGTGCGCGAGCAGGCGTTCTTGGAAGGCGAGCGAAAGGTCCGGCAAGAGATTCAGCTTGCGGCTCTCCGCCAGCAGCACCAGCAACTTCTTGACCGGCGCGCCGAGCGACATCTTGTCGGCAACAGCTTCCATCAGCAACTTGCGCGCGGCTTCGGTGACGCCGCTGCGGCCGGCGGCTTGCGCCAGATCGGGGCTCTCGCCGATCATGGCGACCAGGGCCTGCAGGTCTTGGTCGACCTGAGCGAGGTTGTTCTTTTCCTCGACCGCGACCTGGAACAGCGCCTTGGCGTAACGATTGGCCGAAGTTCTGAGCGACATTAGTTGTTCTTGACCTGGTTCAAGTAGTTGTCAACGAGCCGGTCCTGATCGGCGGGCGTCGTTTCTTTCTTGATGCGCTCGGTCGCCAGAGCCACTGACAAGTCGGCCGCGTGCTCGAGAATGTCTTTCTTGGCCAGCCGCACCTGCAGGTCGATCTCGCGGCGAGTCTGCTCGAGCAGGCGTTCGCGGTCGGCTTCGGCGGCGGCGGCAATTCGCTTCTCTTCCGCGACAATGTCGTCGGCGCCACGCGTGCGCAGGGCGGTCAGTTCGCCGGGCAGTGCCTGAAGTTTTTGTTCGATGGTCGCCAGCTGCGCGGTGGCGGCGGCCTTGAGTTCTGCGGCTTCGACCAGATCCTTGCGGATCGCCGCGCTGCGGGTGGCGAGGTATTCCTTCAGCGGGCCGTTGCCAAAGTAGTAGATCACGCCGACGAAAATAATGAAGTTGGCGATCGGCCAGCCCAGCCCGAGAATCATTTCGCCGATACTTTGGTCGTGATGGCCGCCGTCTTCGGCGGCGAACATCGTGGTCGAGCTGAGCAGCAGGGCGACCGCGACCAGGGCCGTGTTTACATTGCGCTTTAATTCACAAGCGGCGAGGAATGTGGTCTGCACTTCTGTTCCTGCCTTGTGACTAGGAAGCCCGGCCGAGGACGCGGGTAACGATGGCGCCGGCCAGGTTGTTTGCGTCACGTTCGAGTGTTTCGCGCGCGGCTTGCGATTCCTGCTGCACGCGGGAGGTGGCGGTTTTCAGTTCCTGATCGACTGTCGCACGGGTGGCGGCGAGCAGTGAGGCGCGCTTGTCGAGCGCGGCCTTACGCATGTCGTCCATCTGGCCGTATACCTCGGCGCGCGCGGCGTTCAATTTCTGATCGTATTCAGTCGAGGCGGCCGCTGCCTTGTGGGCGGCGGAATCGGCCAGTTCGCGCGCGCCGCGAACGGCGTTGCTGCGCTGATCGATAACCTGCAGGATCGGCTTGAACACCAAGCTGTTCAGCAGATAGGTGCACAAGAGCAGGAACGCGACGACCCAAAGGGTGGTGATGTCTGGTGTTAACAAACGTCTAAATGTATCACGGCAGCGCGGGCAGGGGCCACAGACGCATCGCAACCCTTGAGCCAAGACTTGCTGCATAAGCGGCTCTTTTGGGCAAACGACAGATTATGTGACGCGGATCCTCGATTTGCTGCTCGGTTCGACATGTCCAACGAAACAGGCCTGAACTCCCGCCCTCGTGAGGGCCTCGAGAATCCCGTCGGCCTGGACGGCCGCGACTGATAGAAACAGCCCGCCGGATGTTTGGGGATCGAAGAGCAGGTCCGCCAGCTCGGCCTGGACGCCCTCGCCAAACGCCACTCCGTCGGCAAAATGCTCCCGGTTAGTGCCCATGCCGCCTGACTTGTTGACGGCCACCATGGCCAAGACCCCGGGAATCAGGGGTAGTGCTGCGGCCTGCAATTCCAGGGTGACGTCACTCGCGGCGGCCATTTCCGAGCCGTGGCCGGCCAATCCGAAGCCGGTAATGTCGGTGCATGCGTTCACGCCGTCCAGTTGGGCGATCGCTTCGGCGGCGGCCTTGTTGAGCGTCCTCATGGATGCGATCGCGTGTTGCACGACCTCGTCTGGCGCCCGGCCGAACTTGATCGCGGTTCCGACAATACCGGTGCCGAGCGGCTTGGTAAGTATCAACCGGTCGCCGGCCTGGGCGCCGGCGTTGGTAAGAATGCGCTTGGGATCAACCGAGCCGGTGACCGAGTAGCCAAACTTGATTTCGCGGTCCTGGACAGTGTGGCCGCCGAGCAGCGCGACGCCGGCTTCACGGAGCTTGTCGAAACCACCGCGGAAGATTAGTGCGATGTCATCGGTGTGCAGGCCGTCCTGCGGGAACGCGGCAATCGCGAGCGCGGTCAGCGGGCGGCCGCCCATGGCATACACGTCGCTCAGCGAGTTGGCCGCGGCGATCTGGCCGTACAGGTACGGGTCGTCGACGATCGGCGTGAAGAAATCCACCGTCTGCACCAGCGCCGGTCCACTCTCCCACGCGTACACACCGGCATCGTCCGCAGTCCTGTAATCAACCAGGATACGTGGATCGGTTTGAACTGGTATGCCGCTCAGGACCTGAGCGAGCTCGCCCGCGGCGAGTTTGCTGGCTCAACCAGCGCAGCTGACCATCTCGGTCAGCCGGCGCCTTTGTTGTTGTGTCATAAAAGTGATCCCATGGTCTTGGGTCTTGGGGTCTTCGGGTCTTGTCTTCCAAGACCTCAAGTCCTCAGGACCTCTCAGTCAGGTACTCGTAGAGACGCTGGAGCTCCGTTTCGTTCGTGAAGCTGATCGCGATCGTCCCGCCCTTGCCGCGCCGTTTAATCTCGACCGGCGTGCCAAGCGACAAGCGTAACTGCTCTTCGGCCGCGCGGACGTGGACGTCTTTCTTCGGCGTTGGTTTCTTTTCGCTCTCGGGATCTTTACGTCCCAGCTCACCCTTGACCAGCGCTTCGGTCTCGCGAACGGACAATCCGCGCGAGACGACATCGCGCGCGAGGCGCCGTTGGTCGCTGTCCGAAGGCAACGCGACAATTGCGCGAGCGTGGCCCATCGACAGAGTTCCCGACGCGACGTTGGCGCGCACTTCGTCTGGAAGTTTCAGCAGCCGGAGATAGTTCGCGACCGTCGCGCGGTCTTTGCCGACCTGCGCGGCAATGTCGTCCTGCTTCAGGTGGAACTCGTCCACCAGGCGCTGGTAGCCGGCCGCGGCCTCGATCGGGTTCAGATCCTCGCGCTGGATGTTTTCAATCAGCGCCATCTCGAGGAGACGCTTGTGGTCGCCGCTTGCGACATCCTTGACGACAATCGGGACCTTGGTGAGCTGGGCGCGTTGGGCGGCGCGCCAGCGGCGCTCTCCGGCGATGATCTGATAGCGGTCGCGCGAGGTGCCGGTGTTGGCGAGCTTGCGCACGACAATCGGCTGAATCACTCCGTTGGCGCGGATCGACCGCGCCAGGTCTTCCAGCTTCTCGTCGTCCATCTGGCCACGCGGCTGGTAGTGATTGGGCTCGAGCAGATCGATGTCCACGTCGAGCGACGCGCGCGGCGTTGACAGCGCGTCGCCGGCGTCCGGAATCAGCGCGCTCAGGCCTTTGCCCAGTGCAGGTCGTTTCTCCATGATCACTCTAAGACTTCAGCTTCGTGGTTGGTCGTTTGTTCGACGTTGTTCTTCTCGAGCAGTTCCTGCGCGAACGAGAAGTAGGCTTCGGCACCGCGTGATTTGGCGTCGTAAGTCACCGCCGGCAATCCGTGGCTGGGCGCTTCGGCGAGGCGCACGTTGCGGGGAATGACCGTGGCGTAGACTTTCTCTTTAAAGAACTCGCGGACGTCGCGGCCAACTTGCTGGCCCAGGTTGGTGCGGTCGTCGTTCATGGTCAGCAGCACGCCCTCGATGTCGAGCGCAGGATTGAGCGAGGCGCGCACGCGGCGCATGGTGCCAACGAGGTCGGCCAGGCCCTCGAGAGCGAAGTACTCGCAGTGCAGTGGGATGAGTACGCGATCGGCCGCCACCAGTGCGTTGAGCGTGAGCAGGCCGAGCGACGGTGGCGAGTCGATAATGATGAAATCGAATTGCGTTCGCAATGGATCGAGCAGCCGCTGCAGCCGGCGCTCGCGATCCGGAAATGAAATCAGTTCGATCTCGGCCCCTGCCAACTCGCGATTGGCGGGCATCACCGAGAGACGTTCGACGCTAGTCGGCAAGATGAACCGCTTGGCAAATGGCGTGTGGCCTGTGTCGCCGGCCATCGCGGTCGGGTCGATGTCAAGCTGGGTGAGCGCCTCGTAGACCGTACCGCCCTGGGCGCGTTCGCCTTTTTTCCCAATGCCACTGGTCGCATTGCCCTGCGGATCGCAGTCGACCAGCAACACGGTGCGTCCCGCGAGGGCCAAGGCAGCCGCGAGGTTGATGGCTGTCGTAGTTTTTCCGACGCCGCCTTTTTGATTGGTGACGGCGATGATTTTTGCCATTTATTGGTCGATGGCCCTATACAGGTGTTCTGTGGGGGTCGATTAGAGGTTAACTCACTCGGCGTGGCAATTGACAACTTATAACTCGGAGTCGCACGGCTAATCACACCCGAGTTTTGCTGAGTACGACAAGTTTGCTGTGCAGGGCATCGACGAGGGGGTAGCTCGCCATCCATGCGAGAGGCGGCGGCGGTTCAGTTTCGACAGTGCTGGTTCCGGAGCCGCGGAATAGAAAAATCTTGCCGCCTGGGCGCAGGAAAGCTTGCAGCGTCAACAAGGTTCTCGTCTCGATTCGTACCGCGCGAACCGAAACCAGGTCAAGCGCCTCGTGAAGTTCGGCGCGCGGCAGTAGCTCCTCGAAGCGGGCGGTTTCAACTTCGGCGTCGCGAAGCCCGAGTGTCCTGACCGCTTCCCTGAGGAACACCGCCTTCCGCATTTTCACTTCAACCATGCGCACGTGCAGATTGGGGCTCGCCAGCTTGAGGGGGATGCAGGGAGACCCGCCACCTGAGCCGGCATCTAGCAACGTGCGCGCGTTCTCTGGCACGTAGCGGGCGGCGGCCACGGGCTCAATCAGCAGCCGATCGATCGCTTCATCTTCACCTGCGGGCGTCAGACGGAACGCGGTCAAGTTGATAGTGGCGTTCCACTTGGTCAGGAGCTGGTAGTAGGTCTCGAGGCCATCAACCAGGGGGGCGTCGAGGAAAACGTCGGCCGCTTTCGCCCGCCTCTTCAGCCGTTCACGGAACTCCCGATTCGCCACACTGAGAGTATGGACCACGAGGGGCGCCACGGATCCGCCTCGAAGGGGAGCCTGGGGCGCATGCGCGAGGCCGCGTCAGCGCTTGAAGCGCAGCAGCAGGCCGTTGGCGTCGAGCGCGGCGATCCAGTCGCGCAACGAATCGAACGGCGCCTGCGGCGCGTTTTTCAGTCTGCTCGCGGAAGCCGCGGCGACGAGCG
>JANMUX010000072.1:0-6508 GCA_031392125.1 Acidobacteriota bacterium | reverse complement strand
CGGCCGGAATCTTCAGCGGCTCGGCCAGCTCGTAGTTGAACTGCCAGTTGAAGTCGAATTTCGGGACGTTCAAAATCACCTGCTCGCGGCCGTCGGGATAGGTGACCACCCACTTCAAGCTCTTGCCGCGCAGGTGCATGTGCGGCGACATCGCATAGAGCGTGATGTCTTCGGTCACCGGCGTGATGCCGGTGAGGTGCCAGTTCTCCGCGTACGGCGGGATGTTCGGCGTCGTCCGGCTGCGGCGCGTGCTGCTGGGATCCGCCTTGTATTCCGTCTCCCGGCCCTCGGCGCGATAGATCGACAGCCCGCCCTGTGTGGTGGCCAGCGGATCGCCGGCCTGGCGAATCAGCACTTCGTGCGTGACCGGCACCTTGTTGAACCAGATTCCCAGCTTCGTCCGGTCCTTCTCGGGCTTGCCGGTCGGGTTGTAGTGCATCTGCCAGTTCACGTACTTGCCGGCCGGGATGCGCTTACCGATGTTGGGGCGATGCACGTCGAGGCCGCGGCCCGGCACCCACGACAGCAGCTTGCTCGAACCGGGCAGGCCTGAATCGGTAGACGGCAATCCGCGCGACCCGCGATCGCCGATGATCTTGCCATCGGCACCGACAATGCGTCCGTTCACCAGCGAAGAGCCTTCGGGAATGTCGACGAAGTAAATGCCGGCGTGGTGCAGCACGGCGCGATTGCTGGGGTGCAGTTCCACGACTTCGGCGAAACGGTCCTCGTCCCAGGGCACCTTCGAATAGAACATTTGCACGCCGACTTCCCCTTCAGCGGGGATGTCGAACTCGACGGGCATTTCGAGCACCGCATCGGGCTCGCGGGTGCCGAACGACCAGCCCGATGCGAACTTCGGCGCTGGTGGCATGTCAGCGATATTGCCGCGAGCCGCGCCACCATCCACCCACGCCGCAATGGTGTCGATCTCTTTCTGCGACAGGCTGATGTCGTTGCGCATGGGCAGGCTCTGGGTCATGTCGGCGCCCCACGGCGGCATTTCGCGCGACACCACCTTCGCCTTGATCGCCTTCGCCCATGGCCGCGCATCGTCGTACGACAGCAGCGTCATGGGCGCCACCTCGCCCGGACGATGGCAGTTGGCGCACTTCTTGTACATGATCGGCGCGACGTCCTTCGCGAAGGTCGGTGCGCCGGCAGATGCAGGGGCCGGGGTTTGAGCCGAGGCGCGGAACGAACCGAGTGCCGCCACGCCAATCACGACAAGTGCCAGTCGTTTCATATGCTTGAGTCTCCCAAACCGACCCGTCCGCGCGGCCGTAGGCCGCTCGGCGGATAGTAGCCTATTTCGGAGCGCCGGCGACGCACGTTGCCGCCGCCTCGACCGATGAGGTCATGTTGATGCGGCTGACCGGGCTGGCCTTGATCAACAGGCCGCGAATCACCATCGTGCGGTCGCGGTGCTGGCCGAGGCTGAACTCGCCGACACCCAGCAGACGGAAGCTGTTCTTGCCGGGTGGCGGCGTCTTCGGCAGTTCGGCCACCGGCGCCTGATTAGCGGCACTCGGAACCGGATCGGTCGCAGCCACGAGCATCCATTGGCCGGGACTCTGTTCGCGCAGACAGCCCGTGACGCTGACAATCTCCACCTTGTTGGTTGCCGGCGCTTGTGCGCCGAGCGCCAGTGACAGCACGAGAATCGAATACAGGCTCATGACGGTGGCTATGATAGCCGACGTGCTCCGCTTTCGTTGCCTGGCCGTCGTCGCCGTGGTCACTGCCCTGGCGGGCGCACACGCATTCGCGCACGAGGCCGAACGCACACGAGTGGTGCTCACCTTCAGTGGCGATGGGCGCTTCGTGCTGGAGGTCGCCAACGATCCGCTGTGGATGCTGATGCGACTCGAGACGTTCGCCGGCGGCACCGTGCCGGCGAACCCCTCGGCAACGCAACGCGATGCGCGCCTCGCGGAGCTGACCTCGGTGTTTGCCGATCGCATTGTCTTGTTCGTGGATGGCCACGAGGTGCGTGCCGAGTCGGTGGAGTACCTCGCACCGTCGGCGGCGGCCGATTCACTCGCCACGTTCAAGCTGACGGGACACATGCCGATTGGCGCATCCACCCTGCGCTGGTTGTACGGCATCGTTGCCGATCCCTATCCGCTCGAGATTCGGCGGGTCAATGGCTCCAGCACAATCGAGTGGATCACCGGAACCAACTGGAGCGGCACCATTGACCTGACACGGAGCTTTCCGCGAGCCACGCGCTGGCGGATTGCCCGGCAGTATCTGGTGCTCGGCTACACCCACATTCTGCCGAAAGGCCTCGACCACATCCTGTTCGTACTCGGGATCTTCCTGCTCAGTCCCCGGCTAAAGCCGATGCTGCTGCAAGTGACAGCGTTCACCGTCGCCCACTCAATTACCCTGGGCTTTTCGATCTACGGGCTCGTCTCACTGCCGTCGCGCATGGTCGAGCCGCTGATCGCGTTATCGATTGCTTATGTCGCAATCGAGAACCTGGTGACGCGGGAGTTGAAGCCCTGGCGGCTGGCGCTGGTCTTCATGTTCGGCTTGTTGCACGGGCTCGGTTTCGCAGGAGTGTTGCGGGAGCTGGGCTTGCCACGCGGTGAGTTCCTGACCGGACTGTTGGCATTCAATCTTGGCGTGGAGGGCGGACAGCTGACGGTGATCGCGATCGCGCTGCTGCTGGTGTGGCCTGTCAAGGCGAAAGACTGGTACCGCCACCGTGTGGTGATACCGGCCTCGTTGGCTATTGCGGCGATCGGAATCTACTGGACGTTCTTACGGATTACGTAAGCGAGAGGATTAAGTGAAGCAGGTTCCCTTTTTCAAGGCACGAACTTCTGAATCCGCTGGCCGTAGGTGTCGGCCGCATACACGGCACCCTTCGAGTCGACGACGATGCCGTGGACCCAGTCGAACTCGCCGGGGCCGAGGCCCTGCTTGCCCCACGTCGCGACCAGTTTGCCGTCCTTCAATGACAGCTTGTGCACGCGCTCGAGCGCGTGGTCGGCAATAAATGCAAAGCCATCGTCGCCCTTGCGTGAGATGGCAATGTCCCACGGGTTCCAGCCCTCGACCTTGATCTCGCGCAGGTAGTTCAGGTTCCTGTCATACACCTGCAAGCGATGCCCCTCGCGGTCGATGATGTACATGTTCTCCTGCGCGTCGAGGGCAAGCTTGTGCGGCAACACCCATTCACCAGGGCCAGTGCCCTTGTCCTCTGGACCGCCCTTGCCCTTGCCCACCTGCTTGATGAACTTGCCGGCCTTGTCGAACATGGCGACACGGTTGTTGCCATACCCATCGGTGATCACGATGTTGCCGTTCTTGAGCACGGCGACGCCCGACGGCAAGTCGAAGTGCGTGGCGTCGTTGCCCTTCTCGCCGGTGGTGCCCAGCTGCAGCAGGAACTTGTCGAGCTTCGGGCTCAGCTTGACGATGCGATGGGCATCGCGCTCGATCATGTAGACGTTGCCTTCCCAATCAACGGCGCCCGAGTGCTGCCAGTTGGGGTCAAGCTTCTTGCCGTTGAGTTCGAGGTCGCCACCGGCCATCACCAGGTTGCCCGCCGTGTCGAAGACCATGACCGGCTTGGCGCCGCGGTTGAACACGTAGATGCGATCCTGCGCATCGATCGCGACGCCCGAAATACCGGGCTGATTGGTGGGCCCTTGTCCCGCCGGACGCGCGGTGGTTTGGCCGGTCGCACGCCGCGCAGCCGCCTGCGCTTCGCGCTCGGCCGGTGGCAACGGCGCGTCTTTCAATCCGAAGAATTCGCCGGGCGGCAGCTTGGGCCAGTTCGGCACCAGCTTGTAGCCACCATCACCTTGTGCGTGCGCCGTGGCCGACACGAGCAACATCAGGGCAGCGAGTGAAGAGACCAGTGTGCGTCGCATATACTCTCCGGCGGTGAGGATACACCACATGAGACGACAGCTGACTTTGTCTGCGCTGGCAATCGCCCTCGCGGCGACCACCCTCGGCGCACAGGAAGTGCCGAAGGGCCAGATGCCTACGCTGGGCCGACCGACGCAGAGCGACGACCAGGTACCACCGCTCGACTTCGATGCCTACTTCGTCGGCAAATGGACGTTCGAATGGTCGATGCCCGAAACCGCGCTCGCGCCGGCCGGCGACTACACCGGTAGCACGGTCTACAAAAAGGTGGATGGCCGCTTCTACGAAGCGCTGACTGAAGGCCAGGGACCGGCCGGGGCATTCACCGTGCGCGAGTTGATCGCGTATCACCGCGAGAACAAGACGGTGGCCCGGCAGATTACCGATTCGCGCGGCATGGGCCGGTTAGAGTTTGGTCCCGTGGGCGGGGACCTGGGCGGCATCTACAACGTTCACTTCGAGAGCGCGCCGTTCGTGCATGGCGGCAAGACCATCCGCCTGAAAAACACGCTGCGCCTGATGTCGCCGCTCGCCTATCGCGTAGCGGCCAGCATCTCGGTGGACGGGGGCCCGTTCACCAACCTGGGCAATCCCTGGTGGCGAAAGACCCCCTGATTCCCCCTACTTCTTCATTTCGATCTTGATGAGCTTCAGAGCCTCGGTCTTGCTTTCGAGCTCGGTCTTGCCGGCCGGGTACTTGTTGAACTGCAGCACGTGCGCGACGATGTCGGCTTTCTGAGCCGGCGTCACGGTTGCGGGGCCGCTCGGCGGCATCGAAATGCGGATGCGCTCGAACAGGTCGCCCAGCGACAGCTCGTTCCAGTTGCCGGTGAATTCAGCGCCTGTCAGGGCCGGCGCGAAGCCGTCCCCCGTGAGATCGGCGCCGTGACACTCGGAGCAGGCAGATTTATAGACCGCCGCGCCGCGCTCGGCCTGCGCCTCGGTGTAGACACCATCCCACACCGTGCGCGCGCCAGGCGCCGCCGCGGCTTGCGCGCGGAGCGATGAGGTGGTCACGCTTGCCGTCCAGACTGTGGCGAGAACGAGGAATGCGATGCGAAGCTTCATGAATTGATTGTATATAAAAATCCGCCGGGTCTATAGGGCTCGCGGCTCTGCCGCTCGTTGGGGTCGCCCTTACCGCGGCTCCTGGGGCTCGCTACGCTCGTCGGGCCACAGCCACGCCGCACCACGCACGCCGCTCGCGTCACCGTGTTTCGCGCGGACGAGGCGGGTGTCGACCCGGTCGGAAAAGACAAACGGAGACCAGCGGGCGGGCACCTGGGTATAGAGCCGCTCAATGTTCGACAACCCGCCACCCAGCACGATGACATCGGGGTCGAGCACGTTGATGACGCCGGCGATCGCGCGCGCGAAGCGCCCCTCGTAGCGCGACATCGCCGCCTCGGCGCGTGGCTCACCTTGCGCGGCGCGGGCCGCCACTTCCATGGCACTCACCTGCTCACCGCCGCCGGCCCCGTAATCACGGCCCAGCGCAGGACCCGACAAGAACGTTTCAATACAACCACTGCGTCCGCAGTAACACCGCGAGCCGGGGTCCTGATCGTCGGCAGCCGAGGGCATCTGGTTGTGCCCCCACTCACCACCGATGGCGTTGGCTCCAACAAGGACTGTTCCGTTCACGACCACGCCCCCGCCGGTGCCCGTGCCGATAATGACGCCGAACACAATGCCCGCGCCGGCCCCCGCGCCGTCAGTCGCTTCCGAGAGCGCAAAGCAATTTGCATCGTTCGCCAGGCGAACGGGGCGCGCGAGCGCCCGGCCAAGATCCTCTGCCAGCGGCTTGCCGATCAACCACGTTGAGTTGGCGTTCTTGATCAGGCCAGAGGCCGGGGAGATCGTGCCGGGGATGCCGACACCCACCGTGCCGCGCTCGCCAGTGTCGTGTTCGATTGAGGTGACCAGGGCGGCGATGGCACGCACGGATTCATCGTAGTTGCCGCGCGGCGCCGCGATGCGACGGCGCTGGAGCGCATGCCCGTCGGCGGACAGGGCGACGCCTTCTATCTTCGTGCCGCCCAGATCGATGCCGATGCGCATGCGGAGGACGTTACTGTACGCGCGAACTGCCCGGCAGGTCGGTGAGCGACGCGGCCAGCGCATCCACGCAGTCGGGGCAGAATTCGGTCGCGCGGCCTTTCTCGATCAGCGCCAGTACTTCGTCGATCGGCATCGCCGCGCGATACGGGCGGGCGCTCATCAACGCGTCGGCGACGTCGGCCACCGCCAGCACGCGCGCCGTCGGCGTCAGCTGCGCCGCCGACAAGCCGCGAAAGTAGCCACGGCCATCGAGCCGTTCGTGATGGTTCGCCGCGTCTTCAGCCAGCTCCTCGAAAATTGGCACTTGCCGCAGCACGTTGAGCGTGTGGGCCGGGTGCTGCTTGACGATGGTCCATTCGGCGGGGGTGAGTTTGCCGGGCTTGTCGAGAATGGCGTTGGGGACCGCCAGCTTGCCAATGTCGTGCAGGAGCGCGGCGCGGCGCAGGCGGGTTTGTTGCACCGCCGTGAATTCCAGGCGTTGCGACATGCCGAGCGCGATTGACGACACCCGATCCGAGTGCTCAAAGGTGAAGCTCGACTTCGCGTCAATCACCCACGC
>JANMUX010000054.1:0-9154 GCA_031392125.1 Acidobacteriota bacterium | reverse complement strand
AGCTCATTGGCCAGCTTCTCCTGCATCGTCTTGCCGTCGCCCCGTGAGCGGGCGAAGCCCACCAGCCAGCGGATGCTCAGCGAGAGCCGGCGGTTGGGGTTCACTTCGATCGGGACCTGGTAGTTCGATCCGCCGACGCGACGGGACTTCACCTCGAGCGAGGGCTTGACGTTGTCCACGGCCTTCTTGAAGACCTTGAGCGGGTCGTCGCCCGAGCGCTCCTTGATGAGATCGAAACTCTGATACAGGATGCGCTCGGCGGTCGAACGTTTTCCCTCGCTCATAATCGTGTTGATGAACTTGGTGACGAGCGGGCTCCCGTAGAGCGCGTCCGGCAACAGTTCACGTTTCGCGATTTCTCGTCTGCGCGGCATATATTCTTCTCAACTCGCGGAACGAAAGTTCCGCGCTCCCGGCACTCTGATGACTACGACTTGGGGCGCTTGGCGCCGTATTTCGAACGGCCCTGCTTGCGGCCCTGCACGCCTACCGCATCGAGCGTGCCGCGAACGACGTGGTAGCGCACCCCGGGGAGGTCCTTCACCCGCCCGCCGCGGATGCGCACGAGCGAGTGCTCCTGCAGGTTGTGGCCAACACCCGGGATGTAGGTCGTGACTTCAATCTTGTTGGTCAGACGCACGCGCGCCACCTTGCGAAGCGCCGAGTTCGGCTTCTTCGGGGTTTGCGTGAAGACGCGCACACAGACGCCACGCTTCTGCGGGCTGTTCTGCAGCGCAGGACTCTTCGTCTTCCACTCGACCTTCTCGCGTCCCTTGCGGACCAGCTGACTAATCGTCGGCACGAGCACTCCACAGCACCGCGGGCGATCGACAAACCCGAAAGTTTGTCGCCACCGTAGCGGCGCAACCAGCGAAAACTTTCCACCGCGCGTGGCAACAAACCTGAGGTTTGTCACTCCGAACCGTGGTGCTCGAGGCCTGAAAGCCCTGCGCCTCACTACGAGACGCTGGTGCTTGGCACCTCGAACGGGAAAAACCCTACTTCATGGTGTTTTCGGCATCGGCGGACGCTGTTTCGCTTAGGAGCGAATTCGCCTGGGATATTCATCACTCCCAGACTCCTTGCGGTGCCCCGTTTCCAGGGTGCCACGCAGACGCGTCACGATGCGGTTGAGACTAGATAGGGTGTCCTAGCCTCACGAGAACCTGACGAATATAGCACGACCCGCAAAAATCGCGCAACTAAGCTCCTCCTGGCCCAAGCGCAGCCGGCCGGCGGCCTGCGAATGGCGGACCCAGACCCTATAATGCGCCATGCGCACACGGTCGTGGTTTCTCACCGCTGCACTGGTTGTCACCGGCGTCAATCCGGCCCACTTCTACGCTTTCGCCCAGGCACCTACCCCGACTGTGGTCGACAGCCCGACGGTCAAGGTGCTGACGGGCTTGCTGGCACCTGAGTTTCAGGACGAGATGAACCACATGGTCCAGGCCCTGGGGGTGACCTGCGGTAGCTGCCACGTCCGCGGCAACTTTGCCAGCGACGACAATGCCCGAAAACTGACGGCGCGTCGAATGCTCGAGATGACCAAGGCGCTTAACAAGCAGTTCTTCCCCGATCACAAGCCGAAACCCGGCGAATCGGTGCTCGGTCGCGTCACCTGCTACACCTGCCACCAGGGCGAGGCCACGCCGAAGCTGCCCCCGGGCGCAAACTGACCTCTATAATCGCCTGTGCCCATTGCCACCGTCGACTCGCCCATTGCGGCCGCGCAGTGGATTGAGGAGTGGCAGGAGGGGCACCCGGGGGGCGCGATCATCGCCTCACCACCACCCGCTGAATGGCCGTTCCGCTACCCGCTGGCCCCCGACCTGCCGGCGAGCCCTGTCGTCATCCGCGCCAACGCGTTTGACGAGGCCTTCGTCAATCAACAGTCGTCCGGCACCCAACTCGTCACGACCCAGCAGGCCTACCTCGATGCGGAATGGGCGGCGGCACTCGCAGCACATGCCGGCGCCTGGCTCCTGCTCGTAAGCACCCCAGCCCCTCAGCACCACAGCACCACAGCACTTTTGCCACGGGCGTTCCGCGTCACCGACGCGGCCGAGCGCCTGGCCTTGTGCGTGGAAGCCCTTGGCGGCCACCGCGCGCCCGCCGCCCTTGTCGCGACAGCGAGCGTCTGCATGGAAGTGAACGACCTCGACGCCGCAGCGCGAGACCTCGACGAAGCCATCGCGCTCGCGCCGCGGTGGGCGGCGGCCCGCTACGAGCGCGGCAAGTTGTGGCTTCGTCTCGACGACATGGCCCGCGCTGCCGAGGCCTTTCAATCGGCTACCGAGCGGTTGCCAGGATTTGGGCCGGCCTGGTCGAACCTCGGCGCGACGCTCGGGGAACTGGACCGCCCGGTCGAGGCGTTGGCCGCCTTCGAGCGGGCACTTGCGCTCGACCCACAAAGCGCGCAGGCGGTCAACAACGTCGGGGTGGTGCGCCGAGAGCTTGGCCGCTTGCCGGAATCAGAGGCTGCGTTCCGCCGGGTCATTACCCTGACCCCCGGCCTGGCCTTTGGCCATTACAATCTCGGGCATACACTGTTTTTGCAGGGCCGGTTCCAGGCCGCGCACTCGGCCTATGCTGAGGGCCAGGCGCGCGACAAGGAAAAGAACCCCGTGCAGGCGTCGCGGTTGGCACTCTGCATGGTGGCAACCGGCGATGCCGACGGCGCGCTGCGCGAGTTGCGACGGGCCACCGACGGGTTGCCGCGAGAGTACCGCCGGCAACTGCTGGGCGACACCAGCGCCATCTTGTGGGCGCTCGTGACCCAGCACCCGGCTGTGGCCGGCTGGCAGCCGGTACACGCGTGGCTAGAGGGCGAGTTGAAGGGATGACGACATGAACGAAGCAATGCGTCCAAATCCTGTCTGGCGGTTGATGCACGACCGCGCCATGCGCCTGGCGGTCGGTCTCGCGATCGTGGTCGCCATCCCGATGGCGGTGCTGTTCTATTTCCAGTTCCGTTCGCTCAACGACATTGAGAAGACCTCGGCGGTCGTGTTGCGGCAACTGAGCAGCGACACCGCAGACTCGCTGACCGAAACGGTCGAGGCTGCACTGAAACGTCCGTACCTCAGCGTGCTGCTGCGCGTGCCGCAGGCGCGTGTCGAGCCGCTCGACCTGCCGTTTATCGATCCAATCCTGCACGACGCGCTCAAGGAGAGCCCGTACGTCACCTCATTTTTTGTCTGGACCGAACGCGGCCCATACAGCAACAAGTGGCTGGCCTACGATGCCCGGTCCACTTCGCAGCCGGAAGGCAACCTCGAGAGCCGCTTCCGTGAAGACCCGGTGTTTGGCGCGAAGCTGTTGCCGCGGCTCCATCAACTGGTCAAAACGCGGATGGCGATCGTCGCCTTCACCGAGCAGATCAACGGCCGCCAATACTACGTGCAGGCGCAGCTTCGCTTCGAGTCGTTTGCGCGCGAGCGCATGACCAGCGTGGTGGCGTTTGCTGTCGACGCCGAACACCTGCGGACCGAGTTCATCCCGGCGCTGTTGCGCGATCGGCTGGCCAACGTCCAACAGCCGGTCGGCTTCCCGAAGCTCGAAGCCGCGGTGCTGGCCGAAGACGGCACCCGCATCTTCGAATCGGATCCGTCGCGTACCGATGACGTGCCGGTCGATGAGCGCAGCTTCCCCGTCGTCTTCTTCGACAAGGAACTGCTGGCGTTTGCTGCGCCCTACGAACAGCAGCGGGAAATCTGGGGACTACGCACCGGCTACGGCTCGCAATCGATCCCTGAGATCGTGAGCGCCAGCACGCGGCCGCAAATGGCCCTCATGGTCGTGCTGGCGGTGGCGATGGCGCTGGGCGTCTTCCTGGTCGCCGGCGCGGCGGCGCGCGAAGTACGGGTGGCCGAGTTGAAGTCCAACTTCGTGGCGTCGGTCTCGCACGACCTGAAGACCCCACTCGCCCTGATCCAGCTGTTTGCCGAGACGCTCGAACTCGGGCGGGTGCGCACGCCGGAGCGCGCGCAGGAGTATTACCAGATCATCAACGGCGAGGCCAAGAAGCTGACCCGGCTGATCGAGAACATTCTCGACTTCTCGCGCATGGAAGCCGGCCTGCGGCCGTACCGCATGGAGCCGGCCGACATCGGCGAGATCGTGACCCGCGTGCTGGCGCGCATGGACACCCAGTTCTCGCAGGGACACTTCGTCGTCAAGACCGACATCTCGTCATCGCTGCCGCGGGTGTTGGCGGATGAAGGCGCCACCGAGCAGGCGATCGAGAACCTGCTCGCGAACGCGATCAAGTATTCCGGCGACGCCAAGCAGTTGGATGTGCAGGCGCGCCGTGCCGGCGACCACGTCGAAGTGAGCGTCACCGATCACGGCATTGGCATCTCGCGGCGCGAGCAGGCGCGGATCTTCCGCAAGTTCTATCGCGTGCAGCGCGAGTTGGGCGGCGGCCCGCAGGGCACCGGCCTCGGGCTGGCGATTGTCGACCACACCATGCGGGGCCACGGCGGCTTCGTACGGGTAAGCAGCGAACCACAACAAGGCAGCACGTTCACGCTGCACTTCCCGATTCCCGGCGAGAACGCATTCGAGCCGACACTGGCCGAGTCCGTGCGATGAACCGGCCACCAATTAACCACAGACCAGGCACCGAGCCGACCCGATGAAACGAATTCTGGTGATTGAAGACGAGCCGCAAATGCGGCTCGGACTGCGCGACAACCTCGAGCTCGAAGGATACGAAGTGGAGACCGCCGTCGACGGCGATGAAGGCCTGCAGAAAGCTGGCAGCTTCGCGCCCGACCTGGTGATTCTCGACGTCATGCTGCCGAAGAAAAACGGTTTCGACGTGTGCCGCGACCTGCGGGCGCGCTCGATCTCTACGCCAATTGTCATGTTGACCGCCCGCTCGGCCGAGACCGACAAGGTGTTGGGGCTCGAGCTCGGCGCCGACGATTACGTGACCAAGCCCTTCTCGATCACCGAGCTGCTGGCGCGCGTGCGCGCGGTGCTGCGCCGGACCGGGGCCGGCGTGCCCAAGCCAACCGCCGACGTCATGCGGATCGGCGACATCGAGATCGACTTCAAGCTGCACCAGGCCCGCCGCGGCAAGGTGCGGATCGAGTTCACGGCCCGCGAGTTCGACCTGCTGCGCTACTTCGTCCAGCACACCGGCCAGGTCGTGACCCGTGAGCAAATTCTGAACGAGGTCTGGGGCTACGAAGAGTTCCCGACCACGCGGACCATCGACAACTTTGTCGCCAAGCTGCGCCAGAAAATCGAGCGCTCACCGCACGCCCCCGAGCACATCCTCACAATTCACGGGTCCGGCTACAAGTTCGTCGGATAGAATTCCCCGGTAATGGAACCCAAGACGATTCTCCTGGCAGGCATGATCCTGACCGGGATTCTGTACCTCGTGTTCTGGTTGACCACCGTGCAGCGGCAACGGGCGGCCAGGGCGGGCACGACGCCATTGACGCCTGAGCCGGCCACGCTCGGCATTTCATTCGTGGCGAATTTCTTCGACACGCTCGGGATCGGCTCGTATGCGACCACCACCTCGATGTTCCGCTTCTGGAACGTCGTGCGCGACGAGAAGATCCCCGGCACCCTCAACGTCGGCTACGTATTGCCGACGATCGTCCAGGCGGTGATCTACATCACCATCGTCGAAGTCGAGTTCGTGACGCTGGTCGCAATCATCGCCGCCGCCGCCGCCGGTGCCTGGCTGGGCGCCGGCATCGTGGCCGGCCTGCCGCGACGCCACGTGCAAATCGGCATGGGCTTCGCGCTGCTCGGCGCGGCCAGCCTCATGCTGCTGTCGCTCACCGGTATCGGCCCGGCACCCGGTCTCGCGCTGGGCGTGTCAGGCATCAAGCTCGGCATCGCGATCGTCATCTCCGCATTCCTGGGCGCGCTCATGATGCTCGGCATCGGCTACTACGCACCGTGCCTGATCATGATCAGCCTGCTCGGCATGAATCCAACCGCGGCATTCCCGATCATGATGGGCGCCTGCGCGTTCCTGATGCCGGTCGGCAGCCTGCAGTTCATCCGCAAGGAAAGCTACGACCTGCGCGCCGCGATCGGCCTGATGCTTGGCGGGCCGCTTGCCGTCCTGATCGCCGCCTTCATCGTCAAGTCGCTGCCGCTCGACTACGTCCGCTGGGGCGTGGTGGTCGTCGTGATCTACACCGCGGTGGGCATGCTGCAGACCGCGGCGAAAGAGCGCGCACTGAAGAAGGCCTAGAAGGAGTTTGCCCATGGCTCGACCCGCAGCAATCGTCCTGGTCCTGTGCCTCGGGTGGTCCGGCGTAGTCGCCGGCAGCCCGAACGCGCGGATCTTCTTCCTCGACCTGCGCGGCAAGATCGTGTCGGCCAGCCCGGATGGCACGGACCGCCAGGTCCTGGTGGAAGGCCTGAAAGGGCAGCCCGACGGCATTGCCGTGGATGTGGAGGGCGGCCACATCTACTGGACCAACATGGGCGACTACGCCGCCGACGATGGGTCGATTGAGCGGTCGAATTTGGATGGCTCGAACGTCACGACCATTGTGAAGGCCGGCGGCACGTGGACCGGCAAGCAACTGTTTCTCGACAAGAAGAACGGCAAACTCTACTGGTCCGATCGCGAGGGGCTCCGCGTGATGCGCGCGAACCTCGATGGCTCGAACCTCGAGACGTTGATCGAAACCGGCCGCGGAGACGAGGCGCGGAAGGATCAGCGCAACTGGTGTGTCGGCATGGCGGTTGACGTCGCCGGCGGAAAGATTTACTGGACGCAGAAAGGCGGCGACAACGCGAACGTCGGCACCATCCGCCGCGCCAACCTGGACATTCCGCGCGGGCAGACGGCACTGAACCGCACCGACATCGAAGTGCTCTTCGACCGTCTGCCGGAGCCGATCGATCTCGAGCTCGACCTCGCGAAGCGTCATCTGTACTGGACCGATCGCGGCAATCCGCCCGAAGGCAACACCGTCAACCGCTCGCCGATGGATGGCCCGCGCCAGCGAACCATCCTTGCCGGCGGTTTCAACGAAACGATTGGGATTGCCCTCGACCTCGAGCAGGGGCGGATGTTCCTGACCGACCTGCGCGGCAGCGTTTACAGCCTGAAACTCGATGGCACCGACCGCAGGGTCGTGCTCACCGGCCAGGGCGTGCTCACCGGCATTGCGCATGCCGACCTGGCGCGCGCCACGACCACACGTCAGCGTCAACACTGATCAGAACGACGGCCTCGGCCGCCTCGTCTACGGTCCGGCTTCAGATGCCGGGTCATCAATCGCCGAGCCCGAAACCGTCGGCGCCACATCGGAAATTGTGACAGTGCCAGTCGTTGGCGAGCCCAGTGCATACGGTGCCACGGAGGTAAGGGTCAGGATGACCGACTCCGACCCTTCCGCGAGCGCGTCCATAAGCGGCGCCACCGTCACATCCACCACCGCCTGGCCCGCCAGGAACGTCGCGGTGAGCGGCACGCGGGTGTAGTCGGTGCCGTTAACTGCGGTACCGGTCAGCGTGAACGTGACCGTGAGCGGCGAGGTGAGCGCGAAGGTGGTGCTGGCGATTCGCGTCAGGCGGAAAGCGCCGGAATCGACGCCGGTCTCGGACGCGGTGGCGTCCAAGATCGACACTCGCACCGTGGCAGCACTCTCGTCGTCATCACCGTCACCATCGCCTTTGTCATCGCCGTCATCGTTGCCGCCGGAGTTCTGCAGCTTCACTTCTGTGGCTTCGAGGACGGTGCCTTGCATTCGCGCCTTGATGTGGACGCGATCGCCGATGCCAAGCTGCGACAACGCCAACGCGCGGGAACCATGGCGGATTACGGCGCCGGTCGGCACGGTCACGATTCTTCCGTCA
The DNA here is from genome assembly GCA_031392125.1 of Acidobacteriota bacterium. GTDB lineage: Bacteria > Acidobacteriota > Vicinamibacteria > Vicinamibacterales > UBA2999 > 12-FULL-67-14b. Next base: position 1,306 of record JANMUX010000054.1, on the reverse strand, counting down.
ACGGTAATCGCGGTGCCGGCAATCGCGGTGATGAGGCCCTCGATCTGCAGCCTGCCGGTGATCGGATTGGCGGGCACGGTCGGCGCGGTCGGCGAGGTATTGGCAGGTGGCGGTGTGGCCGGCGGGGGCGTGGGTGCCGGGGGTGATGGGCTCTTACCCTTGTCGTCCTTGTCCTTATCGTTGCCGTTGCCGGGATTATCTGGCTTGCCCGGATTTCCCTTGCCGGCCATTGGGCCCGATTCGGCGTTCGCGTCACTGGTCGCGGCGACTGCCGTGGAGGCCACGACAGCCGACGGCGCGGTCGGGTTCAGGGACTTCGACGCATCGCCGCACGCGACCGATACCAGCAGGGCAAGCGCTGAACCAATTGACCCAGTCGTCTTCAGACTCGTACTCCACATGCCATCTCTCCTCATCCATGGCCGGGTATGGCCTGTTCACGAAATCACACTGCAAGGGTGAGGCCCTTTCCGGGGAATTGGCGTCATCGCGCCAAGTGCAATAACGGGAGCGACTTAGCGGATGAGGCAATCGAGAACTGAAGGAGCGAAAGTGACGCGCATGGGCAGGAATTGCGGGCCGAATGTCAATTACGTATAACGGCTACGGCGTGGTCACCCTCAACGGGCGACGAACGTACGAGGCGGGATCCACGCCCTTGATCGAGGTCACCCGTCGCACGCCACGAACTAACGTGGTCACCTCGACGTCAACACGGCCCTTCCAGGCCTCGGGGACGCCGAGGTGGACCGGCATGGCGTTCTGCGAACAGTAGCCGCTGCCGGCATCGACCAGTGATGCCGACAGTAGTTGCCTGCTCCGCGGCTGGAAGACGCGGACTTCGCTGCCGGCCCGGGTCTGCCGCATCGCCGTGTCGGCGACTTCAACGAAGAAGCCACGACCGCGCGGCGCGGCGGTGTTGCGCAGCAGCGGGTGTCCGCCGCCGCCGGGATCGTTGTTGGTGAGCGAAAGATCAAGGCGGCCGTCGCCATCGAAGTCAACCAGCTGCACGCCGTGAGTGGCGTCATGCTTCAGGATCACATCGGGAAGGGATTCGGTGAAGCTCCAGCCCCCACTTGTCGCGCCGCGATTGACGAACAGCGCATCGCGATAGAGCGGCTGGCCCGCGATGAAGTTGCCGACGTACAAGTCTGACAAGCCATCATTGTCGAGATCGCCCCACGCCGATGTCACGGCGTGGCCGTTCAGGTTGATGCCGCTGGAGCCAGCGACCTCGACGAACGGCTTCCCCGGTTCGTTGCGATACAGCGCGCTCGCGCCGTAGTTGGCGACGAACAGGTCGAAG
>JANMUX010000490.1:0-2605 GCA_031392125.1 Acidobacteriota bacterium | reverse complement strand
CGAACTGACGAAGGCGTCGCCGATGGTGGCGGCGTGGGTGCCCATGAACCCGACGCTGCCCGGCTTCGCCTTCAGCGCCCTCTTCATCGGCTTGGCGGCCATGCGCTACCGGCTGCTCGACCCGCGTCCGGTGGCGCGCGAGGCGCTGTTCGAGTCGATGCCCGAAGTGGTGCTCGTGCTCAACGAGAACGACGTGCTGGTGGACGCGAACCGGGCCGCCAGCGTGATGCTCGGACTGTCGGAGCGCGACCTGCTGGGCCTGCCCTGGGCGCAGGCGTTCACGGCCCGCGACTGGCGCACGATTCCGCACGGCACCGAGAACGTCGCCGAGCGCGAGTGGACGCGCGACGGCACGGTCACCTGGGTCGAGGTGCAACGGCACCCCTTGTGGGACGCGGCGGGACGATCGCTGGGCCTGCTCATCGTCGTGCGCGACGTGACCACCCGCAAGCAGTTCGAGCAGGACCTGCGGGCCCAGAGCTATCGCGATCGGCTCACGGGGCTGTCGAACCGCCGCTACCTCGATGACGAAGCGGCGCGGCTGCAGGCGAGCCGCGAGTTCCCCGTGGCCATCTTCGCATTCGACCTCGACGGCTTGAAGCAGGTCAACGACCGCTACGGCCACGCCGAGGGCGACCTGCTGCTGCAGGCGATGGCCGCGTTCCTCGCCCAGTTCTTCCGCGCCGGCGACCGCGTGATCCGGGTGGGCGGCGACGAGTTCCTGGTGCTGCTGCCGGCCATGAGCGCCGACGAGGCCGAGCGCGTCCGCACACGCCTGCCGGCGGCGTTGGCGCAGTTCAACACCGACCGGACGACGCACCTGCGCTTCTGCTCCGGCATGAGCGTGATTGCCGATGCGGGCGACTGGGCGTCAGGGGTGAAGCGCGCCGACGAGCGGCTCTACGAAGCCAAGCGCGTGGCCATCGACGGTCAGCTATAGTGCCTGGCATGCCGCTCTCGACGATGCGGCGCGCCTGCGCCGCCGCCCTCGCACTGGTCTAGACTTAGGGTCCGTTGACAAATTAACGCGTCTGATTGGGTTTAGGTTTGATGGTGTAATTCCAGTCGCCATGGAATTCATGCCTGTGAAGATTGATGGCGTCGATTTCGGCGTCGTGGACCTTGACGCCCTTTGGGTAGGTGTTGGTGTCGAGTTCGCTGCGGACGCTGAGGCCGGCTTTGGTGGTTGTGGCGGCGATGAGCTGGACGATTGTCTGGTAGCTGACAAGGGGCCTGCCGCGCCAGTTCTGGGTTATGAAGGCGAAGAGCCGATGCTCGATCTTGTTCCACTTGCTGGTGCCTGGCGGCAGGTGGCACACGGTGATTTCGATATCGAGTTCGCTGGCGAGGGTCTGAAGCTCGCTCTTCCAGAGCCGCACGCGCGAACCATTGCTGCCGCCGCCGTCAGCGCAGATCACCAGCCGCCTGGCTTTGGGATAGCGCCGGCATCCCATGGTCTGCCACCAGCGGCGGATCGAATTGACGGCAAAGCTGGCCGTGTCATGGTCGATGCCGACGCTGACCCAGCCGGTGTTGCCGGCGATGTCGTAAACGCCGTAAGGCGAGGCCCGGCCAAGCTCAGGGATCTTGAAATCGTGCACCCGGACCTTTTCCGGATTGCCTCTGGGGCGATATTCGCGGCCGTTGTTCTTGAAGTCGCCAACCAGCTCCTTCTTTTTTGTATCGACCGAAATCGCGGGCTGACCGGCTGCCAGCGCCGCTTTCACCTGTTCGTTGATATAGGTGAACTGCGCATCGCGGTCAGCATGGCCCGCCCCTTCAAGCGTCTTGCGGTTGGCCTGCAGACTGTAGCCCAGACCGCGCAACAACCTGGCCACCACATTGTGGCCGATGCTGTGGCCCAGCGCCTGGAGTTCCGCCGCCAGCTTGCGCAGGCTCTTGGCGGTCCACAAGAGCGGGTTCATCGGATCACCGCGCGTGACCGGGTCCACAAGCGTCTGAAGATCCCCGACCAGTGTCTTGTCCGTTGCCGCCAGAGACTTCCTGCCGCCGCCCGCGCGGCGCACCCGGCCCGGCTCCGATGACAGGGCCGCTTCACCGCTCAGCTCAACCAGACCCCGATGAATCGTGCTCCGGGCGATGCCGGTCGCCCGCCAAACCGCCAATATCCCGCCCCGACCCGCTGCAAGCGCTTCCGCCGCCGCAAAACGGCGACGACCCCGCTCATCCAGTATCGGATCAAGGCTTTCAAACCGCAACCGGATGGCGCTACAGTCAATCACAAAAACGAATCTAGCTGGCCCAAGTCCCCAAGGGAATCCCCCAAACCAAAAAAAACGCCAGATTGATTCAGTTATTTATCAACGGACCCTTAGTCTGCGAGGAAACGCATTGCGCTTTATCGCTTCTGACATCAGGTTAGCAAGCAAGCCTGGCCTTCAGGACAGAGACGCGACCATGGCTTCCACAGCGTTGCGCGCCGCCTTCAGAGCCGCCTCGTCCTTGGACCTCACAACGATCTCAACCCAAAACGTGGCATCCGCCATGCGCGGATAGGAGCCGATAATCGTTTCCGGATGCGCCTTCTGGATTTCAGCGAGCGGCGTGCCGATTTTTCCCTCGCCAAAGGGGCAGTGCACGGAAG
>JANMUX010000486.1:0-2861 GCA_031392125.1 Acidobacteriota bacterium | reverse complement strand
TGGTCGAGAGTCCGGTCCAGGCGATGTCGGTGACAGCCTACAAATTCTTCAACCTGATGCTGCGGCCCAACCTGCGGCTCGCCGACTCGCCTGTCGAACAGGCGCTGCAGTGGGCCATGATTATTTTGCCTGTCGCCTGGTGGGGCATCACGCTCGTCTCGTCGTGGTCGGCAGGGAGAATCGTCGACCGGTATACCTTGAACTTCGTCCTGTTGTTCGCGCTGCCGTTTGTCGTGACCAACTCCGACCCCCGATTCCGCCTGCCGCTTGACGCTATCTACGCCACGTCACTGATGCAGATGGCGGCGAGGCAGTCTTCGTTGCGTGGCGGGCTGCCGCCGGCATGAACGCGCACGGTGGATCACCCGGGACGTGGGTGTGCTGCCATCTGGGCGCACGCGAACATTACGCTATTCCCCGCGCTCTTCATCGGGCCGGCGTTCTCGGCACCGTGGTCACCGACGCCTGGCTGCCCCCGGGCGCTCCACTGGGACGGCTGTCGTCTCGCCTGGCCGAACGCTTTCACGCCGAACTGGCGGGCGCCGACGTGCGCGCGTTGACGGCACGGCTACTTGCGCGCGAGACGTCCTGGCGGCTGTGGCCGCGGCAGGAATGGGATGGCGCGCTGCGGCGCAACCAGTGGTTTCAGCGCCAGTCGGTGCGGGTGTTGTCGTCGCTGCGGGGAGACCACGTGGTGTTCGCCCATAGCTACTCGGCCCGTTCAATCTTCAAGCTCGCCAAGGCGAGAGGCTGGACGACCGTGCTTGGCCAGATCGATCCCGGAACCGAGCACTTCGCGATTGCCCGCCGTTTGGCCGAAGACTCGCCGCGCTTCGGTCCAGTGCCGCTGGAACCGCCGCCGCGCTATTTCCACGAGTGGCGCGACGAATGCGCGATGGCCGATCGCATCGTTGTCAACTCGGAGTGGTCGCGCCAGGCATTGGCGCACGCTGGTGTCGACTCGGAGAAGGTAACGGTAATTCCACTGGCGTACGAACCTTCGCTGCCGTACGACGGACCCCTTCGCACCTACCCCGTGGCTTTCACCAGGAGTCGGCCCCTGCGTCTGCTGTTTGCCGGCACGCAATCGGTAGTCAAGGGAGTGCCGGTTCTGTTGGAAGCCATGGCGGCGCTTCGCGGCGAACCGGTGACGCTGCGACTTGTGGGCCAACGTGGAATGCGGATCCCGCCCGAGCTGGTGCCGACGGATTCTGTCGAAGTGATCGGTCCGGTTACTCGAAGCGACGTGATGCGCCACTATCGCGAATGTGACGTGCTCGTCTTCCCGACCCATTCAGACGGCTTTGGCATGGTGCAGGTCGAGGCGCGCGCAAGCGGCCTGCCCATCGTGTCCTCGCGCTTCTGCGGACGGGTAGTCGAAGACGGCATCACCGGCATCGTCTTGAGCGAGGTGTCGCCGGCCGCCCTTACCGCCGCAATTCGGTCACTGCTCGAGCAGCCAGTGCTGCTTTCGCGGTTCTCCGAGGCGGCCCGCGTGCGTCGAGCGTTCGGCATTGACGACCTCGGCGCTGCATTGCTGACAGCCGTCCCGGCATGAGGATGAGCGCGCCGGTTCCCATCGATTCCTGGTATCTCGACCATCTCGCGTGCCCGCGCGATCATGGCAGCCTGCAACAAGCTGGCGCGGTACTGGTCTGCGCACAAGGCCACCGCTACCCGATCGTGGCGGGCATACCGGTCATGTTGCTGAGCGACGTCCCGCACACTATTGATATCGCCGGCGCGTCGCTGCGGCAGGCGGGTGATCAGACCCCAGCCGACCCGCTGTTTTTGGAAACGTTGAGCTTGAGCGCCGATGAGAAGCGAGGCATCGCCGCGTTGGCCGGCAGGGGAGGGCCGATCGATCCGGTGGTCGCCTATCTGGTGGCCGCTACGAACGGGCTGATGTACCGCCATCTGATCGGGCGGCTGGTGAGCTATCCCATTCCGGAGATCGCGCTGCCGCCGGGTAACGGCCGCACGTTGCTTGATATCGGATGCAGTTGGGGGCGCTGGTCGCTCGCGGCAAGCTCCCGCGGGTACGCCACCGTGGGCATTGACCCGTCACTCGGTGCCGTGCTGGCTGCCCAGCGGGTAGCGCAGCAACTCGGACGCCACGCGCGGTTCGTGGTTGGTGATGCGCGGCACCTGCCGTTCCGCAATCATCAGTTCGCGATCACGTTCTCTTACAGCGTCATCCAGCATTTTTCCAAGGACGATGCTGCCCGCGCGCTGGCCGAGATGGGCCGTGTGCTCGTGCCGGGAGGGCAGGCGCGGGTGCAGATGCCGACGCGGTTTGGTCTTCGCTGCCTGTACCACCAGTTTCGTCGCGGCTTTCGAGCCGGCACGGGCTTCGACGTGCGCTATTGGACGCTTCCAGAGCTGGGCCGTGCGTTCGCCGCGGCCATCGGTCCGAACAGCCTGGACGCGGATTGTTTCTTTGGCATCGGGCTGCAACCAAGCGACGCGGCGTTGATGACACCGGCCCGGCGGCTGGTGTTGCGGGCTTCGTCGATGCTGACAGCCGCCAGCGTCCGCATCCCGGCCTTGCTTTGGGTTGCCGACAGCGTTTTCGTTCGCGCAAAGAAGGCTGGATGACCATGCCCTCGACTCCTGTCGTGGTTGTCACGCATTTTCCCAGTCCGTATCAGGTCGAGCTGTTCAATGAAGTCGATCGGCAGCGGCCCGGCATGCTGGCCGTGCACTACCTGTGGCGCGCCGCCTCGGACCGGCGGTGGAGCGGAATTCCGGTCCGGCACCCGCATTACTTCGTCGAGTCCGGATTCGACGCGGCCCGGGCAGCGGTGACCGGTGCAGGCTTTGTGGTCTTCAACTATTACAACGACTCGGCGGCATCGTCG
>JANMUX010000470.1:0-3371 GCA_031392125.1 Acidobacteriota bacterium | reverse complement strand
ACATCGGCGGTGGGTTTCATCGTTACTCGGTCGATGGCAACTGGCGGGTGCCGCACTTCGAGAAGATGCTGTACGACCAGGCGCAGCTGGTGCTGGCGTACCTCGAGGCGGCCCAGGCGAGCGACGATCCGTTCTTCGCGCAGATTGCGGAAGACACGCTGCAGTACGTGCAACGCGACATGACCGACGGAGCCGGCGGGTTCTATTCGGCCGAGGACGCCGACAGCATTCCGCCCGGGCAGTCGAGCGACCCTCACGCGCACAAGATGGAAGGCGCGTTTTACATCTGGGACCAAAACGAGATTCGCGCCGCACTCGGTGCCGACAGCCCGGCATTCGAAGGCCGCTACGGGGTGCTGCCAAACGGGAACGCGCCGTTCGATCCGCAGCAGGAGTTCGTCAACAAGAACCTGCTGCATACCGCGCAATCGATTGCTGACCTGGCCCGCGCCAGCGGCAAGACCGCGGTCGAGATTGCCGAGGTGCTGCTGCGCGCCCGTCAAGTTCTGTTCGACGTCAGGAACGCCCGGCCCCGGCCGCAACTGGACGACAAGGTTCTCACAGCCTGGAACGGCTTGATGATCGCGGCGTTCGCTCGCGCCTCTCGCGTCCTTGATGCCGGCGCGACGCTCGGCAGCGACAGCGGCGAGCCTGGCCCGCGGCACCTGGAGAGCGCGGTTCGCGCGGCCACGTTCATCAAGCAAACAATGTGGGACGGCACGGCGGGCCGGCTGCTGCGCCGATACCGCGCGGGCGATGCGGCAATCGACGGCTACGCCGAAGACTACGCGTGCCTGATCTTCGGAGTCCTCGAGCTGTTCCAGGCGACCGGCGATGCCGCTTGGCTGTCGTGGGCGCGCGCGCTGCAGGCGAAGCAGGACGAACTGTTCTGGGACGCCGACGGGGGAGGGTGGTTCAGCACCACCGGTCACGATCCGTCGGTCTTGCTGCGGATGAAAGAGGACTACGATGGCGCAGAGCCTTCTCCGACGGCGGTCTCGGCGATGAACGTCTGGACGCTGTCGCAGCTCACCGGCGACCAGTCCTACCGCGTGCGAGCCAGCGCGGCGCTGGCATCGTTCGGCGGGCGGCTCGAGGATCAGGGCCGCGCGGTGCCCTTTATGGCCGCGGTCTTGTCGGCGTCGCTGGCCGTCAGCGAGCAGATTGTGATCGTCGGCCGCCGTGAGTCTGCAGATACCCAGGCGCTGTGGCGGGCCGCGAACCGGAAGTACCGGCCGTTCACGGTGATGGTGTTGGCCGACCCATCGGGGCAGGCGTCGTTGGTGGCCCATATGCCGTGGGTCGCGGAGATGAGAATGATCGATGGCCAGGCGACCGCCTACGTGTGCCGAGGCTTTGCCTGCGACGTGCCGGCGACGGATCCGGTGGTGTTCGCATGAGCGACCTCGTGCGCGTGCAGGCGTCGCGTGACGGCGGCTGGCAACGGGTGCAGTTGAATGCGGAGCCTGGCAACCTGCTGTCGCTCGACTTGGTGCGGGCCCTCGGACGAGCCCTTCACGACCTCGAGTCCACTCCGGGCATCAAGTGGCTCACTATTGAAGGCGCCGGCAGCGAGTTCTCGTTTGGCGCCAGGATTCAGGAGCACGAGCCCCGCCAGATGACGACCGTGCTGCCCGAGACCCATCGCGTCGTCAAGCAAGTGCTGGCGTTCCCCGCGCCGACCGCCGCGCTCGTGCAGGGCCGTTGCCTGGGCGGTGGCTTCGAACTCGCCCTTGCCTGCGATGACATCCTCGCCACCGATGCGGCGACCTTTGGCCTGCCAGAGATTCGGCTGGCCGCGTTCCCGCCGGTGGCCGCCGCGTTGTTGCCCTTGCGTGTCGGCGCGTCTCGCGCGACGCGCGCCATCGTCACCGGTCAGTTGCAGACGGCGGGATATTGGCACGACGCGGGCCTGCTGTCGATGGTCGCGCCGACCGCGAGCCTGGTGGAGGCAGCCGGCTCGTGGTTCGACACCCATCTGTCGCCGCATTCGTCGGTCGCGCTGTCGCACGCCGTGGCGGCGGCGAGGCTGACGCTACGCGCACAAGCCGAACCGGCGCTTGACAGGGCCGAGCGCGATTACGTGAGCGGGCTGCTCAAGACCCACGATGCCGCTGAAGGCGTTCAGGCGTGGATCGACAAGCGGGCTCCAAACTGGAAGAATTCTTGAAGAGGACCGTCACAATGATCGACGTGGATGTGTGGGTGCGCGGCGCCAGCGGCGCGGTGACGCATAAGATGAAAGGCGTGTCGGCTGACGCCGAGTCGTGGACGGTCGCCGACGTGAAGGTGTTGCTCGAGCAGATGCTGAAGGCGCTCGACCGCGCCCGGGATCCGAACGGCGAACCGCCGGCCGTTTCGATGCGGGGTTTCAGCTGGATTGTCAGCCCCGACCAAGGCGGCGTCCTGGTGCATCTGGAACTGCAATTGGGCACCGCCAGTGCCGGGCCCTTCAAGATTGACGAAGACCGCCTGTCGGACATGATCGCGCGCGTGATCGGCGGGCCCAGGGAATCCAAGCTGGTGCACTGACGTGACGACGACGGAGTTGTTGCTGGCGTCGATCGACGAGGCGTACGACAAGCCGTCGTGGCATGGTACCAACCTGCGCGGGTCGTTGCGCGGCGTCACCCGCGAGCAGGCTGCCTGGCGGGTCGAATCGGGCCGGCACAACATCTGGGAGCTGGTGGTCCATGCGGCGTACTGGAAGTACGACATCCGCCGCCGGTTGACCGGCGAGAAAGGCCACTCGCCGGCCCTGGGCGAGGTGAGCGCGAGCGGTCGCCGAGTCGATGGGTTTGCGCTCGAGGGCAGCAATTTCTGGTCGCGGCCGGTAAAGGGCAGTGACGCCGAGTGGCGGGCGGACCTCGGGTTGCTTCGGGGCGAACACGACCTTCTCCGGGCCGCGGTCGCGACGTTTCCCGCGTCGCGTTGGACCCGCAAAGCGCCGGGTAAGCCGTTCAACTTCGAAGGGCTCGTCCGCGGCGTCGCCGCCCACGACCTGTATCATGCGGGGCAGATCCAACTGTTGAAGCGCTTGCAGCCGTAGCCAGCGTGCAAGATCACCAATCCACGCGATCGCAAGCGGAAGAACTCGAGCAGTGCCCCGGCCGGGGTGGCGAAACTGGCAGACGCACAGGACTTAAAATCCTGAGAGGGTAACCCCCTCGTGCGGGTTCGATTCCCGCCCCCGGCACCACTAACCACTTTGTTCTCAGCTGGGTAATGTTTTCGGCTTTCCCGTCTCCAGAATGTCTCCAAAATTCGTCGTCACGAGAGCCCGTTCTTTAAAATCCCAGCTACGCCATAAAATAGACGAACAAGATTCCGGAGAAATTACTGAATACCAGGTATGTTCTAACATATAAACC
>JANMUX010000455.1:0-9486 GCA_031392125.1 Acidobacteriota bacterium | reverse complement strand
TTGATACCGCCATTGCCGGATCAGGCCTGGTCGCCGCCAGCATCAGCGGTGAAGCGGCCGCGCCCATCTTCACCGCCGCGGGCAAGTCGCTCGAGGCCGTGCAGAAGGAACTGGATGGCGGCAATCCACACGTCGCCGGCTTCGCCGTGCCCGGCCTCACCGTGACCTTGAGCGCCAACGTGATTCGCCAGCAGCAGACCGGCAACAACGTGGTGGCGTACCTGCCGGCGACGACGCCCGTCACGGGCGTCAACAAGCCGTGGGTCGCGGTGGGCGCCCACTACGATCACCTCGGCCGCGGCAGCGCCGGCAATTCGCTGGCCGGCAAAGACGAGGCGAACCAGATTCATCATGGCGCCGACGACAACGCGTCTGGCTCGGCGACGGTGCTCGCCATCGGCGAGGCGTTCAGCCAGCAGCCGCGCAAGCGCCACTTGCTGCTCGCCTTCTGGTCGGGTGAAGAACTTGGGCTGCTCGGCTCAAACGCGTTCGTCACCAAGCCGCCGTTCCCGCTCGACACCATGGCGGCGTACCTGAACTTCGACATGGTCGGCCGCGTCGCCGACAACAAGCTCACCGTACAGGCCACGGGCACCAGCGCGATGTGGCCGAAGCTGCTGGAACAGGCCAACATCGTCGCGGGGTTCGATCTCGTGTTGCAGGAGGATCCCTACCAGCCGACCGACGTCGGCAGCTTCAACACCGCCAGCGTTGCGTGCCTGACCTTCTTCACCGGCGCGCACCAGGAGTACCACAAGCCCGGCGACACCGCCGACAAGATCAACTACGAGGATCTGGTCCGCGTCGGCGAGCTCGCCTCGGGCGTCGTCAAACGGTTGATGGATTCGACCGAAGCGCCGCTTTTCACCAAGGTGGAACAGAAGACCGACACCGGCGGCCGCGCCGGCCTGCGCTTGTTCACCGGCACCATTCCCGACTACGCGTCGGAAGTGAAGGGCCTGCTGCTAGGCGGCGTGATCGGCGGCGGGCCGGCGGAACAGGCCGGGCTGGCGAAGGGCGACGTGATTATCGAGATTGCCGGCCAGTCGATCACCAACATCTACGACTACACCTACGCGCTGGAGCTGCTGAAGATCGGCCAGCCGGCCAAGGTGGTCTACATGCGCGGCAGCGAGAAGCGCGAGACGACGCTGACCCCGGCGGCGCGGAAGTAAGGGTCGCGGTCCGCCTCGCCAACTGATCTGCTACTCTCTTCTCACGGTTTCTTTCTGGAGGTTTTCATGATTCGAGTGCTGTCGCTTGCCGTCGTGTTCGCGTTCGTGCTGGGAATGGCGCCGCTGGCGCAAGGTTCGGTGGCCGGCGGCTGGGACCTGAACATCAACGGGCCACAGGGTGCGATCGCGGCAACCGCCACCCTGAAGCAGGACGGTGACAATGTCACCGGCACCATCGACACGCCTCAGGGCGCGGCCGAGGTGAAGGGCACGTTCAAGGGCAAGGCCCTGACCCTGGGCTTCAGCATCGCTGGTCCGGACGGCCCGCTCGAGATCAAGGTCAACGGCGAAGTCGACGGCGACACCATGAAGGGCATGATCGACTTCGGCATGGGCCAGGCCGACTTCTCCGGCAAGAAGAAGTAGGCCGCCAGCCCAGGTCACGCCGAACTGCGTGACCCAGGTCACGCCGAACTGCGTGACCTACTTCGACTGCGTGAAACCCGCGGGCAGCGCAACCGACGCGGCATCGACGTCGGTCGTCAACTTCAGCATCTCAACTGACGTCGTCATGATGACGGCGCGCTCGGGTTTGCTGCCGTCGTTCTTCTCCGCTCTCTCAGCCATCTTCTTCAGGCCGCCGAGCATGCCGCCAAAACCTCGTTTTTTCGGCTCCTCAGGCGGTGGCGGTGCGGCAGCCGTCTGGTTGGCGGTACCAGGCGGCACCGCCTCCATCTTCACGTCGGTCAGGATCGCCGTACCAGAAAGCTTTCCACCTTCCGCGCGCATCTTGTCGAGGGCGGGCTTCATCTGCGGATACATGGCCATGGCCATCGCCATGTCCTGCGCGGATGCGCCAGCCACTGTGGGGCCGTAAAGCTTCTGCGCATAGCGCATGTCGAAGTCGGTCAGGTCCTTGGTTGATGGCGCGCCGGCCGTCATCCACATGTCGGTCGTCATCACCAGGCCGCCTGACTGATCGAGCGTCTTGCCCTTCTCACGGACGGTGACGGTGACCACGCTCTTGGTGGTGTTGAAGCCGTTGATCGTGCGCGTCTCCGACGTGTTCTTGACGTCGAAATCGACTTCCATTTCCTTGGCGTCCGGATCCTTCTGGGCAGGCTTCGAGGGTTCGCCCGGCTCATTCGCCTGTTCGCGGGCGTTCTTTTCGGCCTCGCGCTTCGCCTCTTCCATCTGCTGGCGCAATTGGGCGAACGTGGTGACCTTGTAGGTCTTCTTCTTGATGTCGAGGTCGTAAATCTTTTCCTCGGACAGGTCGATGATCTGTCCGGTGGAATCAGACATGGTGGCCTTGCGGTCGCCCTTGACGGCGACGATCGACGTCACGCCTTCGCGAGCGCCCTTGCCGCCGAACATGTTGACCAGCTTGCCAATGGCGCCACCCAGCTGGAACCTGACTCGTTGATCGGTGCGGACGTCGGCGCTGACCGACGCAGTGGCCGCCGTCACTGCCAGGATGGATGCGAGAATACGGGCGCGAATCATGGGAACCTCTGACTGGTAATCCTAGCGCGAGATAGCGCTGGATGAAGCTCGACGTTAGTAACTGACCAGCAACTTCGCCGCGGCCTGGATCTCGCGCTCGCTGACCAGGAACACTTCTTCGAGCGGTGGCGAGTAGGGCACGGGAGTATCGAGCGCGCCAAGAATGCGAATCGGCGCATCCAGCGCCTCAAACGCTTCTTCCTGGATGATCGCCGCGAGGCTCTCGCCAATGCCGCCGGTGCGCGAGTCTTCGTGCACGATCAGCACGCGATTGCAGTGCCGGACGACCGCCAGAATGGCCTCGCGATCGAGTGGCGCCAGGCTCCGCAGGTCGAGCACCGAGGCTTCAATGCCCTCGGCCGATAACTTCTCGGCCACGCGCAGACAGTGATGCACGTAGGCGCCGTACGAGATCATCACCAGGTCGGAACCGGCGCGCCGAAGTGCGGCCTTGCCGATCGCCATGGCTGCCGGCGCTTCAGGCGGTAACGCCTGCTTGATGCGGGGATCGCGATAGAGCGCAATGTGCTCGTAGAACAACACCGGATCGGGATCGGCAACCGCTGCCGCCATCAGGCCGCGCGCGTCCTCGGGTGTCGACGGCACGACAATCTTCAAGCCGGGGGTGCGATAGAACCACGGCTCGGTGTTCTGGCTGTGGTACGGGCCGGCGTGACGAAGGCCGCCCCACGGCATGCGCACGACCATGGGCACACTGCCGCCCCAGCGATAGCGAATCTTCGCCGCGTTGTTGACCAGTTGATTGAAGCCGGTCGCGACGAAGTCGTTGAACTGCATCTCGCCGATTGGCCGCTGACCCGCCAGGGCCGCGCCGACTCAGACGCCCAGCACAGCGCCTTAGGCAAGCGGTGAATTGCGAATCCGGGCGCCGAACTCCTTGAGCAGCGGGCGCAGCAGCAGAAACGCGTTGCCGTACTGTCCGCCAACATCCTCGCCGTAGACAAACACGCGCGGGTCGGCCTTGAGCGCGTCGCCGACGCCCAGCATCACCGCTTCGAGAAACGTGTTGCCCTTCTTGTCGAACGGCAGGCCGGGCACCAGGGCCGGCAGCGCGGCCACCGACGGAACGGCAAGCCGCAGCGCAGGTTCGAGCACCTCGACCCGCTCGCGGGGCTCTTCGTCAAAGTGCACGCCGACGCCGGCCATCTCGCCACGCGGCCACGGCGCCTGGATGATCAACTGTGCCTGGCGATCGACCATCGCGTCGGCCCAGGCCTTCATCTCGTCAAGATCGCCTGCCTTGATGACACCTTCGCCTTCGAGCCGGCGGGCGTACATCGGGATGGGATCGCGCTTGGACCAGTACTCATACTGTTCACGGTTCGCATAGCCGGTCTCGAACAGCTGGTGGTATTCCCACGAGGGCGGCTGATCCTTGCCGAGATACAGCATGTCGTCGTGGTGGGCGTGGCCGCACATCCGCATCGCGACGACTTCGATCAGCGTGGGTCCCTCGCCCGCGCGCGCACGCTCGGCGGCCCAGGTGAAGGTCGCGGCCACTTCGTCTGGGTCGGTGCCATCAATGGTCAAGCCGGGAATGCCGTAGCCCGCCGCCTTGTCGGCAAACACCCGCGCGGCGGAGTTGTCGCGCACCGGTGTTGAGAGCGCCGTTTGATTGTTCTGCAGGCAGAAGATCGCAGGCAGCCTGGCCGCCGCGCAGGTGTTGATCGCCTCGTGCCATTCGCCCAGTGACGACCCGCCCTCGCCGATGAACGACAGCGCGATGCGATCGCTCTTCTCGAGTGAGAACGCCATGGCCATGCCGGCCATGGTGAGCGAACCGACTGCCAGCGGAGCTGCCGCCGGCAAGACGCCCCAGTCAAAATCGCCGGTGTGCAGGTCCTTGCCGTCCATGGGCGGTCCCGACTTGCCCATCTGCGCGCGTAGCACCATGGCCACCGCTTCTTCATCGTGCCGCATGGCCAGCGTCATGCCGAGGTCGCGGATCACCGGCGCGATCACGTCGCCGCCCCAGGTGCCGTCTGGTTTCTGGTAGGCCGCGCCACGGTGCAGGCGAATCGCACCGGCGTAGATGGCTTCCTGGCCGAGCGACCGGAAGCCCTTGCCCTGGAAAGCCATGTCGCCCCAACGGACCTCGCCGCCCAGGAAGAACTGCTTCAGGCGGTTGTCAACGCTGCGCGTGAGGCACATGCCCTTGAGAATCTCGCGGCGCTCGGCCTTGGTCAGCGAGGCCTCGATGGCGGCACGGCGCAGAAAGCCGTCGCACGCCTCCACCACTTCGGCGCGGGCGAGCTCGAGGCGCTTGATTGCCGACGTGCCCGGGGTGGTCTCCGCGATGCCTTCGGGAGCGGCGACCTGGTCGTACAGCGACTTTGCCAGCGCCCGGCGGAACGGGACGCGCACCGCGTCAAGCTTCACCGCATCTTTGGTCTTGATAGCCCCCACGCCGGCAGCCTCGAACGCGTCGAGCGCAAACTTGAGGGCGAAGGGATGCCGCTCCGCGACAAACGCGCCGAAGCGGGCAGCCAGACCGGCGAGCTTGGTGACGTCAGTGGTACGCGACATGCAAGGCTATTGTAGCGAATGCGCATTCTCTCGCTTGCCCTCGGGTGCGCATGCCTGGCTCTCGCCTGCGGCAGCCGTACCGCTTCCGAACTTGAGAACGAGAGCGCACCGTGCCTGGCTCGGCCCGCCTCGCTCGATGGCCAGCCGGTCGCATGGCACCAAGGCAACGCGAACGATGCTGCTGAGCTCGATCGCTGGTGCCGGGCGGTAGGTCTGCCGATCCTGGTGGCATCACCGGCTGTCCCGCGCCCCACGTCGCCTCCGCCGCTCGACGAACTGGTGATCGTCACCTGGAATGCTCACCTGGCAGAGGGCCGGCTCGAAGAACTGGTCCGCGCGCTGCGCTCGGGTGCGCTGACATCCGGGCGTGCGGTCACCCACTTCGTCCTGTTGATCCAGGAAGCCTACCGGCGCGGTGCCGGCGTCCCGGCATTCCCGGACAATGCCCGGACGGCCTTCGGCATCGTGCCTCGCGATCCCCATGGATCCGATGCCCACGCCACGGCCCAATCCCTCGGGCTCTCCATGTGGTACGTGCCCTCGATGCGTAACGGCAGCGAGATGAGCGAGGACCGCGGCAGCGCGATCTTCTCCACCGAACCCTTGCTCGATCTCCGCGCACTCGAGCTACCGTTCGCGCGACAGCGACGGGTGACGGTGGGCGCCGCGATCGACGTGCGGACCAAGCGCGGTGTCGAGCGGCTACTGCTGCTGAGCGCTCACCTCGAACCCGTGAGCTCGCCAAAAACTCTGTGGATTTTTCAGAACCCACGCACCGGCCAGGTGCGCGCCATTCTCGGACTGCTCGCTACTCCGCCGTTCAACGCGCCGGCGGGAACGGCCGGGGTCGTGCTGGGCGGCGACTTCAACACCGTCAGGGGCGGCGATGGCGAGAGCGCCTACGACCTGGCACGCCAATGGTCGACCAGCCTGGGCTCGGAAGACCGGCGCCGCACCCACCTGATGGGGCGACTCGACTACCTGTTCTTCCGCCTGACAAACGGCTGGCAGGCCGGCGCGCGAAGACTGGATGAGCGTTTTGGCTCCGATCACTACCCGGTGCTCGGGCAATTCGTTGCCTCGCCGCCCTGACCGTTGACTAGAATCAGTTCGTGATCGCGCCGAACGCGGCGGAAGTATTGAACCTGGTCGGCTTCGTCACCGGCACGGCGCTCTACGCCATGCTGCTGGCGCTGGTGCTTCGTGGCTCGCCACGCGCGCGGCTTCAAGGCAACCCTTCCACCTTCGCGCCAGGCGCTACGGCGGACAAGGAAGGGTTGCCTCCACAATACCTGCCGCTCGCCACCGCCGTCCTCGGCCTGGTCTGGAACCTTGGCGAGATCGCGGCCTATGCCCTGCCCAAGCTCGGTTATTTCAACGAGTCGATCGGCCTGTGGGCGGTGTCATTCCCGGCGCTAGGCTTGCTGGCAGCGGTGGTAGTCCACTCCGTCGCCCGCGCGCTCCCACGCGGCATCGTCCTCACGGTCATCGCATACGGCTGCAGCATTGCCGCATCGGGGCTGCACCTGCAGACCGTCATCACTGGCGAGCCGGAACCATCGTCGCTCGCGTTCTTGATTCTCACCGTCAGCTACGGCCTGATCATTCTCGCGCTCGGCGTGCTCACGCGCACACAGGCCAATGGTCAGCGAGTCCTGTGGGTGCTGGCGCTGGCATTGTTCGCCGTATCGGCATCGCACCTGGGCCGCTTTCACGCCGCGGCTGATGGATGGGCCGTGGAACTGATCGGGCACCATGCCGCCATCCCGCTCGCGTTCGCCATCCTCTATCAGGACTACCGCTTCGCACTGGCCGACCTGTTCCTGAAACGGGCGCTCACGTTGATTGCGCTGGTCGCGATCGCCTTTGCGGGCTACAGCGTGGCAACTGTCCTGCCGGCTGGACCGCTGGCCGCCAGCGTGTTGATGGCGCTATGGGTGGCGACGTCACTCGTGTCGCCCTGGCTCAATCGCCGGATTGTCCGCTTCGTCGATCAATCGCTGTTGGGCAGAATGGACTACGCCGCGCTTGGCGCCGGCATCGGCCAGCAGTTGCAGTCGAGAAACTCCGTCGACGGCGTGCTCGACAGCGTGGCTGAACGACTGGTGCCGGCGCTCGATGCACATCGCGTGTGGTGGGTCGAAGAAGGGTCGCCGGCGAGCGGCGAGGCCCCGAAGGCCCAGGCCCTGGTGCCAACCACCGACTTGCCTCGCTACGTCGTGAACGTTGGCGAGCTGACCGGCGGGCGGCGCCTGCTCTCGGACGACCTGGCCATGGTCGACACTGTGCTGGCGACGGCGGCGCGTCGCATCGATCAGATCAGGCTGACCAACGAGCGCTATGAAGTTCAGCTGCGCGAAGAAGAGATGCAGAAGCTGACCGCCGAAGCCGAGCTCAAGGCGCTGCGCGCCCAGGTGAACCCGCACTTCCTGTTCAACGCCCTGACCACCATCGGCTACTTGATCGAGTCGGCCCCACCCCGCGCCATGAACACGTTGATGCAGCTTACGGCGCTGCTGCGCGGCGTGTTGCGGTCGGAGGGTGATTTCACCACGCTCGGGCGCGAGGTCGAACTGGTCGAGCACTACCTGAAGATCGAACACGAGCGCTTCGAAGAGCGATTGCGCGTGCGCATCGACGTCCCCCAATCGCTACGCCACCTGCGCATTCCCGCGCTGGTGATTCAGCCTCTCGTGGAAAATGCCATCAAACATGGCGTGGCGCCGAGCACGACCGGCGGCGACGTGGAATTGACGGCGCACATTGACGCCGCCTTGGGAATCGAGCGATTGCATGTGACGGTGCGAAACACCGGCGCGCCACTGCAGTTTGCTGACGGACGAGTCGACTTGTCGACCGGCCTGTCGGCCGTAGCTTCGGCGAAGCTGGAGGCGCTCGGCGCGAAGGCGGAGCATGTGGGTGTCGACAACGTCCGCCGGCGCCTGGCTGGGCATTACGGTGAGGCTGCGACGCTGACGCTCGCTGCCGAGCCGGGGCGCGGCACGGTGGCCGAGTTGGTGATGCCGCTCGCCGAAGCGGCTGGAATGAGCGAGGATGATCACCATGCCCACGCTGTTGCGGGTCGTACTGGCCGACGATGAGCGGCCGGCCCGCCGGTTTCTGATCAACCTGCTCCAGACATTTCCCGACGTTGAAGTGGTGGGCGAAGCCGCGAACGGAACCGAAGCCATTGAGTTAATCGAGGAACAGAAGCCCGATCTCGCGCTGCTGGATCTCAACATGCCCGAGGCCGGCGGTCTCGATGTCGCGCGGCTCGTTAAGGCCGGCGCCACGCCGTCGATTGCCTTCGTGACGGCCTACGACGAGTACGCCGTGCAGGCGTTCGAGTTGAACGCCATCGATTACCTGCTCAAGCCGGTGGAACGCGAGCGCCTGGCGACGACGCTCGAGCGGGCGCGGACCCGTGCCGCAACCACTGCATCTGAGCGCGCCCGGGGCCTGACGGCAGTATCGGCCGCTCTCGAGACCGCGACCAGGCGAACGTTTCTCGAACGCATTCCCGTGCGCCGGCGCGACGAGACGGTAATCCTCCCGGTTCGCCAGATTGTCTCGGTCGTGGCCGAGGGCGAGTTGCTGCACCTGACCACGGCCACTAACGAGCGCTTCACGATTTCCCATCGCCTGCACGCGCTCGAGTCGCGGCTGGACCCGCGGCGCTTCGTCCGTCTCAGTCGAGGCACCCTGGCCGCCGTGGACCAGATCCAGAAGGTCAGCCCGATGCCAGGCGGCACTTACCAGGTGCAGATGGCGAACGGCCAGACGCTCGCGGTCAGCCGCATCCAGGCGCGCATTCTGCGCGACACACTCTTGCGGATCTAGACGGGGGGTCGGGGATCGGGGATCGGGGATCGGGGATCAGGGATCAGGGATCGGGGATCGGGGGAATGGCGGGTTTGTGGCAGGATCACGGGCATGCATCGATACCTTTCATGTCTCGCGCTGGTCGGACTCGCCAGCATGACGGTCGGCAACCAGGCGTGGGCCCAGGGCGACTTCGTCGCCCGCGCCAAGGCGCTGCACAAGCAGACGCCGCTGATCGACGGCCACAACGATTCCCCGTGGGCGCTCCGCGGCCTGGACCCCGGACGCGACTTCAGCAAGGCCGAGATCTCCAAGCCGGTGCCGGCGTTGATGACCGACATCCCGCGCCTGCGCCAGGGCGGGGTTGGCGGACAGTTCTGGTCGGTCTATGTCCCCTCGAACATGCAAGGCAAGGAGGCGGTGCGGGCGACGCTCG
>JANMUX010000444.1:0-14457 GCA_031392125.1 Acidobacteriota bacterium | reverse complement strand
CCATCGCCATCTACCTGATGTTCACGGCCGGTTTGGGAGTGGCCCTGCCCTGATGTCGGATCTGTGGGCCGGATTCGTCGTCGCCTTACAACCGCTCAACCTGCTGTGGGGATTGGCTGGGGTGACGCTCGGCACGGCGGTTGGCGTGCTGCCCGGCATTGGACCCGCGCTGACGGTGGCGCTGCTGCTGCCGGTGACGTACGGCCTGGATCCCACCGCGGCGCTGATCATGTTCGCGGGGATTTATTACGGCGCGATGTACGGCGGATCAACCACCTCAATTCTGTTGAACACGCCTGGCGAGAGCGCCACGATCGTTACGGCTATTGATGGCCACCAGATGGCGCGCAATGGCCGCGCCGGAGCGGCACTCGCGACGGCCGCGATTGGCTCGTTCGTCGCTGGCACTCTCGCGACGCTCGCGCTTAGCCTGACGGCGCCAGCGATGGTGCGCATGGCGCTGGCGTTTGGCTCGGCCGAGTATTTCGCGTTGATGGTGCTGTCGTTTGTGATGGTGACCACGCTGCTCGGGGGCGCCGGCTCGCGGTTGGCGGGATGGGTCAGCCTGATGTCTGGACTCGTGCTGGGCAGCGTTGGCATCGACGGCTTGAGCGGACAGGCGCGCTTCACCTTCGGCATCCCCTATCTGCTCGATGGCATCGATCCGGTGATCGTCGCCATTGGCCTGTTCGCGATTGGTGAAACCCTGTGGGTGGTCAGCCGAGGCCCGGACGCGGACCAAGTGCTGCCGGTGCGCGGTTCCCTCTGGATGACCCGGGACGAATGGCGCCGCTCGTGGGCACCGTGGCTGCGCGGCACGGCGATTGGCTTTCCCATGGGTGCGCTGCCCGCCGGCGGCGCCGAATTGCCGACCCTGATGTCTTACGCGATCGAGAAGCGGCTCGCGGCCACGCCCGACGAGTTCGGCCATGGCGCGATCGAAGCCGTGGCCGGCCCGGAGGCAGCGAACAACGCGTCGGCCGCCGGCACGCTGGTACCGCTCCTTACGCTGGGACTGCCCACCTCGGCCACCGCTGCGGTGCTGCTCGCGGCCTTTCAGCAGTTTGGGCTGCAACCGGGTCCGCTGCTCTTCGAGCACGAACCAAAGCTCGTGTGGGGCGTGATCGCGAGCCTGTATATCGGCAACGTGATGTTGCTCGTGCTGAACCTGCCGCTGGTCGGCCTGTGGGTGAAGCTGCTGTCGATTCCCCGCCCGTGGCTGTACGGGGGAATCCTGGTCATGGCGTCGCTCGGCGCCTTCAGCGTGCATCGATCTGCCGGCGATTTGGTTCTGGTCGCCGGCATCGGCATGATGGGCTACCTGCTCCGCCACCTCGGCGCGCCCATCGCACCGGTGATGATCGGCCTGATCCTCGGGCCGGCCGCCGAGCAGCACCTGCGCCGGGCCTTGTCCATCAGCCAGGGCGACTGGATGGTGTTCGTGTCACGGCCGCTCTCGGCCTCTCTGCTCGTCGTCGCCATGGCCGTGCTCGTGTTCGGAGTCCGTGGGCGGCGCAAGCTACAATCGACGAATGAAACTCAGTGACTTGTTCGGCGGCGACGCCGGCGTTCCGGTGGATCAGTTTCCCGATCCCGCGGTTGATGAGCCGGCGGACCCCACCGGCGCGCCACAGGCCGTGGTGCTCGGCGGCGGCTGCTTCTGGTGCACCGAAGCGGTGTTCGCGAAACTCGATGGTGTGATCAGCGTGGTCTCTGGCTACGCCGGCGGTACTGCTGACACGGCGGATTACAAGAGCGTCTGCAGCGGCATGACCGACCACGCCGAGGTCATCCGCGTGCGCTACGACTCGAGCCGCATCTCGCTCGGGCAGATCTTGAAGGTGTTCTTCGCCGTCGCCCACGACCCGACACAGCTGAATCGCCAGGGTAACGACATGGGGACGCAGTACCGCTCGGCCCTCTTCTATGCGAGCGACAGCCAGAAACGCGTCGCCGCCGCCTATATTCAGCAACTCGGCGACGCGAAGGTCTTCGACCAGCCGATCGTCACCACCGTCGAGCCGCTCGAGCAGTTCTTCGATGCCGAGGAGTACCACCAGGGGTTCGTCGCGCGTAACCCCAACCAGCCGTACGTCGCGGCAGTGGCGATGCCGAAGGTCAAGAAGCTCGAGAAGTCGTTCGCCGACAAACTGAAGAGGTCGTGAGACAATAGGCCGTCTCTCGTGCGCTCGTAGCTCAACTGGATAGAGCATCAGCCTTCGAAGCTGGGGGTCGCAGGTTCGAGTCCTGCCGAGCGCAATCCCACCCTCGTCGACGTCCCACCCCTCACAGCCCAGCTTCCGTTCGGCGTTCGCCTTGGCTGTTCGGCCAACTGAAGGTCTCCGCGTCTCACACATTAAGTCTGCGGCTGGGGTGTCAACGTTGCCGCCGTTTCGCGGACGAAGAGAAAATCGGCTGAAATAGGCCGGTTTCCTTCATGCCGAGTGGCGTCGATGTTGCTGAGTAGCCGCCAGCACCAGGCGCATCCATCAACCCAACGGAGACCCATTCTATGAACTCCCCCGGCTCACAACGCCCCCTCACTCGCAGAGTTCTCGCGTTTCTTCTCCTGCTTC
This sequence comes from Acidobacteriota bacterium, assembly GCA_031392125.1. Classification (GTDB taxonomy): domain Bacteria; phylum Acidobacteriota; class Vicinamibacteria; order Vicinamibacterales; family UBA2999; genus 12-FULL-67-14b. Next base: position 11,881 of record JANMUX010000444.1, on the reverse strand, counting down.
TTTTCGTCGGCCTTCGATCCCAGGTCAGCGCGCAATCAGACGACAGCAAAGGCACCGACTTCTGGTTGATGTTCAACGAGAACCTCGGCACGCCGCAGTTGACGCTGTTCATCACCGGCGACACCAATACCACTGGAACCGTCTCGGTCCCAGGCCTCGGGTTCTCAACGCCGTTTTCAGTGACCGCGAATGTGGTCACCTCGGTGGTGGTACCGAGCGGTGCACAGCACACGGCGAGTGACGTCGTCAGAAACCTGGGGATTCACGTTACCGCGCTCGCCGAGGTCACGGTGTATGGCTTGAACCGGGTGCAGTTCACCACCGATGCCTTTCTCGGCCTGCCCACCGACATTCTCGGCACCGAGTATCTGGTGCTCTCCCACGAGAACGTCAACATCGTCAACGCCAACCAGTTCGGAATCGTCGCGGCCGTGAACGGCACGGTGGTGTCGATTACGCCGTCGATGGCGGCAGGGGCTCGTCCGGCGGGCGTTCCTTTTGACATCAACCTCAACCAAGGGCAAACCTACCAGCTCCGCAACACCGCCAACCTCGGTGATCTGAGCGGCACGGTCATCACCTCGACCCAGCCCATCGCGGTGTTCGGCAGCCACCAGTGCGCCAACATTCCGGACGGCAACACCACGGCCTGCGACCACATCGTGGAGCAACTGCCGCCAACCAGCACCTGGGGACAGAGCTTCGTCACGATGCCGCTGGCCACCCGCCGCAATGGCGACACCTTCAGGTTCCTGGCCCAGAACAACGGTACCGCTGTGTCCGTCAATGGCACCGTCGTCGCGACATTGAACCGCGGCCAAGTCCACGAACGGCTGATCAACGGGCCGGCCAGCATCACCTCGACGGCGCCAATCCTGGTCGCCCAGTTCTCGAACGGTTCGTCGTTCGACGGCGTGACGTCGGATCCGTTCATGATGTTGATTCCGCCCTTCGAGCAGTTCCTCGGGAACTACACCATCACCACTCCCGCGAGCGGCTTCGCCACCAACTTCGTCAATGTCGTGGCACCTAACTCGGCGGTTGGCTCCATTACGCTTGACGGGGTGCCGATTCCGGCGAGCGCGTTCACGCCGATCCCCGGCAGCGCCTTCTCCGGCAGCCAGCGGCCGGTCTCGCTCGGCAGTCACAACCTCGGTGGGCCGCAGCCGTTCGGCGTGTTCGCGTATGGCTTCGACAGTTTCGACTCCTATGGATATCCCGGCGGCCTGGCGCTTGGCGAGGTCGCCCTCGTGACGACCCTGAACCTGACGCCTGAAACCGCGACCAATCCCGTCAACACACAGCACTGCGTCACGGCGCGGGTTGCCGACCAGAACAACCAGGGATTGTCTGGTGTTCGGGTTGACTTCTCAGTGACTGGCGCGCACACGACGACCGGGTTCATCTTCACCGACACCAGCGGCAATGCGCAGTTCTGCTACCTGGGGACCGTGGCCGGCACCGACACCATCTCGGCCGCGGTCGGCGCGCTGACCGACACGGCCTCGAAGCTGTGGATCGCGGGCGGCATGGTCTGCGACATCGACAGCGACCAGGATGTTGACAATGCCGATCTGAACCTGATCCGCGCCGGCAACGGTCAGATTCCGACAGCGGGCGATCGCCGTGATGCCAACGGGGACGGCCGCATCAACGTCGCTGACGTTCGCTATTGCCAGCTGCGGCAGACGCCGCCGCCGGCGCATTGAGAGCAACCGACGCACTGGCATTGACCGGCTCGCGAAGCGGGCCACAACCAACGTTCTGGAGATAGTGATGACGATGACTCAAATGTTTCGACGTGTTCTTTCCTTGGCCCTGCTGGCAGGCCTGTGTGCTGCCGGCCGGGCCGAGGCCGCAACCATCATCAGTTTCGATCCGTCCTCGCGAGAAGTGAGCGTGGGCGACACTTTCAGCGTTGACATCAGGGTCAGCGGACTGGGACCTGAAGAATCGGTCGGCGGCGCCGCGTTCGAACTGTCGTTCGACTCGGCCATCCTTTCAGGCTTGGGCTACGGTCTCGATCCCGATGCCCGGATGGGCTTTGCTCTCGATCCCGCCAACGACTTCAGCGGCGGCTTCTCCCCCGGCCTCCTGGACGCCTTCTTCCTGGCCGACCTGTCACTCGATCACGACGCCCTCAAGGCGCTGCAGGGTAGCGAGTTCGTGCTGGCGAGAATCAGCTTTATCGCCATCGCCAACGGCCTGACCACCCTGGGACTGGCCCCGCACCAGTTCGCGGGCACATTCTTGTCCGACGCCCTTGGCAACGAGCTGGCGGCAACCGCGCAGAACGGCAGCGTCTGCGTTGGCGGCGCTTGCAACCCCACTCCCGTACCAGAGCCGGCCACCATGGCGTTGCTCGGCTCGGGGCTCGCGGCACTGATCGCGAAGCGTCGCCGGCAAATGCGAGGCTGAGGCAGCGAAAGGCGGGACGCCCCTGCGCGTCCCGCCTTTCATTTCTGCTCGCCTGCGGGCACCAGGCGGCGGTTTGGCCTACACTCTTGCAGAGCGCCATGCCCAGCCAGAGCCCCCCACCCAACTGGGCCGATCTCCCCGACGAAGAACTGATGAACCTGCGGCTCGCCGACCTGCCGCTCCGGCTGGAGGGCACGGTTGTCGAGTCGCGCGTCAACGAGCTGAAGTCCGAACTCGAAGGCCGTGGCCTGACCTTCCCGCTGCACTTCTACCTCTCCGACGAATGGTTCACGCCCGACGGCCAGGCCTCGATGGCGGTCCCTTTCTATCTCGCGCATCCGCGGCTCGAGCGTCTCGAGAAGGCGCAGATGCTGGCGGTCGAAGGCGGCGAGCACGACTGGTGCATGCGCATCCTGCGGCATGAAGCCGGACATGTCATCGACAACGCGTACAAGTTGCGACTGCGCCGGCAGCGTCGGCAGGTGTTCGGTAACTCGTCGGAACCGTACCCGGAATTCTACGCGCCCCGGCCGTACAGCAAGAGTTTCGTCCTGCATCTCGATCCCTGGTACGCGCAGAGCCATCCCGACGAAGATTTCGCCGAGACGTTCGCGGTGTGGCTGACGCCGGAATCGAACTGGAAGACGCGCTATGCCGGCTGGCCGGCCATCAAGAAGCTCGAATACATGGACGAGCTGATGAAGTCGCTGGTCGGCAAGCAGCCGCTGCTTGAACGCACCGATGAATTGGACCCGCTGCGGAAACTGCACCGCACTCTCCGCTATCACTACCGTCGTAAGCGGCGGCACTACGGCGTGGACCATCCGACGTTCTACGATCGGGATTTGCGGCGCCTGTTCTCTGACGCTCCGGAACACGCGCATCACGTGGCGGCGTCACAATTCCTCGCGCGCATTCGCCAGCCCGTGCGCAAGATCGTCGCCGACTGGACCGGCATTTATCAGTACACCATCGACAAGGTGCTCGAAGACATCATCGTCCGATGCCGCGAGCTGAAACTCCGCCTCGCCGTGCCCGAAGAACAGGCCCGGCAGGAATTCACGGTGCTGCTCACCGTGCAGGTGATGAACTACCTGCACAGCGGGCGGCATCGGGTAGCCCTGTGAAAGCCCAGCGCATTCTCACGCTCGTCCATAAAGGCCTGGAACCCCCGGACGAAGCACCCGACCAGGTCACCGCCTCCACCGCCTCGTGGCGCATGGAATACGACGTCGTCCGCACCCTCAAGGTGCTCGGCCACGAGGTGCGCGTGATCGGTGTCCACGACGACCTCACGCCAATCCGCGCGACCATGGACGACTTCAAGCCGACCATCACGTTCAACCTGATGGAAGCGTTTGATGATGTGGTGGTGTTCGACCAGAACGTGGTGAGTTATCTCGAACTGCTGAAGGTGCCCTATACCGGTTGCAACCCGCGTGGGCTCACGCTGTCGCGCGACAAGGGCCTGGCCAAGAAACTGCTGGCGTATCACCGCATCCCGGTACCCGACTTCCTGGTCGTGCCTCTCGGCAACAAGGTGAAGCTGCCCAAGCGCCTGCAGTTCCCGTTGATCGTGAAGTCTCTGACCTACGAGTCGTCCACCGGCATCTCGCAGGCATCGGTGGTCGAGAACGACGAGCAACTGGCCAAGCGCGTCCAGTTCATCCACGACACCATCATGACCCCCGCCATCGTCGAAGAGTTCATTGACGGCCGCGAGCTTTACGTTGGCGTGCTGGGCAACGACCGCTTGCAGACCTTCCCGGTGTGGGAGATGTCGTTCTCAAAGATGCCGGACAACAACTGGCGCATTGCCACCGAGCGGGTGAAGTGGAGCGTCAAGTACCAGAAGAAGCACGGCATCGATACCGCCGTGGCGGCCCTGCCCGACGACATGTCGGCAAAAGTGCAACACCTGGCCAAACGTGTCTACCGAGCGCTCGACCTGTCTGGCTATGCTCGTATTGATTTGCGAATGAAGGCCGACGGGCAGTTGTATGTAATCGAGGCCAACCCGAACCCGCAGTTGGCGCACGGCGAAGACTTTGCCGAATCCGCCCAACGAGCGGGCGTCACATACGCCAAGCTCATCGAGCGGATTATCGGTCTCGGGCTGCAATGGCAGCCGTCGCGAATGGCGTAGCTACTTCGCCGGCTTGAGCGTCAGCTTCTGCATGCGCCAGTTGAGCAGCTCGCCGACATACAGCTCGTTCTCCGACGGGCAGGCAATCTCGTGGACCCAGCCGAACTGCTTCACCTGATGACCGGCCCTGCCGAGCACGCCCAACACCTTACCGTCCAGCGACAGCTTGTAGATGCGTCCGGGGAAGGCGTCAGCCGAGTAGAGATACTGTGTCGGGCCGCCCGACACGCAGATCGCCCACGGCGCGCCGCTCTGGGCCTGCGCGCCTTCCGGCGTCGGCGTGTTGCCGTACCACGGTTGCGCACCGGCGGGAACCGGGACGTCGATGGTGATGGTTCGCAGGTGCGTGCCGTCGGGATCAAACACCTGGATCCGGCGATTGCCACGGTCGGCGACGTAGATGTTGCCCTTGGCATCGTTGGCAATGCTGTGCGGCGTGTTGAACTCGCCTTCCTTGCTGCCACGCTCGCCCCACGACTTCACCCAGTCGCCGTCCTTGGTGAACTTGGCGACCCGGGAGTTGATGTAGCCGTCGCTGATGAAAATGTTGCCCTGCGTATCCCACGCCACGTCGGTGGGCTCGCGGAACTGGGCGTTGACATGCGGCCGCACGGGCGTCACGCGGGTCCACGGCTCGGCGTGGTCTGACGCTTCCTTCTTGCGGCCAAAGACCATGACGACGCGGCCTTCCGGGTTGAACTTGATGACCATGTCCGAGCCCTTGTCGATGGCCCAGATATTGTCGTCCTTGTCCACCCGCACGACGTGCGCATAGGCCCACGCGTAAAGGCCCTTGCCGATCTCGCGGATGAACTTACCGTCAGGACCGAACTCCAGCAACTGCGACGCCGTCGCGGCGTAGGCGGGACCGCTGGCGCTGTTACCGCGGTTGTAGATGAAGATGTGCTTCTTCGAGTTGATGGCCACGCCGGTCACCTCGCCGAAGTGCATGTCGGGCGGCAGCTTCAGGAAGTTGATGTCGCCGTCGAACGGAATCTCCGGCACGGCCTGCTGCGCGAACGCCACGCCAGGTCCCATCAGCAGCAACAGGCCAAGTACGAGTACGAGTCGTTTCATGAGTCCCCCTCAAAAATTACGGTTGAACAAGCTTCTGAAAATCAGCGCGGTCTTTCATCGATGCAAATACCGGGTCGGCCGCTGCTTGCGCCTTCCACTGCTTCGGCTGACGCCGAATAGCGAGTCCCAGTTGCTCGAGCGCCTGCCTTAGGTCGCCGCCCTGCGCATAACGCTGGGCCAGGGCGTAGATCAGCTGTTCGCTGCGGGGATTGATTTCGAGCGCCTTCTTCTGTTCAGCAATCGCGTCGGCGAACTTTCCTTCCTTCGCCAACTGCACCGAGCGCTCGGTCAGCCGATTGGGCGCGCCCGTGGTCATTTGCAGGAGCCGGCGTAGCTCTTTGAACGGCTCCTCGTGATCGTCGACGCGAATGTCAACGATGCGCTCGACGGTCGATTCGGAATTGGCGGGCAGCGGTTTCACGACAAGGATGCCGGCCGACTGCATGCCGCGAGTGTCGCCGCCCTTGGCCTGGCCCGCGTCGAGGGCGTCCATCAGTCGCTCGGCCATCGAGCCCTTGCCGGATTGATAGGCAGCGGCCATGGCCTTGACCACCTCTTCACTCGCCAGCGTGTTGCCCTGGGCCGAGAAATTGGGGCCGGCGGCGAAGCCAGCAAACCCACCCAGGTGCACGAGATCTTTCGGATCAGAGTTGCGGTCGATCACGCGCTTGCCCGTGTAGACGGCAGACCGTCCTTTGGCGTCGATGACGGCCACCTGCCGCGTGTCGCGGCCCGGATCCTCATCGGTAATGCGCTTCACCACTTCGGCCGGCGACAGTCCCTGCTCGAGCAGTGCGATCGCCTTTGGCCCGTACTGACGGTTGGCCGAAGCCTGCGTCGCCACCGCACCGACGCCGGGTTTCGCATACGGCACCGCAGCACCGGCCCCAAAGGCCCGCGACTGGACCCCCACGCCCAGCTCGTTGGTCGCCGGATCGAAGGCAACGATCGAGAACGTGCCGAACCATGGGTCTCCGGCCACAGCGGGCTTCGGAGCGTCTTGAGCTTGAACGGTTGCGGTGAACAACAGGGCGGCGATCAACAGTCGTGGCATGGCGGCCACAGTTTAGCGAAGAATGAGACACAGATGTTGATGAGGAAGCCAGTTGCGCTGGTGCTCGCCCTCGCCTCGGGTAGCGACTGTCGATGGCGACGCCGGGTAGACTGTGGCCATGCCCGTGTTGGATACGTCAGAGCGCCCTGCCGACCCGTTGTGCCCGACCTGTGAAGGCACGCTCGCCTACCTCGACACAGAAGTTTCGTCCGGTGCGTTTCGGCCGCAGGCATCGTCGATGCCGCAAATCTCAATTCACTACTACGACTGCCCTGCCTGCAAGACGTGCTGGAAGCTCGGTCAGCGGCTGCTGCCCGATCCCATCCGGCAGATCCTGCGAGACACCACGGGGTAGGTTACGAGGCGGCACGGTCCATGGCTTCAAGCGCGCGCACGCCTGTGCGCATGCCGATTAGCCAGGTGGCGATGCTCAGCACGGCCGCTAGGGCGAAGCAGACGTAGAACATGACCTGCTGCACGTCAGTGAGCGGACGACGGCTCACCTGGCTGAAAAGATAGACACTCGATGGCCATCCGAGCAGCCCGATCATCACCAGGATGAACAACACGGCGACAATCATGAAGGCCACGCCGCCATATGAGCCCGCGACCTGGCTGGGGTTGTCGGCGGCAAACCGCGGATAGCGCGCGCCCAGGCCGGTGGCGAGCCCCACCAGCGCGAACGCCATGAAGACGATGGCGACCGCCGACATCTGCTTCAGGAACGGATCGACACCGAGCAGCTCGTTGCCGATTACGATCAGTACTTCGGTGAGCAGCAGCACGGGCACCAGGCCGGTCCAGAATTTCGACCACAGGAAGTCGCGCAGCGAAATCGGTGCCGTGCGGATGATCCAGAAAGCCGCGCCTTCGGCCGACACCGCCGGGAATACGAATCGAACGGCGACTGTGGACATCACGAAGGCTGCCATTGCGAGGTTGAGGAACGCGTACAGGTTCTTCACCACGCCACTCATGTACGGCAGCCGATCGAGATCCAGCACGCGGAAGTTGTAGAGGTACACCAGCATCAGCGCGACCAGCAACAACAACTGCGACCATTGGCTGACATCGCGCAGGAACACCTTCAAGTCCTTGATCAGTAAATGGCGACGGACCGGGGACAGTGGCAGCCAACCGGCCAGCTTGTCGAGCGCGTGGAACTGGGCGAACCGCGCCTTGCGCGCCTCTTGCGACTTGCTGAACCCGGCGAAGTGCCAGCGCTCGAATGCTGCGCCCACCAGCACCACCACCGCCGCCGCGGTCGTCCACAGCGCGCCGATGTGGAGCCAGTCGCTGCCGCCCTGCACGCCGGCAAACAGCGCCTCGCCTGCCCAGAACGACGGTAGCAGCGGAGTGATTGGCGACTGCAGCGTCGCGAAGAAGGCCGTGACCTCGGGCATCGACTCGACGCGCAGCAGCCGTTCCGGCTGCAGGAAGCGCAGCAACAGCACGAGGCTGGTGGCAAACACCAGGCCCATGAACATCAGGATGTCGCGCGCGCGCCGGGCCGGGAACACGTTCACCAGCATCAGCGTGATGGCCGAACCCACGCCGACGGGAATCACCACAAACGGGATTACCGTCAGGATGGTGGTGAGGATGAACGACCACGGCGCGCACTTGGCGAAGCCGATGCCGGCGAGGACGGGGATCAGGAAGACCACCACCATCCAGCCAGACTGTCCGAGGGTGCGCGCAAACCGGGCGGCGAACAGCCGTCGCGAGGCGACCGGCGCGACGAGGATCAAGCGCAGGTCGTCCGACAGGAAGAAAGTGGAGAGCGATGCCACGACCGCGCTGAAGGCGAGGAACGAGAGAAAGGTGAGAAACAGCCACGACAGCCCGATGCGAATCAGGTAGTCGCCCAGCTCTTCGTAGCCGGCGGCCTGCCAGGTCACCCAGAACGCGCCACCGAACAACGCCGCGATCACGGCGAGCCCGATGGCGCCGAACAGGACGCCGCGCACGAGATCGCCTTTTTCGCGCCGGCGCGCGCGGTTGCGCGACGCCCACCAGATCGGAAGCAGGAGATAGGGAAAGGGCCGGGTGGTGGCGTCCATTAGACGATGTCGTCGATTTCCTGGAGCCCACCACCACCGGTGAGCTTCAGAAACACGGGCGTAAGTTCCTCGTTCGGTGTCCCGGCCATGGCGCGCAACTCGGTGACGGTGCCGTGCGCGATGATCTTGCCCTTGAGGATGATGCTGATCAGGTCGCACATCTCCTGCGCGACCTCGAGCGTGTGGGTGCTCATCAGGATGGCGACGCCGTGCGAGGCCATGCGTCGGAAGACGTCCTTGATCAGCCGGGCACCGCGCGGGTCGAGGCCGACCATCGGTTCGTCCACTAACACGGCCTTCGGCCGGTGCAGGAATGCCGCACTCATCACCAATCGCTGCTTCATGCCGTGCGAGAAGCTTTCCACCAGTTCGTGCTGCCAGCGGCCCAGCTCGAAAATCTCCAGCATCTCGGTAATGCGCGTATCGGTGTCGCCGCCGTCCATGCCGTAGAGGCCGCCGTGAAAACGCAGGAACTCGCCGGCGGTCAACTTGTCGTAGATGAATGGTCGATCGGGAATGAAACCAAGCGCCGCCTTCGCAGCTTCGGGCGCGCGCGCAAGGTCGTGGCCGTTCACGAGAATGCGGCCGGCGTCGGGCTTGAGCAGCCCGGCGATCATGCGGATGCTGGTGGTCTTGCCGGCACCATTGGGGCCGAGAAAGCCGTGAATCTGTCCGGGCTCGACGTTGATCGAGACGCCGTCGACCGCGGTGAACTTCCCGAAGCGTTTGACGAGATTCTCAACGGCGATCATTGGCTACCTGGGCAGGGAACCCAGCAGCCGCAGTTCTGCCGCCTGGGAATGGGAATGTCGAGCGACCGCGTGTCCGACTGCTGACGGCCGACGAGAATTGGCGTCGAGCCAGGGACGACATCGACCTGCAGGACGGTCATCTTCACACGGCCAATCAACGGCAGAATGGCGGTCTGTTTGTCGAGCCCGCCCCTCGCCAGCCGCACGTGGGTGGCATCGGCCGGAAACTGGTTGAAGGTCGGGTCCACGGGCAGCCACAATCCGCGCCCGTTGCCTTCGTCGAGATACACCTCGGGCCACGCGTGGTAGTAGAACGCGCCACGGACGTAGACCAGGCCCACGTTGATGCGTGACGGAATGCCGAGCGACCGCGCCAGCGCCACGAACAACACGGTGTGCTCGTTGCAATCGCCCACCTTGGTGCGCAGCACTTCGAGTGCCGACGGCAAGCTGACCGTCGGCTTCTTCTCGAGCAGCTGGTTCACCTCACGGGTCAGCCGTTCCGCCCGCGCCCGCACACCGGTGATGCCTTGCACCATGCGTTCGGCTGCCGCGCGAATTTCCGGCGCATCGCTTTCGATAAACGGCTCTGGCTTCAGGTAGCGATCGAGACCGCCCTCGAGGGCACCGGCCGCAAGGCCGCGCGTGTCAATCAGCTCGATCTGGTCGCCGGTCACCGACTGGCCTACCCCCTGCAGGTCGGCGCTCGACAGGTCGGCGTTCTCCACCCGCATGCGCAGCCGGGTCACATCGCGCGGCTCGGTGATCCGCATCTGGCGGCCCATGACCGGCACCACAGCCGAGGCCGCCAGCATGTCCTGCTGCATCACGTTCGAGACCGCGAGCGCGGTTGCCACTTCTTGCGTTTCGCGGACCGAGATCAGGCCCATCGGACTTTCTTCGCGGACGATCTCACCGGTATCGGTAATCCACGCCGTGGTGGTCAAGCCCGAAAACGTCATGTCGACGCGAAAAGCGGGCGTCGGACGCCCGCCGGCAGCCACCACTTCACGGTCGCCAATCGCCAGTTGCACAGGCGCATTCTTCATGGTGGCCGGGTCGAACACCATCCACTCACGCTTGGTGTCGGCGACCAGGCCTTCGCTGGCGAGGCGCCGGCCCAGGCTCAGCATCAGGGCTGGCGGCTCTTCGAGGTCGCGTGTTTCCGAGCGGGTGCCGCTCGCGGTGACAATCTCAAGCGACATCCGCAGGCCGTCGAGACGGCCGCGCACGGTCAACGGTCCCGTGCCTGGATCGAGCGAAAATTCGAATGTCTTGAGGGCGAATGCCTGGTCGACCTGCGCCGAGGTCCGCAGGACCGCTGCGGTGGTCGCGCCGAGCAGCGAGAACTGCAGCCGCCCATCTTCCAGCAACTCGAACCCGTCGTCCGTGCGCTCGACCTGGCTGACGGTGAAGCCGATTTTCTCGCCGCGGTAGTAGACGCCGCGCCACTGGGCGGTGGTGCCATATCGGGCAAGGTCGGTCGCAAGGTTAGTCGGAGACGCCTGCAGGTAGGTGCGGTTGACCACGACTCCCATGGTCACGACCCACGCCGCGAGCGCCAGCACCGACAGCGGACGCGTCACCGTTCGCGGGAGTGGGCGGAAAAGGCGCGGGCGCGGCAACCTGAACATTATAGCGGCCGGCCTCAACGCCTAGCGGAGGAGTCGAGGAACCGGCCCTTTGGGCTGACGGCTTACCGGAACAGATCGAACATGTATGAGTACTTCACGATCAACGAGCGATCGGTACGTTCGGGCCGGTCGAAGAGGTCGTAGAGACCACGGGTGTCCGTATAGACGATGAACAGGCCGGTGTTGGCGGCCTGCAGCCAGCCGAACCGGAAGTTCATCGACCACAGATCGGCGCGGTCGTTGTATTGCACCAGGCCCTGCACGAACGTCCGCGGATTGAACGAGTAGGAAACGCGCGTTCGCACCAGGTTGGTCACGAACTTCCCCACCGGCAATTCGACATCGTTGCGTTGATAGGAGACCTCGGTGCTGAGCGTCTCGCCAAGCCGCATGCGCAGCGTCGGGTTGAGGGTGACGCGGTCGCCGCCGAAGAAGCCGCCGATGAACGTCTGGAAGTTCAGGCTGATCGGTGCACCCTGATTGGTCATCAACACCACCTGCGCTTCTTTATGTTCGTAGGTGCCGGGCGGTACGAAGATCCCGGGGTAGATTTCGAACGGCGTGCGCACGCCTTCCAGCGTCACGTTCATTCCGCTGTGCAGTTCGTAGGCATTGCGAAACTGCCAGTGGTTGTCGACGTGGATGTACCCGGTCTCCTGAAAACCGTCGTGGCCCCAGAAGCTGCGATACGTCGCATGGGGACGCAACTCCTGAAGGTTGAGGAAGTTGGCCGGCCG
>JANMUX010000405.1:0-6811 GCA_031392125.1 Acidobacteriota bacterium | reverse complement strand
GCTTACGAGCAGTGGGGCGAGGATTTCCTCCTGCGGCTGCGCGGCATGTTCGCACTGGCGATCTGGGACGGCCGCACCCGCACGCTGATCGCGGCGCGTGATCGGGCGGGCGAGAAGCCGCTCTACTGGACGCAGACCGCGCGGGGCTTGTTGCTGGCCTCGGAAGTCAAAGCACTGCTGGTCAGGTCCGAGGTGTCGCGCGAGCTCGATCCGATCTCGCTCGATCAATTCCTGACCTACGAATACGTGCTCGCGCCGAGGACGATGCTCAAGGGCGTGCATAAGGTGCCGCCGGCGCACTTCCTCAAGTATCGCGACGGCCAGGCGACGGTGCATCGTTATTGGGATGCGGCCGACGTGCCGATCCGGGAGTGGAGCGACGCCGATGCCGCCGACGCGCTGAGGGCCGCGCTGAAGACATCAGTTGAGCGTCAATTGATGGCGGACGTGCCGCTCGGCGCGTTCCTGTCAGGCGGCATCGATTCGAGCTCGATCGTCGCGCTGATGAGTGCCGCTTCCTCGCAGGTCAACACCTTCAGCATCGGCTTCTCGGACGGCACCTACAACGAGCTGCCGTACGCGCGCGACGTGGCCGCGCTCTTCAAGACGAATCATCGCGAGCGGACCGCGTCGCCGGATCTCGGCGAGATGTTCGAGCGATTGATCGTGCATCTCGATGAGCCGTTCGCCGATGTCTCGCTGTTCCCGACGTTCAGCGTCTCGGAGCTGGCGCGCGAACACGTCAAGGTCGTGCTCTCGGGCGACGGTGGCGACGAGCTGTTCGGCGGCTACGACGCCTACCAGGCGCAGGCGCTGGCGGCGAAGCTCGGATGGATGGGCGACGCGCTGATGCCGGCGCTCGCCGGCGTGGCGGCGGCGCTGCCGCCGACGGAGAAAAAGAAGGGTCTCGTCAACAAGGTCAAGCGTTTCAGTGCTGGCGCGACGACGGCCCCGGCGGACCTGGGCCACTACCGCTGGATGGTCTATCTCAACGCGCGTGACAAAGCGCGGTTGTATCGCGGCGGCTTGCGTGACGCGCTAAACGGCACCGACGTCTACGCGCCCGTGCGCGACGCCTTGGCCCGCTTCGGGCAAGACGACCTGCTGAACCGTCAGCTCTACGCCGACCTGAGCCTGTATCTCGCCGACGATATTCTCGTGAAGGTCGATCGCATGAGCATGGCGACGTCGCTCGAAACGCGCGCGCCCTTTCTCGACGGTGATTTGATGGAACTGGCGTTCTCGATGCCGGGTCACTTGAAGATCCGCAACGGCGAGCGCAAGTGGATCCTGAAACAGGCCATGCGCGGCATCCTGCCCGACCACATCCTGTCGCGGCGCAAGGAAGGCTTCAGCATCCCGATGAAGAACTGGCTGCGCCGCGAACTGCAGCCGCTGATGCGCGATCTGCTGTCGCCGGAGCGCGTCGCGCGCCGCGGCTTGTTCGATCCGCTAGTGGTCACCGCGTTGATGGACTCACACACAGCGGGCAGCGAGAACCATGCGCACACCTTGTTCCCGCTGATGGTGTTTGAACGCTGGGCGACAGAGCATCTGAGGGCTTAGGGGCTGAGGACCTGTGGGTACAAAAGAAAAGGCGCACGGTTCACCCGTGCGCCCGTGATCGCCGAAGCTGCGTGCTACTTCAGGTGCTTGCTGACCAACTTGGTCATTTCGAACATGTTGACCGTGGCCTTGCCACCGAACACCGGCTTCAGTGCGGCGTCAGCCTTGATCATGCGCTTGTTCTTTGCGTCCTGCAGGCCATTCTTCTTGATGTAGGCCCAGAGCTTCTTGGTGACCTCGGTACGCGGAATCGGCTTGCTGCCGACAACTTCCGCCAGAGCGGCGCTCGGCGTCACGGGCTTCATGAACGCGGCGTTCGCTTTACGTGCCGGCGCCTTCGCGGCTTTCTTCTTCGCAGTCTTGGCCATCTGTTCTCCTGGTTAGGCAACCGCTCAACGACAGCGTTTGCAGAGGGGAGGTTACTATAAGTTCCCACTTTTTCCCTATGAAAAGTGTGCCGGTTCCCTATGAGGGACCGCTTATTCCCTCGGGAGCCGGTAGAACGCCTCCACTTCGGCGACCTCACTGCGCAAGCGCCACTCGTCCCATCCGTGCGCCCGGGCCATGATTGCGGCGGCGCGTTCGAGGGCATCGGTGCCCGGGTGGCCGGCCGCCCCGGCCTCGGTCCGGCGAATCACCGCATCGCCCAGCTTGAGGGCCATCTCGCGCCGCGCCGCATAGAGGATTTCCGCTCCCAAGACGCCGCACGCACGGCCGAGGGGGCGGGCCAGCGCCGGCACGTCGCGGGCTATTTGCAGCACCTGGTCGTAGCCGGTGCCGTAGGTCGTGGCGACCCGCCGCAGGGTCTCGCCGTTGATGCCTTCGACCTCGCGCGACAGGACCGCCTTCAGGAAGTCCTCGACGTGGCTGATGCTGCCGCCCAAGAGCGGGGTTTCCGCCGTGCGACAGCGGGGCGGCGTGGCGTGGCCCATCGACCGGAACACTGCGTCGACCGCTTGCTCGGCGCTGTACCGGGCGGTGGTGTAGCGCACGCCAAAGATTGATACCAGCCCGGGCAGCCCATGCCGGCCGTGGTCCACCACCTGGCTTTCTTTCAACAGCCGAACCTGGTGGCCGTCGCCCGACACCATTGGCAGCAGCCCGCGATGAATCAACCGCACGTCGGCCGTCGTCAGGCCCGCATGCGGGAACGCCTCGCGGGCGTCCTTCAAGAAGGCCTCGAGGTCCCAGCGCGAGACCTTCAGTTGGTCGGGCGAGCCCTCGTAGGCGTCGTGGCTGGTGCCGAGCAGCGAAACGTCGCGCCACGGCACCATGAACAGGAAGCGGCCACCGACCATGCCGCCGCAGGCGTGGGTGTGGACCACTTTGCGGGTGACCACGTTCATGGCTCGCGATAGCCGTGGCGGCGGCGCGCCTTGTGCCGCCTGGGGCAGGTCGGTCAGCATCGACGCCGCCCACGGTCCGGCGCAGTTCACGACGACCGATCCGCGCAGGTCGAAAGTGTTCCCGGTCAGTCCGTCCTCGGCGCGCACGCCTACGATGCGGTCGCCCTCGCGAATGAACCGGTTGGCCTTCACGTAGTTGGCCGCGGTCGCCCCGGCATCGACCGCCGACAGCAGGAACGCCAGCGTCACCCGGTCGGTGCTGAGCATCTGGTAGTCGTACCAGACGGCGCCGCCGGTGACCCCGTCGGGCGCCACGACCGGGTTCAGGCGTAGGGCTTCCTCCCTGGAGATGATTTGGCCGCCGGGCAGGTGCGAGCCCGGGTCGGCCAGTCCGTCATTACGGTCGCGCGCGACGGCATCGTTGATGGCCAGCGCCACCCGCATCGCCATCGACGACCGCTTCGGGCTCCGGGTCGTGGCGACGACAAACGGCATCGGCCGGACCAGGTGAGGGAGGATGCGAGCCAGCGCCCGCCGCTCGCGGATGAACAGGCGCATCTGCGGGAAGTTGAACGACTGCAGCGAGCGCAGGCCGCCGTGGAGCGTCTTGAGGTTGTTGAACGACGTGGCGGCGCCGAAGTCGTCTTTGTCGATAATGGCGACCGCTAGCCCCCGCTGGGCGGCATCCCACGCCACCGTCACGCCGTAAAAGCCGGCGCCAACCACAATTACGTCGAATTTCGTGTCCGCCAGACGGCGAAGGTCGCGCGTCATCCGCGGGCCATTGTACGATACGGGGTCGTGATCAACGAGATTCAACGCTACTGGAACCATCGCATCCACGATTTGGAGATGACCGACGAACCCGTCGGCACGCGCGCGTTCTTTGACGATCTCGACGACTACCGCTACGACAAGCTGCACTACCTGCCCCAAGTCGTGGACTTCTCTGGGTATAAGGGGCAGCGGTTGCTCGAAGTGGGCTGCGGCATCGGCACCGACCTGGTTCGTTTCGCGACCGGCGGCGCGCGGGTGACAGGCGTGGACCTGGCGCAGACGGCCATCGATCTTGCACAGACAAATTTCGCGCTGCACGGGCTTGCCGCCGAGGAATTGCGCGTCGCCGACGGGGAAGCCTTGCCGTACGCCGATGCCTCGTTCGACGTCGTCTACGGCCACGGGGTGGTGCAGTACACCGCCAACGCGGCGCAGATGATTCGCGAGTGCCACCGGGTGCTCAAGCCCGGGGGCACCGGCATCTTCATGGTCTACAACCGCGTGTCATGGCTCAACGCGCTGTCGAAGGTGATGAAAGTGCCGCTCGAGCACGAAGACGCGCCGGTGCTCGTCAAGTATTCGATCGCGGAGTTCAAGGCACTGCTGGCACCGTTTGCCGGCGTGAGAATTGTGCCCGAGCGCTTTCCGGTCAAGTCGCGCCTTCACGGGGGCTGGAAAGGCGTTGCCTTCAATACCCTGTTCGTGGGGACGTTCAACGCGCTGCCGAAGACACTGGTGCGTCCGCTTGGCTGGCACCTGATGGCCTTCTGCCAAAAAAGCGCTTGAGCTATGATCAGTCGTTCTGCCTATGAAGAGTTTGCCGTCCAGCGAGGTCCGTCGAATCCTGTCGCTATCGGTCGCACTGCCGGTCGCCGTGTTCTGTCTGGCCCTCGCCAGCGCGTGCGGCGGGACGCCAACCGCTCCCACCCCGCCGCCGCCCCCCCCGCCGCCGCCACCGCCGGTCGCGGAAGCACCGAGCCTGTCGTGCCGGCCAGATATTTCGACCGGCACCGTGAACGCGGGTGGCCTGGCAGTGACCTTCGACACGCCCGTGCCAACCAATGGGCAAGCTCCGGTGACGGTAGCCTGCAGCCCACCATCAAGCACGACCTTTCCCATCGGCTCGACCGAGGTGACCTGCACCGCCACCGACGCGCTGAATCGGTCGGCCTCCTGCACGTTCCGTGTTGCGGTGACGAAGATCCCGCAGCTGTCGAGGCGACGGTTTCTCGCGTTCGGGGACAGCATCACGCAGGGTGAAGTAACCGCGCCGGTTAGCGGCAGCGGCGTGTCGACGCGGCAGGTGATCGCGCCCGCCGCCGCCTATCCCAACGTGCTCGGTCAACTCCTCCGCGCACGCTACACCGCGCAAGCTGAGGACATCGTCGTCGCCAATTACGGGCTGGGCGGAGAGAAGGCCGTGAACGCGCGCACCCGCTTCATCGAGGCGCTCAATATCGTCCGGCCGGAGGCCGTGCTGATCATGGAAGGCAGCAACGACATCGCGCGGGGTGAAGACGGCGCGGCCAGCGGCGCGGCGAGCGAGATTCGCAACATGGCCGCCGAGGCCCGGCTGCGCGGCATGCGCGTCTTCATCGCGACAGTTGCACCTGGCAAGCCTGGCAGCAGAACGATCGCGCCGTTCCTGCTGGTCGACTACGCCGCGCGCATGCGGGCCGTGGCGGCAGGTGAGGGCGCAGTGCTGGTCGACGTTTATCAGGCACTCTTGGCGGACGTGAATACCTTTATCGGGATCGATGGGCTGCATCCAAACGAACGGGGTTATGCCAAGATCGCCGAAACGTTCTTCAATGCGATTCAGTCCACGCTCGAAGTTCGTTAGCCCCGTCACCTCGTCAAAGACTGAGCCAGCTTGAGCTTGGAAGCACCTCCACCAACGCCCAGGAGCGCCGCTTCGCCGCCAGAAATCGATCCGGATTTTTTCTGGCGCGTTGCCAAGGCCTACGATTCGTGGATGATGCGCGCGTACCTGACGGCGCGGTTCTCGATCATCTCGCGGATCTTGTCAGACCTCCTCACGAACCTGCCGCAAGAAGCCACAGTCCTGAACCTCGGCTCGGGGATCGGGCTGTTTGACTTGTACAGCGCCTATCATCGGCCGAAGTCCCGGTTCGTTGGCATCGATATCGACCAGAAGCGGATCGCGCTCTCGCGACAGGCGGCGGCGCGCCTGGGTCTTACCAACGTTCAGTTCGTGCACGGCGACGTGACGGCAACCTTACCGGAACTGGCGCCTGACGTGATCGTGGCGCTCGATGTTCTTCATCATGTGTCGCCCGAGGCCCGCGAGAAAATCCTCGATTGGTGTGCGGAGCGCATGCCGGTGGGTGGCGTGTGTTTCATCAAGGACATCTCGACGGCCACGCCCTGGAAGGTCACCTTCACGAGGGTGCTTGACGACTTGATGACCGGCGGGGACCCGGTCCACTACTTTGCAGTCGCCACCATGCGCGAGCAACTCGAGCTCCGTGGGATGCATACGACAGCCTTTCACCTCTGGGACTACATCCCCTTTCCCCACGTCATCTACGTGGCGCGTAAGTGGCGCTAATTGTTGCGATGACGCGTGATCACGGTGGCCGGGCGCTCGCGGTCGTGCTTGCCTCCACGCTGGGCGTGACCTTTTGGGCGCTGGGGGCCTTCTTCTGGGGAATCCTGCTGACGCTCGTGTTTGTCATCGCGGTGCTTCCAGGAGTCGCCCTGGCCAAGCGGATTTACGGTGATGACGAAGGCGCGTGGGGCACGGCTTGCCTTGTCGGGCCAGTGTGGGGATTCGCGCTCACGTCGTTGAATCTGCTTGGTTTGTGGGCCGCTGGCTTGCGCAGCCCGGCGATCTTGTTGATTGCCCCGGTGCTGGCCGGAGCGATCGTCGTGGCCGCGCGCCCGTGGACTGGGATCTTGAAGCCGATGCCGATCGGCGCCAGGGATCTGCGGTGGCTGCTGCTGGTCCTGCTGCTCGTGCCGGCGGTCGTCAGCCGCCCGTATTCACGGGTCGGGTCCGAGGTTCACGACGGGCGCGCGTATCGCGCCTACTTTACGGCAGACTTCGTCTGGAAGATGGCGGTGGTCGCCGAGGTCGCCAAGGGGGACGTGCCGCCGGT
>JANMUX010000288.1:0-22309 GCA_031392125.1 Acidobacteriota bacterium | reverse complement strand
TTCGGGCTGAAGGTGCGCGACGTCGATTGCGACTTCCGGCTGATGCGGCGCCGCATTTTTGACGTGATACGCCTCGAGAAGGACAGCGGGGTGATTTGCCTCGAGATGATGAAGAAGTTCAAGGACGCTGGCTTTCGGGTGGCTGAAACGCCGGTGCATCACTTTCATCGCGCCTATGGCAAGTCGCAGTTCTTCAACTTTCCTCGCATCTTCCGTACCGGTATCGACGTGCTCAAGCTCTGGTGGTCGCTGGTGATTCGCCAGGAGCATCTGAAGGCAAGCCGCCGCAACGGGGGGCAGGCACGATGACCGACCCGCAGTTCTACCAGGGGCGGCGCGTGATGATCACCGGCGGCCTCGGCTTCATTGGCAGCAACCTGGCTCATCGGCTGGTGGCGCTCGGCGCCAACGTGCTGTTGGTCGACTCGCTGATCCCGGACTACGGCGGCAACCTGTTCAACATCGACGGCATCGAGTCGCGGGTCCGCGTCAATATTGCCGACGTGCGGCAGGCCAGCACGATGAATTACCTGGTGCGCGACCGCGAGGTGATCTTCAATCTCGCCGGGCAAGTCAGCCACATCGACAGCATGAAAGATCCGCACACGGATCTGGACATCAACTGCCGCAGCCAGTTGACGCTGCTCGAAGCCTGCCGCCATCACAACCCCGGCGCCAAGGTCGTCTATGCCAGTACCCGGCAAATCTACGGGCGCCCCGACTCGCTGCCGGTGACCGAACGGCACCTGGTGCGACCGACCGACGTCAACGGCATCAACAAGGCCGCCGGCGAGTACTACCACCTGGTCTACAACAACGTGTTCGGCGTGCGCGCCTGCGCGCTGCGCCTCACCAACGTCTACGGTCCGCGGCAACTGCTGCGCCACAACCGCCAGGGCTTCATCGGCTGGTTCATCCGCCTGGTGCTGGAGAACCGTGAGATCGAAGTGTTCGGCGACGGTTCGCAGGTGCGGGACTTCGTCTACGTTGACGATGCGGTGGAGGCATTCCTGGC
This sequence comes from Acidobacteriota bacterium, assembly GCA_031392125.1. Lineage (GTDB taxonomy): Bacteria > Acidobacteriota > Vicinamibacteria > Vicinamibacterales > UBA2999 > 12-FULL-67-14b. Next base: position 21,294 of record JANMUX010000288.1, on the reverse strand, counting down.
GGCCGGCGCGAGCGACGCGGTCAATGGCGAAGCCTTCAATGTCGGGGGCGATGAGTACATCACCCATCGTGATCTGGTCGCGCTGCTCGTGGAGTTGGCAGGCCAGGGCCGCTTCACGTTCATCGAGTGGCCGAAAGAAAAGAAGATTATCGACATCGGCAGCTTTTATGCGGACTCGTCGATGTTCATCGCGCGCACGGGCTGGACCCCGACAGTCACGCTGCGCGAAGGCTTCACGCGCACGCTGAGTTATTACCGCGCCCATCTTTCTCAGTATGTCGACCCTAGTCCCGTTTAACGCCCTGCGGCCCGGCGAAGACACCACCGCCGTCAAAGCGGCCATCGATCGCGTGATCGCGAGCGGGTGGTTCGTTCTGGGGCCCGAGGTCGAAGCATTTGAAGCAGAGTTCGCGGCTGCCAGCCAGGCGCCGTTCGCGGTCGGCGTAGGTACGGGCACTGACGCCATCACGTTGATCTTGCGCGCACTCGACATTGGTCCCGGCGACGAGGTGATTACGCCGCCGTTGTCGGCGGCGTACTCTGCGCTCGCGGTGATGATGGCCGGCGCGCGGCCGGTGTTTGCCGACATCGATCCCGCGCGGCTCACGCTCGACCCGCGCGCGGCCGAAGCCGCGATCACGTCACGCACCAGGGCGATCCTGCCGGTGCACCTGTACGGGCAGGCCGCCGACATGCGCGCATTTGAAGCGATCGCTTCGCGACACAACCTGGCGCTGGTGGAAGATGCCGCGCAAGCGCAGCTTGCGACGTCCGATGGTCGCGCGGTCGGGACGATCGGCATTGCCGGCGCCACCAGTTTTTATCCGACCAAAAACCTCGGCGCCCTCGGCGACGGCGGAGCGGTCATCACGCGCGACGCGCATCTGGCGGCGCGCATCAAGCGCCTGCGCAACGGCGGGCAAACCTCTCGGTATCACCACGTCGAAGCCGGCGCCAACAGCCGGCTCGACGAGTTGCAAGCTGCCATCCTGCGTGCGCGCCTGCCCTACCTGGCAAGATGGACCGAGCGCCGCCGGACCATTGCCTCGCACTACCGCGCCGCTGCGGTGCCGGCGACTGTCACCGTGCCGCGCGAGCTCGACGCGGGCCACGTTTATCACCTCTTCCCGGTGCTGACCACGCACCGGGATGCGCTTCAGGCGCACTGCTCGTCACTAGGCGTGGAGACCCTGATTCACTACCCCGTGCCAATCCCACGGCAGCCGGCACTCGCCTCGACCACCCCAGCCATGTGCCCGGTGGCCGACCGGGTGTGCGCGGAAGTCTTGTCGTTGCCTATGTATCCGGCCCTTTCCGAAGCTCAGCTGGCGGCGGTCACCCACGCCTTTTCGTCGTTCCGCGCACCAGCGCCCTGAGCAAACCGTGGCCGCACGGCCGCAACCACGTTGCCGGCGTCTAAATGAGGCAAAGGCGTATACTCAGTCAGGCGTTTTCCATGCGTCGAATCCTTCTCACATTCGCCCTGTCGCTCCTGATCAGCCTGCCGGCCTCCGCGCAGCAGCTGAAGCTGACCTTCAACGCTGGTCGCGTGTCTCTCGACGCCACCGGCGTGCCGGTGCGCGCCATTCTGGTTGAGTGGGGCAAGCTGGGTGGGACGAAGGTCATCGGCGGCGAGCGCATCGCGGGCAGCCCGCTGACACTGAAGCTCGATGACGTGCCCGAGTCACAGGCTCTCGAGATCGTGCTGCGGAGCGTCGCTGGTTACATGGCCGCACCGCGCAGTGCATCTGGCCTTGCTGGTGCGTCGATGTACGACCGCATTCTGGTGATGGCCACAAGCGCCGCTCCCGTACCCGCCGCGCGTCCAGGACCGAACCCGGGCGCCAATGGACCTGGCAATCAGCGCTTCGTGCCGCAACGGCAACCCATGCGTCCGCCAGACGACGACAACGAAACCGAAGAAGAGCCGGATGCAAATTCGCCCAACCCCCCGGTGTTCTCGTTCCCGCAGCCGGGACAGCAACCTGGCGTGTTCCAGAATGCGCCGGGCGCCGGCGGTCAGCCAGTGATCACGGTGAACCCGGCGAATGGCGCACCGCAGAGCATTACGATTAATCCAGCGTCGAACCCCGGGGCCACGCCCGCCGTGGGAGTGTCCACGCCAGGCATGATCGTGCCTGCTCCCGCCCAGCCGCAGCAACAGCCCGGGCCGATGGTCCGCCCGCCGGGCGCCTGAGGCCGTTCGCTCCGCCTCCTAAATCCCTTCATTCAATCGATCGCCTGGGTCTCATCCCTCGCGTACAATTAGGGCTTCCCTCACAGTTCTGACTGGGGCGGCTTGTTTTGTCCATGGCGGAGATCGAACGCTACACCCCTGACGATCGACGGGGCATCGAACAACTCTATCGGCGGACGCTCGGCAACGAAGCTGCCGATCGCCTCCGTTTGCGTTGGGATTGGGTCCGGCGAAATCCGGCTGGCGGCGTCGAACCTCCATATTGGGTGGTTCGCGAAGGGCCAACCTTGATTGCCGCAATACCGCTGCTGCCGGTGCTGGTCACCGTGGGTGGCAAGGAAGCCGCCGGCACCTGGAGCACGGATCCCCTGGTCGTCGCGGAGCGCCAGCGCCAGGGCCTCGGCGGTTCGCTGTTGCGCGCATGGGATCGCGGCACGGGCGTCGCATTAGGCGCAGGACTGTCACCGGCGACGCGCGGCCGCCTCGACGAGATGCGCTGGCCCAGGGCACAGCCGCTGTCGTGCCTGGTCAAACCGATCAGCCGCCGCGCGTTGCGCATTCCGACCTGGCCGGTGGCAATCAACCGATTGGTGTCGGCGCTGGCGTTACCGGCGGTCCGCCTGGTGTCGCGCACGCAACCCCTGCGTGAAGAGGTTGAAGTGGTGCGCAGGTTCGACGCGCGGTCGGATCGCTTGTGGGAGCGCATGGCGGGCCGGTTCGCAATCGCCGTCAAGCGCGATGCGCGCTACCTGAACTGGAAATACATCGAGCCACCGCACGTTCGCTACACTGCGGCACTGCTGCGGCGCGGCGACGAGGTTGATGGCTACGTCGTCTACCGACACCTTCGCGAGCCGCAAGGCCGTGTCACGCAGATCGTTGACCTGCTGGCCGATCCTGCGGATGAGCGCGGCCTGAAGACGCTGGCACGCTGGGTTGATCGCGAAGCGCGGGTTGCCGATTCCGACAAGATTCGCTGCTACACGAGCCACGCATCGTTCAGGCGAGTGTTGCGGCGGTCGGGCTTCTTCATGGTGAAGTCGGGCATCGATCTCACGGTGAAGATCAACGCGCTGCCGGCACCGAAGGGATTTTACGAATCCACGGACGACTGGCACTTCACGCTCGGCGACGGCGAACTCGACCACTGAGAAGTGGCTCGTTGATAGTGGTAGTTGAAGATCAAGGTTTCCAGTTCAGGAAGAGATGCAGGATATGTCGCTAGAACAAACACTGAGCGCCGACATCGTGACCGCCATGAAGGCGAAAGACGCCAACCGGCTCACGGCGTTGCGGATGCTGAAGAGCGCGCTGACCAACAAGAGCATCGAGAAAAGCCGCGCGCTCGAGCCAACCGAGGAACTGCAGGTGGTCGCGATGCTGGTGAAGCAGCGGCGCGATTCGATCGAGCAGTTCACCAAGGGCGGACGCGTCGACCTGGCCGACAAGGAACAGGCCGAGATTGCCGTTCTTGACGCCTACCTGCCAGCCGCCGCGAACGACGACGAGCTGGCCGCGGCGGTGAGGGCGGCAGTGGCCGAGACCGGGGCCACCACGGCCAAGGACATGGGCAAAGTGATGAAGGCGGCGATGGCCGCGCTCGCCGGCAAGACCGTCGACGGCAAGAAATTGAACGAGGAAGTGCGCCGGTCCCTCAGTTAGTCACGACATCCGTGCAAATTGTGGGACGGCGTGCAAACATTTTGACGGGGTGGCCCGTCTATACATTTGAAAGGCCTAGTCAGCCTCTCACCATCCTCCTTAGGGCTCGAGCCGAACGGCTTGAGCCCTATTTTTTTGACCGCAAGTCGCCGTTGGGCTGTTCGGTACCGGGACGTCGTTCCACCAGCGCACACCGATCGCCATGCTACGCTTGCCCCGACTGATGCCCGACTCTCAACCACGCCTGGCCCGGTCCGCCGGGGTTTTCGGGCTGGCCACTTTCGCGAGCCGCATTCTCGGGCTGGTTCGGGATCAGGTCCTTTCCTTTTACTTCGGCGCCGAAGCCACGGCCGACGCGTTCCGCGTCGCGGGACGAATTCCCAATCTCGTGCGCGACCTCTTCGCTGAAGGGGCGATGAGCGCAGCTTTCGTCCCGACGTTCACCAGGCAACTGACGCTGCACGGACGTGAGCGCGCGTGGACACTGGCCAACTCGGTGATTAGTGCGCTGGTACTGGTCACCGGCGGCCTCGTCGTCGCCGGCATCGTCTTCGCAGAGCCTCTGGTGCGAACCTTCGCGCCGGAGTTCAGCACCGTCCCCGGACAGGTTGAGCTGACTGTTCACCTGACGCGCATCATGCTGCCGCTGCTGACACTGGTCGCGGTGGCCGCCGCGTTGATGGGCATGCTCAACTCGCTGGGGCACTTCTTCGTCCCGGCTTTGTCGCCGGCGATGTTCAACATCGCGGTCGTGGCGGTGGCGGTCGTGTTCATTCCGCTGGCCCCATCGTTCGGTGTCGACCCGATCACGGTGGTCGCCGTCGGCACCCTGGCCGGCGGCATCGGCCAGTTGCTGATCCAGTGGCCGCCCCTTCACAAGGAGGGCTTTCGCTACCGGCCAAGAATCGACCTCCGTGACGACGGGCTGCGTCACGTGCTGCTGCTGATGGGGCCTGGCACCATTGGCCTGGCGACCACGCAGATCAATGTCTTCGTCAACACCATGCTGGCCACCAGCGCCGGCACCGGTGCGGTGACTTACCTGGATCTCGCGTTCCGTCTGATGTACCTGCCGATCGGCCTGTTTGGCGTCTCGATCGCGGCAGCGTCGACGCCCGCGATCTCTCGACTGGTGGCTGAAGGCAACTTCAACCGCATCCGCTCGACGCTGGCTGACGCGATCAAATTGATGATGCTGCTGAACGTGCCGGCAACACTCGGCCTGATCGTGCTGGCGCAGCCGATCGTCGCGGTCATCTTCGAACGCGGCCGTTTCACGGCAGCCGACACGATGGCGACTGCCTCGGCACTGCAGTTCTACGCGTTGGGGCTGGTCGGCTACTCAGTGGTGCGCATTGTTTCGCCCACCTTCTACTCGCTGCACAAGAGCCGAATTCCGGTCATGGTGAGCATGGCTTCGGTGGCGGTGAACGTCGGCCTCAACTGGTGGCTGGTCGGCCGCCTGGGTTTTCGCGGCCTCGCGCTTGGCACCTCGATCACTGCCCTCTTGAACGCCGGTGTCCAGCTATGGCTCATGCGCCGCGAGTTGAACGGCATTGACGGCGACCGCATCGTCGCTTCGCTGGTCCGAATCGTCGCCGCGACCGCGGCGATGGCGGTGGCGGCCTGGGGCGCGAACGCGCTGCTGACGAACTGGCTGCCCGGGCAGGCGTTGATGCTGCAAGTGGTGCGGCTGACGCTGAGCATCGGCGCGGCATTGGTGACGCTGGCGTTAGCGGCGCAGGTCCTGCGCATCGAGGAGTTCGGCGAGGCGCGTGACCTGGTGCTTGGCCGGTTCAGAAGGATGAGGAAGTGAAAGACCGCGGCTGGCTTGGTCTTCACACCTCAATCTGGAAGATCGCATCGACACATGTGATCGTTGACGGCTACACAAACATTTACGCGCCGCTGCTGCCGTTACTGATTCCACACCTGAACATGTCGCTGGCGACCGCCGGGATTGTGGCCATGTGTTTCCAGATGGCGAACTCGGTGTCGCAGCTCGGCTTCGGCGCTCTCGCCGATCGCTGGCGCCCGCGCCTGCTCGTGATGGCCGGGCCGCTGCTCGCGGTCGTCGTACTCAGTTTCGTGGGACTCGCCACCACGCCGCTGATGCTCGGCGCGATCCTGGTCGTTGGCGGGCTTGGTGGCGCGGCCTTTCATCCGCCAGCGGCGGCGTTGGTTTACCGCATGGCCGACCATCGTAAGGGCCTCGCGATGTCGGCGCACCTGTCCGGCGGCTCACTGGGCTTCTCCGCCGCTCCCCTCCTGTTTGCGCCGTTCATCGCCTACATGGGACTGCGGTGGTCGCCGCTCATCATGATTCCCGGGCTGATAGGACTGTGGTGGACGTTGCGGCAGGTCCCGCCCATGACACTGCCCGAAGCGCACGAGCGGTCGACGTGGGCCACGCTGCGCCCGGCCGCCGTTCCGTTGTCGTTGCTCTACTTCACCATCGTGTTCCGCACGGCAACGACCTACGGCTTCATGACGTTCACGCCCACGCTGCTGACGCGCCAGGGCTTCACCATTGCCGAGGCCAGCACCGCGGTGTCGCTGTATTTATTCGCCAGCGGCATTGGCGGATTCTTTGGCGGCCCGTTGGCGGACCGGATTGGCCCACGCCGCGTGATCGTGTGGTCGCTGATCGCCGCCGTTCCGTTCATGGCCGTCGCGCCGCACTTGTCGCCGATTGGCTTCACCGCGATGCTGGCGATTGGTGGGCTGCTGCTGCAGTCGACGCTGCCAATCAGCGTGACTTTTGCGCAAACCTTTGTAACGGGCGGTGCCGCAACGGTGTCGTCGCTGATGATGGGATTTGCCTGGGGGATGGGCAGTCTTGCGGTGCCTTTGATCGGCGCCGGCGCCGACCGGTTCGGCATCGAGAACACCCTGGGGGTGCTGGCGTTCCTGCCGCTGGTTGCGGCCGCGCTGGCGGCAGGCTTGCCGTCGACCGGAGCCGCACGGGCCGATACGGTCCCGCCGGTGGAACCGCTCCCGTAGTACGATTCGCGGACGCGCATGGCTCGTTACCCCACTTCCTCAGGCGCCTCGTTTTCCTTCGGCCCGGGCGGCATGACGCCGGCGGTGAAGTTCCTGATCATCACCAACGTGGTGCTGTTCGTGCTGAACCTGATCGTGCCCGCCATGACGCTGCGGCTCGGCCTCGAGCCACGCGCGGTGTTCGAGGACTTTGCTTTCTGGCAGCCCTTCACCTACATGTTCCTGCACAGCGTCACCGGCGTGGGGCACGTGCTGGTCAACATGCTCTCGCTGTGGATGTTCGGCACCGAACTCGAGCGCACCTGGGGCACGCGCTTCTTCACGAAGTATTACCTCGTCACCGGCGTGGGCGCGGCGGCCACCAGCCTGTTGTTGTCGCTCTTTGTCGACGGCATCTACTACTCGGTGACGGTGGGAGCGTCGGGGGCGATCTACGGGCTGCTGCTCGGCTACGGCATGTATTTCCCGAACCGTCCGATCTACCTGTATTTCGTCTTCCCGATCCCGGCAAAGTACTTCGTGATGATCGTTGGCGCGATCGCGTTCTTCTCGGCGCTCGGCGGACCAGGTGGCGGCGTCGCTCACACGGCCCACCTCGGTGGGCTGGTGGTCGGCTATGTGTATTTGAAGGGGCTGCGCGCCAGGCCGCTCGACGACTTGAAGTATCGCTGGCTGCGCTGGAAGATGGGCCGCGCCCGCAGCAAGTTTGACGTCTATTCCGGTGGCCGCTCTTCAGATGACGACTGGAAGAACGACTGGAAGAAGCACATCCACTAACTGGTCGAGGGCTGAAAGTTGGTCGTTACTTCGGGCTACTGACGAACATCTGCGCGGGGCGGAAGCCCGCCAGGCCAGCAACGATGTTGTCGGGAAAGCCCTCGATCGCTGCGTTGTAGGCGGCAGCCAGCTGGTTGTAGCGTGTGCCATCGACGTCCGCCTCTCCGGCCTTCTCGCGCGCGTCGACTTGTTTCCACTCAATCAGGATCTGGCGACGCAGGCGATTGAGACGGCTGTAGACAGCCAGGGCCCACATTGCCAGCACCGCGAGAACGGCAATGGTGAAGAGGACGTTCACGACTCGTGATGTCTTGTCATTTCTTGTCGTGGAAGTAGCTGTCGGTGCCGTCCAGCCAGTCCTGCCTGATGGGGCTGAAGATATCCATCTCGAAAGTGTCGTCGATGGCTTCGGCCTGGTGCGGAAGCCATGACGGAATGTGCAGCACCTCGCCTTCGCGCACCATGATCTCCTCACCGTTGATCACGAAACGCAAACCACCCTGTAATACATAGGTCATTTGCTCACTTTCGTGGGAGTGCATGGGCACGAGCGCACCACGCTTGAGGTAGATTTGCGTGACCATTTCGCGTTCGCCGGTAATGATCTTCCGCGAAATCATTTCGGTGACCTTTTCGAGCGCGATTTCGTCCCAGCGATAGAGCCGTACTGATGTTGAGGGCATAAGGATTGGTTCCCGCCCCTCGACTGCGCTCGGGGCGAACCTGAGCGTGTCGAAGGGTCGTTTGGCGCGGATTATAGCATCCGGCCGGATGCTATAATTTTCGCGACATGAAGGCTTCGACGCTGGCATCCAGACCCGACGCGCGCACGGCTCCCGCCGGGGACACGAGCGCACGCTGGGGCGGTCTCACGCGCGACGAGTTATTGCGGGCTTACCGCACCATGCTCATGTCGCGCCGGCTCGACGACAAGGAGATCCAGCTCAAAAACCAGAGCCTGATCTTTTTCCAGATTAGCGGCGCAGGCCATGAAGCCGTGCTGACCGCCGCAGGCATGCACCTGCGCCCGGCTTACGACTGGTTCTATCCCTATTACCGCGATCGCGCATTGTGCCTGCAGTTAGGCATGACGCCGCTCGAAATGCTGTTGAGCGCCGTTGGCGCCAAGGACGATCCGAACTCAGGCGGACGCCAGATGCCGTCGCACTGGGGCCACAAGGGCCTGAACATCCCTTCGCAGGGTAGCCCCACCGGCACGCAGTGCCTGCAGGCCGTCGGCGCCGGGGAAGCCGGCTTGCTATACGAGCGGATCGCGGCCATTGCCGACCGGCAGGATCGCTATCACCCTGACGAAGTGACCTACATGTCGATTGGCGAAGGCGCGACCAGCGAGGGCGAGTTCTGGGAGTCGCTCAACACCGCCTGCACGCGCAACGTGCCCGTCCTGTTCCTGGTCGAAGACAACGGTTACGCGATCTCGGTGCCGGTTGAGGTACAGACGGCCGGCGGAGACATCTCGAAGCTGGTCGAGTCGTTCCCAAACCTCGAAGTCTTTCGTTGCGACGGCACCGACTTCATCGACAGCTACCGCACCATGGGCGAGGCCGTGGCGCGGGTGCGCCGCGAACGCAAGCCGACGTTCGTCCACGCCAAGGTGATTCGCCCGTACTCGCACTCGCTGTCGGACGATGAGCGGTTGTACAAGACGCCGGATGAGCGCAAGGCCGAGGCGCTGCGCGATCCAATCACCAAGATGCGCGCGTTCCTGGCCGACGAGAAACTCGCGACCGAAAGCGAGCTGAACGACATTGCGTCGTCGGTCGATCGCGAGATCGCCGAGGCCACCGATGCCGCTCTCAAGGCGCCCAAGCCGTCGATCGAGACCGCCGGTTCATTCGTGTTCTCACCCGACGTCGACCCGACATCGGCGCAGTTCGAGACGCCGGCCCAGCCCGAGGGCAAGCCCGACACGATGGTGGCGGCGATTAACCGAACGCTGAAGGACGAGATGGCGAAGAACCCGCGCATTGTCGTGTTCGGCGAAGACGTCGCCGACGCGAGCAAAGTGGCGGCACTCGCCCACGTGCCCGGCAAGGGTGGCGTGTTCAAGGTAACGCACGGCCTGCAGAAGGCTCACGGCGCCGACCGGGTCTTCAACTCCCCCCTGGCCGAGGCCAACATCGTCGGGCGCGCCGTCGGCATGGCGACGCGCGGCATCAAGCCGGTAGTGGAGATCCAGTTCTTCGATTACATCTGGCCGGCGATGATGCAAATCAAGGACGAGATGTCCATGTTGCGTTATCGCTCGGGCAACAACTGGTCGTGCCCGATGGTGCTGCGGGTGCCGATCGGCGGCTACCTGCGCGGCGGCGCGCCGTACCACAGCCAGTCGGGCGTCAGCATTTTCGCGCACTGCCCGGGCATACGCATCGTGTTCCCGAGCAACGCGGTGGATGCCGCCGGCCTGCTGCGCACGGCCATCCGCTGCGACGATCCCGTGCTGTACCTGGAGCACAAGCATTTGTATCGGCAGACCTACAACAAGGGCGCCTACCCGGGCGCCGAGTTCATGATTCCGTTCGGCAAGGGCTCGCTGCGCCGGGAGGGCACCGACATGGTGGTGCTGACGTGGGGCGCGCTGGTGCAGCGCTCGCTGCTTGCCGCACAGCAGGCAGAGAAGGACGGTATCAGCGTCGCCGTGTTCGACCTGCGAACGATCATGCCGTACGACTGGGATGGCATCTCGGCCCTCGTGCGCAAAACCAACAGGGTGATCATCGCGCACGAAGACACCCTGACCTGCGGCTTTGGCGCCGAGATCGCGGCGCGCATCGGCGACGAGTTGTTCGAGCACCTGGACGCACCCGTGAAGCGCGTGGCGGCCATGGACTGCCCGGTCGCCTACTGCCCGGAGCTCGAGGAAGTGATCCTGCCGCAATCGGCCGACGTCCTCGCCGCCATCAAGGGTCTTGCGGCTTATTAGCGCGACGGCAATCGTCCTCCTGTTGGTCACCACGGCGGCACTGGGTTACCAGGCCGCCGTTCGTGTTTCACCTGGACGGGTCGAGGTGTTGAGATCGGTCGACACCCTCGCGCCCGAAGTGGTGGGCCTGTTCAGGGAACCGATCGGCTTCAAGCAAACGGCGGTCGGCGATTACTACGTCTTCGATCGGCGGGCGCACGCCGTGTATGCCGTCGCCGAGAATGGCCGCTCAAGCCGCAAGCTGGTGCAGATCGGCGCCGAGGATGGGCGCGTGATCGAGCCAAGCGCTTTTGATGTCGCGATCAATGGCAGCTTTGCCGTCGCTGATGCTCCGAATAGCCGCGAGCGCGTGCAGCTGTTTGATTCGTCTGGCGTGCGAACCGGTGGCTTCATCCTGCCTGGCCGTGGCGCGGCCCGAGTGGTGCTCGGTTCGCTGAGCCTGAACGGCGTCGGCACCCTCGCCTTCACCGGCCGCTCAGTGGTCATGAGCCAACCCGACTCGGGATGGTTGATTACCGAGTACGGGCTCGGCGGGACGCCGACCAGGACGGTCGGCCAGCTTCGCCGAACCGGTCAGGAGTCGGACCGGCAGTTGCACCTCGCGCTCAATGCAGGCATTCCGATTCCGGAGCCCGGCGGCGGCTTCTATTTTGTGTTCATGGCGGGAGCGCCCGCCTTCCGAAAGTACGACGCCAGCGGCGAGCTGCTATACGAGCGGACGATTCAAGGTCGCGAGATCGATCCAGTGGTCGCGGCAATTCCCACGCGCTGGCCGCGCCGGACCGTCGGTGACGGCGAGCTGCCGATGGTGTCGCCGACGGTGAGAACTGCGGCTGTCGATGGCGCGGGCCGGCTCTGGGTGTCATTCGTCGTACCGTTTACCTACGTCTACGAGGCCGACGGCGAGAAAGTGCGGACGGTGCAGTTTCGTGGTGCGGGCATCGTCGCGCCGTCGAGCTTGTCGTTCACGTCGCGCGGCCGACTACTGATTACGCCCGGGTGTTACGAGTTTGCTCCCGGGTAGCGAGCCGTCAGGGCCTGATCTCGATCCAGATGCCAAGCAGTCGTGAATCTTTGGATGCCGGATCACGGTCGCTGGGCCGGGCGCCGTTGGTCGTGGTCACGGTCAACGGAATCACGCCGGCAACGGCTGGCGGTAGTTCCACTTCGCCTACTTGACCAGCGACCAGCGCTCCCTCCCACTCCCATCCGGGAACGCTCATCCTCACCGTGTTTGGCTCACCCCCGCTGTGAAAGCGCAACACCTCCCTGCGAGCTTGGCCTGGCGCCGGAACGATGGAGAACTGCGCCGTGCGGCGGCCCAGCACCCAGAGTCCTTGCGGCTCCGAATGCGCGTGCTCGTCGTGGAAAAACACCGTAACGCCGGCGTAGGTCCTCGCCGCGATCACCGCCGGCAGCCGCGGGCGGGCGCTGGCGTCCACGAGGTGAATGGGTGTGATGGTCACGCGGTCGATTGCCCGCTCGAGTTCAGCCGGGCCGCGCAGACCGATGAAATTGACATCCACCGGCAAGGCCAGTTCGGCGCGCCAGCTCGCTGCTGGTTGAGGCTGGACCTGCCAGGTTTGCAGTGGCGCACCCGTGCGGCCCGCTTGCACCGAAAGGGTCTGCGGCTGCGCCGGCACTTGCTGTCCAAACGTAACGTCGATTGCATAGGTGCCGGCCGGTAGCGAGAAGCGGCCGTTGTGAAGCAGAGGCATGGGCGTTCGTTCGGGGCGCAGCCCAGGGCGTAATTGTAGTGACAGGTACGGCAACAGCGAGGCGGCGTCGCCCACTTGCACGGTTTCGTCGTAGCGCACCCCAGTCGGATTGCGCCGGCTATCGAAACGGTCGAGCGCAACCAGCCGCGCACGCGCGGCCAGATTGATGCCGGGGCTAGCGATTGCGCCGGGTAGCATCGGCACCATCAGGACCACGAGCGTCAGCGCAGCCACCAGCACGGCCAACGCCAGCAGTGCAGCGGCCCCGGGCGCAAGCTTCTGCCATCGCGACAGCAGGATGCCCGCGCCGGTCGCCGCGGCCAGCCAGCAGAGCGCCAGCAGGCAGGCGTGGATCAGGTTCCCCTTGATGAACGAAGGCACCACCGTCGCCAACTGGTATGCGGGAGACCAGTATTCGAGCAGGGACGAGATGCCGTCACGGCCGTTGTCGATCAAAAAGCCGTCGCTGGCGACAATCAACGTCAGGGCGATTGCGATGCCCAGCCAGAGCAACAGGTGATGCGCGGCTCGTCGAGCCGAGCCGGCGGGAGCATCGTTGAAAGCCACCGCAATTGGCAACGAAAGCAGGAACAGGCCCGAGACCAGGGGACGGCCAGGCGGCGCTGATCCGCCCCACCAGAGCAAGTGGGAGCCGACCGTGGCGAGCAGCGCCGCGAAGACACACGTGATCTCGATCGCCTGCCGGCGAAGCTCGCCGCCGGTGCGCCACATCCTGACCAATCCGGACCCGGCCAAGGCGTACACCGGGGCAAATGCCAGCAGGCCGTACTCCTGATCCAGCAGCAGACCCGGCGCGCCGCGCAGGAGATGGAGCAACGAAGTCTGGCCGTGCTCGCCATAGGCGGCGGTCGGCGACGGGATGCCCCAGTAAATGTAGAAAAAAGCGAGCCAGGCGATCAGCGAGGCGCCATAGGGCAATGCAAGAGCCCAGGCCTTTGGTTGGCGCAGCAACGCGGCCGGCCCCTGCCACAGCCGGGCACACGCAACCAGTAACAGGACCCCCGACATCGGCGCGTATTTCGTACTGAGCCAGGGCAGCGCAGCGCAGGCAATCCCGACGGCCACGTGCCGTCCGATGCCCGGCCGACCTAACGGCGTCCTGACGGCCAGCACCAACGCGCTGATCACGCACAGTCCGCCAAACACCTCGGGATACACCGTGAAGGCGTTCAGCAGGAACGGCGCGGAACAAGCGATCGCGGCCCAGCCAAATGTCGCGGCACCGGTGGCATTCAGTACGCTTCTTACCCACCACCACGCAACCGCCGCCGTGACCGCACCAGCCAGCAGGATCAGCGCGGCGACGCCGCTGTAGCCGCCGGCGGCGTAGACCGGTGCGACGAGAAGAGGCATCAGAATCGGGTGCACCGAGTAGACGCCTTGATCAACGCCGGCGTTCATGTAGTGGGGCGCCAGTTCGGCATTGAAATACTCGCGATAGTCTCCTCGCTGGTGGTTGTTGAAGATGTCCAGGTCGCCGTCGCGCCAAAGGCTCTGTGCGATCACCAGGTAGTGCGGCTCGTCGCCGCCCGGGTAGACCGCCGACGGCATCAGCCGACCGGCCACCGCGCCGCTGATCGCCAGGGTCGTGACGAAAATGGCCGCCACCACCCGCGGCCCACGGAAGCTGGAGAGTGCGGCCGGGTCTATGGCGGCCGCTTGCCAGAGGACCCACGCCTGAAGCGCGGCGACCACGAGCCAGACCACCGGAACGAGCGGACCGGCGAGTGCTTGCAGCACAGGCCAGCGATCGGGCAGGAGCGGTAAATACGGCAGCGTCAGGAGGCTGAGTGCGCAGAGCGGCAGAACAAGGCTCTCGAGCCGGGTTGCGCGACTCGCGGTTCGCCGACGCAAGAGGCCGCCGACCACGGCAAATATCAGCGCGGCTGCCGTCACCGATACGAGCAGTAGCCACCACGATGGCAGCAAGGCGACCCGCATCGTTTTCTCGCCCGTCACGATGCGATCGAGAACACTCAGGCTGGCAAAGGCCGCGGCCCCGGTGCAGGTGGCTGCGATCGCGAGGGGCAGGCGCCGACGTAGCATTGGGCATTTTCGCACGAGCAACGGAGGCAGTTGACACCGGGGCACGCCGGGCAGAAAATGAATGAATGTTCATTCATCGGCGGCGGCAATGCCGGTAGCCGCCCGTCGGCTGACGGCGGTCAGAACGACCGGTGCGGCGGGCGACAAGCGCGACCTGATCCTGCGCGCCGCGACTCGGGTGTTTGCGCAGCATGGCTTCTTCCAGTCACAAGTCGCCGACGTCGCCCGGGTGGCCGGCGTAGCGGCCGGAACCGTCTACCTCTACTTCAAGGGCAAGGACGACCTGCTCGTCTCGATCTTCGAGCGCTCGATGAGCGAGGTGATTGCCGAAGGCCGCGCCGCGGTCGCCGACGCCGCCAATCCGGCCGAGCGCCTGCGGCGCATCGCGCATTTACACCTCGGCCGCCTCGGTCGCGACCAGAATCTCGCGGTAGTGTTCCAGGTCGAACTTCGGCAATCGGTGAAGTTCATGGAGCGCTTCTCCGCCACCTTCCTGCAGGACTACCTCAAGTTGATTCGTGATGCGATCGCCGAAGGCCAGCAAAGTGGCGCCTTCCGCAAAGACATCAGTGCAACAACCGCGGCCAAGATTTTCTTTGGGGCGCTCGATGAGATGGCCACCAACTGGATGCTCAGCCGACGCAAGTACGACTTGACCGCCGAAGCAGATGCGGTGGTCGACCTGTTCATCAATGGAGTGGGCCGCAGATGACGCAAATCAACTCCGTCACGGTGCTGGGCGCCGGCACGATGGGCGCGCAGATTGCCCTGCACTGCGCCAACGCCGGCATCCCGGTCCTGCTGCTCGACCTCACCGCTGACCAGGCCCGCCAAGGCCTCGAAAAAGCGCGCAAGTTGAAGCCCGATCCGCAGTTCACACCGGATGCGTTTCGCTTGATCACCACCGGCGGCTTCGACACCGATCTTGACGCCATCGCCAAGACCGACTGGATCATGGAAGCGATCGTCGAGCGCCTCGACATCAAGCAGCAGTTGCTGGCTCGTGTCGACGAGAAGCGCCGGCCGGGCTCGATTGTCAGCACCAACACCTCGGGTATCCAGATCGCCACGCTGGCCGAAGGACGCTCCGATGATTTCCGCCGTCACTGGATCGGCACCCACTTCTTCAATCCGCCACGCTATCTGCGCCTGCTCGAGATCATCCCGACCGCCGAGACCGATCCGGCCGTTGTCGCCGCGGTAACAAAGTTCGGTGACCACACGCTTGGCAAGGGTGTCGTGATCGCAAAGGACACGCCGAATTTCATCGGCAACCACATTGCCCTTTACGGGGTCGCGCGCACGCTCGAGGTGCTGGCCGCCGGCCAGTTCACCATCGAGGAGATTGACGCGATCACCGGCCCGGCGCTCGGCCGCCCCGGCAGCGCGACGTTCCGGACCATGGACATCGCCGGCATCGACGTACTCGCCCACGTGTTGCGCAACCTGAACGAGCGGTTGGCCACCGACGCCGACCGCGCCGCCTTTGCCGTGCCGCCACTGGTCGAGGAGCTGATCAAGCGCGGGCAGCTGGGCGAAAAGTCCGGTAAGGGCTTTTACGAGCGGCGCAAAAACGCGAAGGGCGAAACCGAAATCTGGACGCTGGACCCGGCGACCTTCGAGTACCGCGCGAAGCAATCGGCAAGGATCGCGTCGATCGAGGCGGGTCGCTCGATCGACGACCTTCCCGAACGCGTGCGCGCGTTGTTTTCTGCCAAGGACAAGGCCGGTGCGTTCCTGCGCGCCACGCTGGCGCCGACACTCATTTACGCCGCACGGGTCACGCCCGACATCGCCCACTCAATCGACGATGTCGATCGGGTCATGCGGTGGGGGTTCGGCTGGGATCTCGGCCCCTTCGAGCTGTTCGACATCATCGGCGTGCGCGAAGTGCTGGCAGCCGCCGAGGCAGCCGGCGGCCACGCGATGGTGGGCGGCGTACCGCCGCTCGTCGCAAGCCTGCTCGAAGGCGGACTGACGCGCTTTCGCGACGGGCTGGTCAAACCCGCGGCCGCTGACCTGCAGATCCTGCGCACGGCCAGGGAACACGACCGCGTGATCAAGAAGAACTCGGGCGCCAGCCTCGTCGACCTCGGCGACGGTGTCATTGCGGTCGAGTTCCATTCGAAGATGAACGCGATTGGTGGCGACACCGTGCAAATGCTCCACGCCGGCGTCAAAGAGGCCGCCAAGAGCGGGCAGGCGCTAGTGGTCGGCAACGACGCACCGAACTTCTCGGCCGGCGCCAACCTGATGCTCGTGCTGCTCGAGGCGCAGGAAGGCAACTGGGACGAGCTCGACATGATGGTTCGGGCGTTCCAGCAAGCGACCATGGCACTGCGCTACAGCCCGGTTCCGGTCGTCGTGGCCACCGCCGGTCTCACACTCGGCGGCGGCACCGAGATCGCCCTGCACGGCGACCGTGTGCAGGCCGCAGCCGAAACCTACATGGGTCTGGTCGAAGTCGGCGTTGGGCTGATTCCGGGTGGCGGCGGTACGAAAGAGATGACCGCCAGGGCAATGGCCGAACTCCCCACGCCGCAAAGCGATCCCCTGCCCTACATCCAGAAGGCCTTCGAGACCATCGCGCTGGCCAAGGTTTCGGCAAGCGGGCCCGATGCACTGCGCCTTGGCTACCTGGCCGTGACCGACAGCTTCACCATGAATCGCGAGCGCCTGATGGCCGATGCCAAGGCAAAGGCACTCGACCGGGTACGCGAGGGTTACCGCGCGCCGGCTCCGCGCACCGCCATTCCCGTCGGCGGTGAATCGCTGACGGCCGCCCTGAACCTGGGTGTGCACCTGGCCTGGCGTGCGGGCCGCGCGACCGATCACGACGCGGTGGTCGGCCGTAAGCTTGCTCACATCATGGGCGGTGGCAACCTGCCGCATGCGACGACAGTGACCGAACAGTATCTGCTGGATCTGGAACGCGAAGCCTTCATGAGCCTGATCGGCGAGCGCAAGACCCTGGAGCGCATTCAGCACACGCTCAAGACCGGAAAGCCGTTGAGGAACTGACGCGTGATCGATCTCGGCAGCGGTTCGCCGATCGTGCTCATCCCGGGACTGCAGGGTCGATGGGAGTGGATGCGTCCTGCCGTCGAGGCGTTGGGGAAACACCACCGCGTCGTCTCCTACTCGCTGTGCGACGAGAAAACCAGCCCGTTCGAGTGCGTTCTTGCGAAGGAGTTCGGCAACTACGTCACCCAGGTTGGCATTGCCATGGACCGTGCCGGCCTGTCGCAGGCCACCATCGTCGGGGTGTCGTACGGCGGCTTGATTGCCGCGGAGTTCAGTGCGCGGTACCCAGAACGGGTATCGGCGCTGGTGCTGGCATCGGCGCTGCACAGCGGGTGGCAGCCGAATCCGCAACAACAGCGGTTCTTAAGCTCGCCCAGGCTGCTGACTCCGATGTTCGTGGCCACAACGCCAGGACGGATGAGGCCGGAGGTTGCCGCGGCGTTTCCCACGCTGGCGGCGCGATTGCGGTTCATGGCCGGCCAGGGTGCGCGCATCGCCATGGCGCCGGCATCGCCGACCCGCATGGCCCGGCGAGTCGCCTGGGCGGCGGCGCACCGGTTTGCCGATCCCTCGAGCATCCGGGCGCGCGCGCTCGTGATCACCGGTGAGCCGGCTCTCGACAGGGTCGTGCCGGTGCAGGTGACCGAGCAGTACATGAAGGAACTGCAGTCGGCACAACGCGTCGTGTTCGAGCGCACCGGCCACATCGGCCTGGTGACCCGGCCCGACAAGTTCGCGGAGATTCTTGGAAGGTTTGTTGATGACACCCGAATTCCTGCGTGAGATCCCCGGGCCCATGGGCCCGCTCGAAGCGCTGCTGGACCTGCCCGACGGCGAGCCGCGAGCGGTGGCCGTGTTCGGCCATCCCCATCCGCTGCACGGCGGCACCATGCACACCAAAGCGCTTTACCAGGCCGCCAAGGCCATGCCGCGAATCGGCGTCGCCGCCTTGCGCTTCAATTTTCGGGGAGTCGGGCGCAGCGCCGGCGTGTTCGATTCCGGCCCGGGTGAGAAGGACGATTTCAAGGCCGCAATCAGCTTCGTCGCCAATCGCTTCCCCGGCCTGGCGATCTGGGCGGCCGGCATGTCGTTCGGTTCGTGGATCGCCATGACGGTCGGCGCCGAGGACCCGCGTGTCTCGCTGCTGCTCGGCATTGCCCCGCCCGTCGACCGCTACGAATTCGACGTGCTGCACAACTGCACGCTGCCGAAGTTCATCGTCCACGGTGAAGACGACGAGCTGATTTCGATCAAGGAGGTTCGGAAGTTCTATGGGCAGATTCCGGAGCCGAAAGAATTGATCACCATCGAAGACGCCAATCACCTGTTCGAGATGAAGACCTCGCTGGTCGGTGACGCGGTCGAGGGCCTGTTGGCCGACGTCGTCACGCCAGTGAAATAGGAACCGCCATGCAGGATGCCGTTATCGTTTCCGCCGTTCGCACCGCCGTGGGCAAGGCGCCCAAGGGCACGCTCAGCGTGATGCGTCCAGACGAACTGGCCGCCAGCGCCATGATCGGCGCGCTTGCCCGGGTAGCCGGGCTCGA
Source organism: Acidobacteriota bacterium (assembly GCA_031392125.1). Taxonomy (GTDB): domain Bacteria; phylum Acidobacteriota; class Vicinamibacteria; order Vicinamibacterales; family UBA2999; genus 12-FULL-67-14b. Next base: position 2,355 of record JANMUX010000288.1, on the reverse strand, counting down.
CCCGGCATCGATCGACGATGTGATTCTGGGTTGTGCGATGCCGGAGGGCGAGCAGGGACTGAACGTCGCGCGCATCGCCAGCCTGCGCGCCGGCATTCCGGTTGAGGCGTCGGCCGTCACCGTGAACCGCTTCTGTTCTTCTGGGCTACAGGCGATCGCATACGGAGCAGAGCGCATCATGCTCGGCCACGGGCAGGCGGCCGTCACTGGTGGCACCGAGTCGATGAGCATGGTGCCCATGGGCGGCAACAAGGTGTCGCCCAATCCGGCGCTGGTGGCCAGCTATCCGGATGTCTATCTCAGCACGGGCCTGGTCGCCGAGAATCATGCGCGCGAATCCGCGGTGTCGCGAGAGGCGCAAGATCAGTTCGCGTTGCGTAGCCACCAACGCGCCATCGCCGCGATCGATGCAGGCCGGTTCAAGGGTGAGATTGTTCCGCTCACTGTGCGGGTGGTCACAACTTCGAAAGGCGGACCCCAGGTCAAGGAGATCGTGTTCGACACCGACGAGGGCCCTCGCCGTGACACCTCGATCGAAGCACTGGCCAAGTTGAGGCCGGCGTTTCATGTCAGCGGCACGGTCACCGCCGGCAACTCGTCGCAGACGAGCGACGGGGCGTCCGCAGTGATTGTGACGTCAGCGGAACTGGCCAGGGAACGCGGTCTGACACCACTGGCGCGGTTCGTCGGCTACGCCACCGCAGGCGTCAAGCCCGAGTTGTTTGGTATCGGGCCGGTGCCGGCCATTCGCAGGGTGTTGAAGCAGACCGGCCTCACCCTCGATCAGATCGACCTCATCGAGCTGAACGAGGCCTTTGCCGCGCAGGCGTTGGCCTGCATGAAGGCGCTCGATCTCGATCCTGAGAAGGTCAACGTCAACGGCGGCGCGATTGCGCTCGGGCATCCGCTGGGCTGCACCGGCGGCAAGCTCACCGCGACGCTGATCCACGAACTGCACCGCCGAAAAGCGCGATACGGGTTGGTCACGATGTGCGTGGGCGGCGGCATGGGCGCCGCTGGTATCTTCGAACGAATGTAACGGCTGGGGAGAGACAACATGGCAAGCGCGACGACGGAGACGATGGCAAGGGGCGGTTCGTGGCTGATCGAAGAGACGGTGCCAGCGTCGGTGATGACGCCGGAGAAGGTCACCGAAGAGCACCAGCTGATTCGGCAGGCCGCATCGGAGTTCATCGCCGGCGAGGTGATGCCGGCCAACGAGCGCCTCGAGCAGAAGGACTGGGCGCTGCAGCGCGAGTTGATCAAGAAGTGCGGCGGCCTCGGCCTGTTCGGCACCAACATTCCCGAGACCTACGGTGGCGTTGACCTGGACAAGATCTCGACGCTGGTTGTGTCGGAAGAACTGGCCAGTCATGCCTCGTTCGGAGCCACCTTTGGCGCGCAGGCCAACCTGACGATCCTGCCGATCTACATGTTCGGCACGGAAGCGCAGAAGCAGAAGTATTTGCCCGGCCTGATATCGGGCGAAGTCGTCGGCGCCTACTGCCTCAGTGAGTCTGGCTCAGGCTCGGACGCGTTGGGCGCAAAGACCCGTGCCGTCAAGCAAGCCGACGGCAGCTTTATCGTCTCGGGCGAGAAGATGTGGATTACTAACGGCGGCTTCGCCGACGTGTTCGTCGTCTTCGCCAAGGTAGACGGCGAACTTTTCACCGCCTTCATCGTCGAGCGCAAGTGGGCCGGCGTCTCGAGCGGCAAGGAAGAGCACAAGCTCGGTCTCCATGGTTCCTCGACGACTCCGGTGATTCTGCAGGAGGTTAAGGTGCCGGCTGACGCCGTGCTGGGTGAAATCGGCAAGGGCCACAAGGTGGCTTTCAACGTGCTGAATTTCGGCCGCTTCAAGTTGGGCGCGATGTGTTCCGGCGGCGCGAAGGCGGCAATCGGCGAGGCAGTCAAGTACGCGGCCTCGCGCAAGCAGTTCGGCGTCCCGATTGCGACGTTTGGCGCGATCAGGCACAAGCTTGGCGAGATGACCGCCCGGCAATACGCGCTCGAGAGCATGATGTATCGCACGGCGGGGCTGATCGACCAGCGGATTGCCGGTGCGCCCGACAAGAAGACGGATGATCCCACGCCCATGCTGCAGGCGCTCGAGGAGTTCGCGGTGGAAGCGTCGATTGCCAAGGTGCTTGGCAGCGAGACCGTTGACTACGTGATTGACGAGAACCTGCAGATTCACGGCGGCAACGGCTTCGTGCACGACTACCCGGCCGAGGGCCACTACCGTGATGCGCGCGTCAATCGCATTTTCGAAGGCACCAACGAGATCAACCGTCTGCTGATCCCAGGCATGTTGATGAAAAAGGCGATCAAGGGCGAACTGCCGCTGCTCGCGGC
>JANMUX010000384.1:0-11303 GCA_031392125.1 Acidobacteriota bacterium | reverse complement strand
ATGGTTGTGCCATCAGAGTGCCGGCGCGCGGAAAGAACAGGTGGCCATTCGCGAAGACCGCTGGCACACCGGTGGCCAGTATCCGCTGACTTGACTGGTTCCCGGCGTCGACGTCGAGATCACGTGGTACTTTACCGGCGTATTTTCGGTATCCGACGAAGGTGTGTTCGTCTATCGCACCGCATCGGCGCCTGGCACCTTCCAGCTCACCTCGGTTGACCGGCAGGGAAAGACCGTCGGCACGTTCGGACCGCCAGGGACGGACCGGCGGGTTGTCTTGTCGCCGGATGGCGCGCGCGCAGTCGCGAAAGACGCTCCGTACGGCGTGCCGGGCGACCTCTGGATGCTGGACCTTGCCAGCGGCGGGCGCACGCGCTTTACATTCGATAAGGACGTTTACTCGCCCGCTGTGTGGTCTCCAGACGGCGCCCGCATTGCCTACTCGGCCGGCCGTCTCGGCGACACGATCTTCGAGAAAGCCGCCACCGGAGTCGGCAACGGGCAGGTACTCTTCAAGGAGCCGGGGTTGCGGCATTTTCCGACCAGCTGGTCGCGCGACGGTCGGTTTCTGCTTTATCACACCGAGAACGCTACGAAAACGGGATATGACCTGTGGGTGCTGTCCCTCAGCGATCGCAAGCCACATCTGATACTCGGCGAGGGCTTCAATGAATGGGCTGGCGTCTTTTCCCCCGACATGCGTTGGGTTGCCTACGCATCGAACGAGACTGGCGCGGCTGAGGTCTATGTCCGCCCGTTCCGAGTGCGAGGACAGACCGGCCAGCCGTCATTCGGCGAGGGCAAGTGGCAGGTCTCGAAGGACCACGGCAGTTGGCCGCAGTGGCGCATCGACCGCGAGATCGTCTTCAACACGGCCCCAGTTGGTACGGAGGTTTTTGCGGCTTCAGTGAACACAACCGCTACCGCCTTCGAGAGTGGCATCCCGCAGCGGCTGCCCTTTCCTCCGAGCATGGGCGTGAGTACTACTCCGCAGTCCACTCCCGACGGCCAGCGCTTCTTGGTCGAAGTGCCCCTCGATCGACGAGTGGCTCGACCGTCAATCAGCGTCGTGCTCAATTGGCCGGCGTTGTTGAAGTAGTGACAGCAGGTGGCAGGCTCAGTCGTCCGCCCAGCGGATCGTCTGAGATGAGCAATCCGCTGGAGCAGCGTTCATGAGGCTGCCGCCGCGCAGCTTAGCGCATATGCTGGCGACCGTGGCGCGCCGGCAGCCGCTCGCCATAGGTGGCGCGCCAGAGGGCGTTCGCGTTCCACTGCAAGAGGTCCGCTTGCGGTTCATCTGGCACGAAAGCACCGATGGCCGCCAACGGCAGCAACGTCGGCTGGGCCAAGGTGACCCAGTTGCCGATGCCGTCGCGCGAGACCTTCCATCGATAGACCCTGAGGTTGAACGGAAGCACCTGCACGTCGACGGCGGCGATGTCGGCCGTCCCGTTGCCGTCGAAGTCGGCGACGTGTAGTGGGCCGACGGTGTCGCTGAGCCTGCTGCGTAAGAACGTCCAGCCCGACACCGCCGAGTAGCTGACGCGCCAGGCCCCTGACACCACGCCGAGCACGTCGGTGCTGCCGCTGCCGTCGAAGTCGCCGAACCGGAGCTGGTTGACGCGGAAGGAGGAGGTGTTAACTTCCACGAAGGGGTTGTTGTTGTACGCGACGAACCACGTTGCTCCGTCGGCGTGAAAGATGTCGGCCTGGCCGCTGGCGTCGAAATCGCCAACGGCGAGATCGCGGATGGGCGCGGCGGTGTCGTTGACCGTGTCCCACTCGGAAGCGCCTCCCCACGACGCGACCACACGTCGTCCGATCTTGCCGATCACGTCAGTGCGGCCATCGCCATCGAGATCGCCAAACAGCAGCGAGTCGAGACGATCGGGGTGGTCGTTGAGCAATCGCCACTCCGCGACCCCATGCGGTGAGTAATACCAGGCCGACCCGGTGGCGAGAAACAGGTCCTGCACGCCGTCGCCGTCGAAGTCCCCGACGCCGAGGCCTCGAGTGGGGTTCGGCTGGTCGAACTGGGGCGGTGACGGTGGCACCACCCACGTCACACTGCCTGATCCGAACAGGCCGACATCCAGGCTCAGCGCGTCGCGCCGCTCCTGCAGAAACGCGTTGTTGCGGACATCGACGAACTTGCAGGGCGTGCCGCGGATCTCGAAGTTCGCACGGTTCGTGCCCAGGAAGGTATTGCGGTAGAGGTCAACGTAGCCGCCGGCCCTCCCGCCCTTACCGCCATCCGCGCGGCCATGCACGTCGAAGTCGTGCGTGTAGAAGGTATAGCGTTGTAGCGGCGCTGCCGACAGCACCAGGTTGTGCCACGCTCGGTAACCGGTATGTGCCGACGCGTTGTTGGCGGCAATGGCGTGGCGATTCTCCAGGAACACGTTGCCGTCGATGAGCGGGAACGCACCAGTGGTCACGTTTACGCCGTAGCCCTTCTCGTACTGGCGGTTGTGATGAATGAAGTTTCTCGCCACCCACGTGAAGGTCGGCCATTCGCGAGGATTTGACGGATCGTCGCATTCCGAACTCTCGAGGTTGCTGATGACGTTGACACCTCGCCAGGTCCAGTCGCTGATGTCGTTGTGATCGATGATGGTGCCCGTGAAGTTATGTTCCTCTACGGCGATGCCGTTCGACTGCTCCTGACCGCCGTCGGAACTGCGGCTGTGTCCCCGAAGCCTAAGGTTGGTCATGCGCACGTTGCTGCCGCGTATCTCGAAAAGTGTTCCCGCCGACGGCTTGCGCAGCTCGCCACCCAGGTTCACGCCACGGCGATCGCCGCGGATCGTGACGCCTTCAGGAACCTGCAGCGCGTTGATGCCGTTCTCGATTTCGATGCTGCCATCGATGGTGATGACGGTTCCCGGCCCGGCGGGTAATGCCGGACAAGTGGGATCATCGGCCGTCAAACACGATCCATACGGGCTCATGCGCGCGAGCAGCTGCGGAAGTGTCGAGACCGTGACGAACCCGCTCGTTGGTGGACGGCGACTTCCATCAGTGGCGCGCAGTTCCCAGAACTCGGCGCTGTCGAGCGCTGCCGAGCCCAGCACGATCGGTGTGCCGTTGGCGCCACGGCCATTTAAGACCTTGACCACGCGCAGGCGATTCGACGCCAGCCGGATGCTGTCGCCGTCAAGGGCGAACGTCTGATCGTTCAGGCACGGCCCAGCATCCAGCACGGTGGCGCACAGCACGCCAACATCCTGCAACTCGAGAACAGGATCGGTTGGCACGCCTGATGACGACCCGTCGTCGATGTCGCCGGGCACCGGGAGGACGCGCCGCATGCCGATGACCTTGCTGCCAGCACGCAACAACACCTCGTGACGCTGGTTTGGAAACTCCTGGACGACGACGGCTCGCGCCGACGCGCAGTCAGCCAGCACCAGGGGGGTCCCGAGGGCCTCGGGCTGGTAATCGAGGCATTTGCCTCCGTTACGGGCAATCAGCCCGTCGAAGGCGTGAACCTTGAATGCCGGCGGCCCGCCACAGTTGGCGCAGCTTTGGGCGACCACGTCGGCGGTGGTGATCGCGCCAAGCACCGCGATGACGATGAGTGAAGCACGCCGGATGAGCACGCGCGTTCGATCTGTCACGGGATTCTCCAATCAGCTCGCGTCCGATAGATTCGGCCGCTATTTAGAGGATCGCAAAGCCCTCGGAAAACCGGCCAACCGGCACCCGCCAGCGCCGCCAGCCGTGCGATATGCTGCACCTCGTGTCATAGCCCCAAATGCCGCTGCCCTCCGATTCGACGCTCGCGCTGCTGTTTTCATCGTTGGAAGGTGGAGACGCTGAGGCAGGCTCGGCGCTGTTCGCGGCGCTGTATACGGAGTTGCACCGCATCGCCACTCGTGAGCTGGCCCGCAATGGCTGGGGCGTCTCGCTTGGCGCCACGAGCCTGTTGCACGAGGCCTACATCGATCTCTCAAAGCGCGCCGGCACGGCATTTCCCGACCGAAACCGCTTCATGGCATACGCCGCACGGGTGATGCGTGGCCTGATCGTCGACTACGCCCGAAACCGGCAGGCGGTGAAACGTGGCGGGCAGTTCGAACTCACGGCACTCTCCACCGACGCCCTCAACGTCGCGGCAGCCGTCGAGCCAGAAGAGCTTGGCCGGATCAGCCAGGCACTTGACGATCTGTCAGATATCGAGCCGCTGTTGGCCGAGGTCGTGGACCTCAAGTACTTCTGCGGGTTTTCATTCGAAGAGATCGCGGCCATGAAGGGCCTTTCGGACCGGACGGTGCGACGTTACTGGGTGAAGGCGCGGGCGTATCTGCACGCGTCGCTGCGCGGCCCGATTCCGCCGGAGTAGACCTTGTGCTTGGTGACCACCGCGCCAGTTGGCAATCAGCCAGTCCCTATCTCGACACGGCGCTCGAGCTCCCTCGTGCCGAGCGGGCGGCCTGGCTCGCTGGCATCCGCCAGCGCACGCCTGAACTCGCCGATCAGATCGCACATTGGCTCGCTCGATGTGAGGCGCTCGAGGGCGACGACTTCCTCGAAGGCGCCGCCACCATTGAGCCGGCCCGTTCTGCCCTGACCGGGTTGCAGCTGGGCGCCTACCGGCTCACCGAGCCGATCGGCCACGGCGGCATGGGCAGCGTGTGGCTGGCGGAACGCAGCGACGGCCGCTACGAAGGGCGCGTGGCGGTCAAACTGCTCAGTGCCGCACTTGTGGGCCGTGCCGGCGAGGAACGGTTTTCACGCGAAGGGCGTTTTCTGGCGAAGCTGGCGCATCCGCAGATCGCGCACCTCATCGATGCCGGAGTGTCACCGATCGGGCAGCCCTATCTGGTCCTGGAGTACGTGGAGGGCCAGACGATTGTCGCGCACTGTGACGCCGCCCGCCTCGGCGTCAGCGATCGTGTGCGGTTGTTCCTCGACGTGCTCGCACCGGTCGCCCATGCGCACGCGAACTTGATCGTCCATCGCGATCTCAAGCCATCCAACGTGATGGTCACCCGCAGCGGACAAGTGAAGCTGCTCGATTTCGGTATCGCGCGCCTGTTGGAGTCTGACCCGCAGCAACCGTTTTTGACTCTGACTCTTGACGGCGACGCGCTGTTGACACCGGCCTACGCCGCGCCCGAGCAGGTGAACCGCGGCGATGTCTCGACTGCGACTGATGTTTACGCGCTCGGGGTGTTGTTGCACGTCCTCCTGACCGGCCGCCATCCGGCCGAGCAGGTACTCGACAAGCCGTCCGAGTTGTTGCGAGCGATCGTTGAGGACGACCCGCCACGGATGTCGGACACGGTGGCCACGGCTACGCGCGATGGCGGCACCGCCCTCGCTAGCGCCGGCGTTCGTGACACGACACCGATGCGTCTGCAGCGATCGCTTCGGGGAGATCTCGACGTCATTGTCGCCACCGCCCTCAGAAAATCGCCGGCCGACCGATATGCTTCGGTAACCACGCTTGCCGATGACCTACGGCGCCATCTCGCCCGCCAGCCGATCACCGCACGGGCCGCCACGACGAGTTACCGCATCAGCCGCTTCGTCGCCCGCCACCGGACGGGGGTTGCGGCAGGGACGCTGGCGATTGTGGCCGTCCTGGCTGGGCTGGTCGGCACGATTACGCAGGCGCGCCGCGCCGAACAAGAGAGTGGGCGTGCGCGGCAGGAAGCGGAGTCGGCGCGTGAGGAACGTGACCGCGCCCTGGCGGCGCAGCGCATCCAGCGCGGCACCAATGAGTTCCTGCAGTTGGTGATGCGAGATGCCGCAAGTGACGATCCGGGTGCCCTCCGGCGCCAGTTGGATCGCACCAGCGAACTGCTCGACAAAACGGAGTTTGAGAGCCCGGTGGTGAAGATCGGGCTGCTGCGGCAGACCGCGGCTCGTTACGGCGAGCTGGCTGCGTGGCGTGAGGGTCTGGCGCTGATGCACAAAGCCCAGGCGCTGGTGCAGGGACCAGAACTGGCGGGACCCACCAGCGCAATTCCTGTCAACCTGGCTTGCTCAACGGCGCGCTACGCCTACGAGATGGGCGATCTGCCCGGGGCGATGGCCGAGCTCGAACGCGCCGATCGCCTGATGACCCAAGGCGCCGATGTCGGAGTTCCGAGTCGCGTGGAGTGCCGGTTGTATCGCGCCTATGTCGAGCTTGCACTGGGGCAGTTCGCGCGGGCGCTCACGACCACCACCGGCGCGCTGCATGCTCTGGAGGCCAGCGGCACCCGCACCGGCGAGCAACATCGGATCATGCGCAGTGCCGTGGCGCGCACGTTGATGTCGGTTGGCCGGACGGCCGACGCGCTGGCAATCGCGAAACCGTTGTTGGTCGAGAGCGAGGCCGGTCAAGGGCGACAGTCGATGGCCGTAATTCGTCGCTCGGTGCTCACCACCATGGTGCTTCGCGCGGGCGGGCAGCCGGACGCTGCATTCACACTGGCAGATCTGGACCGCGCCGCGGTCGCGCGGATCGTGGGTCCAACCCGACGCGATCTCCAGACCGACCTCGAACTCGGTCGGGTCCTCATGGCGGTGGGCCGCCATGCGGAAGCCGCCGGGGTTCTCGAGCGCGCGGTTCAGGCAGGACGAGCGGCGGGCCCGGCGCTATTGCTTGCGCATACCGAGCTTGCTGCCGCCGAGGCCCTGGTAGCCGCGAACCAGGCGGGACGCGCGCAGGCGCTCCTCGCGACCAGCACCGTAGTAATCGCCACCGCCTCGGCCGACCGGCCCGAGAGGATCGAAGCCCTGCGGGTGCGCGCACTGCTGGCTCGCGCTCGCGGCGACACGGCGTTGTCGTGGCAATTGCTCGATCAGGCCCAACTGCAGGCGGACGCAAACGGTGGAAATGGGCATCCCTCGACGCTCGAAATCGCGTCACTGCGGGCGGCAATGGCACTGGAAGATCGGCAGCTCGACGTCGCCCTCGCCGCTTGCGAACGGGCGCTGACCGCAGCGCGGCTTTGGGCCATCGACAAGGAGCGGTCGAGCGACGTTGGCCGCCTGTTATCGCTTCGAGCGCGCATTCATGGCGCGCTTGGGCAGGGTGAGCAGAGTGACGCGGACCGTCGCGAGGCTTGTCAGGTGTCGCCCCAAACTTGCGCTCAGCACAAGTGAGGTCGGTGTAGTCCCGGAGTGCGGGCGCTAGCCGTGGAGATCGCTCCACGGGTGATCAGGTGACGCCTCAGCTTTGAAGCTGCTGAAGAAGCTTTCGACCGGCGCGTTGTCCCAGCAATCGCCCGTGCTTCCGGAAAAGATGGGCCTGCGGCCGCCGATCAGCGACGTCTAGCAATCAATCGCCGACTCCGGCCTCTTAGTTCGTCCGTTTAATGGGATCGAAGAAGCAGCCTTCGAGAGTGGCATCCCGCAAAGGTACCAGCGCAGCAGGGTCGCTACTTCTTTTTCCTGGCGATGACCACCAACTCGTTGCCGCCGAGCGAGGTCCGGCCCACCGTCATCCCCAGCGCCGAGAAACCATCACGAGCGAGGTCGTTCAGCTCCTTCTGGAGCGTTGATGTCTTGGAGGTTGCCAGCAAACGGTAGACATATTGGGATCCGGTCACCCCGGCGCGCTCGACGATCGACACCACTTCCTCCCCGCCAAACGCGCTTTCGAACATGGTCTGGCCGACGTAGTCGTAGCCGGCCAGCGCCGCCTCGGACATCTCGTGCTGCATGGTGCTGGTCTTCGAGGTGGCGAGCAGCTTGTAACGGTAGCTCCCCTCCGGCGTGGCGCCGCCCTTCTGCATCAACACCACGACCTCACTGCCGCCGGCGGTCTCGCCGCCCATCACCGACGCGAACTTGAAGCCCAGCGCACCAAAGTCATTCATTTCCCTTTCCATCGTCGAGGTCTTCGACGTGGCGAGCACCCTGTAGTCGATGGCTTGCGCGAAGGCCGGCGCGGGTGCGAGCAAACAAACGGCGAGGGCGAGAGCACGTATCGTCATGGGAGTCTCCGATCGAATTGGCGCTGGCTTAGCTACTGTAACGCTCATCTGTCTCCTCCGCCCTAGTCCTAGAGCCCGGCCCACCGGCCAAGGATTTAAGCTTACGGTGTAAATCATTTTAACTTACACTGTAGTCATATCACGTATACGGTGTAAGGCGACTGAATGTTGCACGGCTGGGCCGGTACGACGGGATGGACAGCGACCTGAATGGCCAAGGGCAAGTCGCGAACCGCCGCGGCGCCAGCCGCTTAGTCGCGACCGGGTGCTAGAGGCCGCCTTCAGGCTGGTCGACAAGGCCGGGGTTGAGTCGCTGTCGATGCGGGGACTCGCCGGGACCACGCCCTTAACGCCGTCTCTTTTGATACGGCTACTGCCGGCTTTAGGAGCCGGCCCGATTTACGGCAGCACGACGACAACCGAGAGGGTTCGCATCGGCGACACGTCGCGCGGATCACGCCACCCCGTCAGCGATGAACGCAGATGGCGATGCCGGAATAATTTTGAGTGGCGGGGTTGGCATTCAGTTGCCCGTTCACCAGAGCACCACCATCGACGTACGCTGTACGTATATGCCGTCAAGTCGCATGGCCGCTTGCCTTGCACTTGTCAGCACCTGTAGTCTGTCGCATGCCTGCCTCCCGACGCCCTCCACTCAGCCCGGAGCGCATTCTGCGCTCCGCAATCAAGCTGGCCGATCGGCAGGGTCTCGAGGCGCTCTCCATGCGAAAGCTCGCCGCGACGCTTAAAGTCGAGGCGATGTCGCTCTACAATCACGTCGCCAGCAAAGACCAGTTGCTCGACGGCATGGTGAATCAGATTATCGGCGAAATCACACTGCCCGAGCGCGGTGGTGATTGGAAATCAGCCATGCGTGCGCGCGCCGTCTCCGCGCTTGCGGTGATGACGGCCCATCCGTGGGCGCCGATGCTTGTAGTGTCGCGAATCAGCGTCGGACCCAACATGCTGCGCTACATCGACGCCACGCTCGGCACGCTGCGCGAGGCAGGATTCTCATGGCAAGAAACCGATCGCGCGTGGAACACAATGGACAACTACATCTACGGTTTTACGCTGCAGCAGCAGAACTTTCCCGTGAACCCGGACGACTACGCGTCGGCCGCCGCCAGCTACCTGCCGATGTTGCCCGCCGACCGCTATCCGTTCATGCATGAACTTAGCGCTCGCGTTGCGGACGGTTCGCACGACGGCACGGCCGACTTCGGCTTCGGCCTGGAAGTGATCCTCGACGGGTTGGAGCGGCTGCGAGAGCAACGCTAGTGTAGGTGCGGTGGTCGCGTCGCCGGGCCGTCAGTCGATGCTGACTATGACCGAACCCCGCTTGCGCCGAGTCTCGACATACGCGTGCGCGGCCCGGATCTCGTCCAGCCGGTAGCGGCGGTCGATCGGAGGGGTGAGGATGCCCCTGGCGGCGAGCGCCATCAGCAGCTCGAGCACCTCGCGTCTTTCGGCGGCGACGCCCGCGATGATGCGATGCCCGGCCTGGCGACGAGACCGGATGACCGCACCGAGCGTGCCCATGAGATCGGTGGCCACTAGCAGCAGGCGGCCGCCATCGGCCAGGGCGGGGCGGGCCCTGGCATAGGGACAGTTCCCGACCGTGTCGAGGATGAGGTCGTAGCAGGACCCCTCGGCGGCGAAGTCCACCGCCTGGTAGTCGATCACCCGGCTGGCACCCAGGCGAGTCGCCAGTTGCGCATTGGCGGCGCTGGTCACAGCGGTGACCTCAGCGCCGAAATGGCGAGCGAGCTGTATCGCCGCGGTGCCGACCCCGCCCGAGGCGCCGTTGATCAGCACGCGATCACCGGGCTTGACCCCGCCCTTGTCCTTCAGGAAATGGAAGGCAGTGGTGCCGCCAAAGGGCAACGCCGCGGCAGTCTCAAAGCTGACACCGGGCGCGATCAGGGCGACGGGGCCGGACTCCTTCAGCACGGCGCGTTCGGCGTGCCCGCCCATCCGCACGCCCGTCATGGCAAACACCCGGTCGCCCAGTGCGAAACGCGTGACGCCCTCGCCGAGGGCGAGGACCTCGCCCGCCATCTCGGCGCCAAGAACGGCCTGGCGCGGTCCTCGCCAGCCGAGTGCCAGGCGCATGAGCAGGCCAAAGCCTCGCGGCACCGTGCCGCTTCGCATGCGCCAGTCGGCAGCGGTCACGGTGCTGGAATGTACCCGGATCATGACCTCGCCCCGGCGCGGCCGGGGGTCAGGGAGATCGCGCAACTCGACGACCTCGGGCGGTCCGTAGCGGGTGACCACGGCCGCTTTCACGAGGTGCTCCGCGGACCCCCCGGGGGCAGCTCAGACTGAGCTGCCGCCTCGGCCGGGCAAATCGCCAGAGGCGAGATGGCCTTCACGTTATGAGGCTCGCCATTGACGGGGATCTCGTAGGACTGGCACGCATCGTAGCCGCCGCCAAGCTCGATCTCGTAGGTGCCGTAGCTGTAGATCATCGTGCAGGCCCTGCTGGGGTCGGCAGGCATCCGGATATTCACCCTGACCTGGTGCGGGAACGACTCCATCAGCACGTAGCCGCCGGGTAATGCGCAGCCGCCCGGCAGGCCGTATTGGACGAGCAGTCGCCAGGTCCCCGGCTTGACCGGGGACTCGGTCAGGCTGACTTCGTGAATTCGCGCCGGCTCCAAGACCGTGCGGCCGATCGGCGTGGGACCCAGCGGGCCGCTGCCGCCGCGCGTCGCTCCGCCATCCGAGGCACATGCGGCGACCGTTAGCGAACCGGCGAGCGACAGTCCCGTCGCCCATGACTTGCCTTGGTGTGACCATCTGCCTAGCGTCATCGGTCTCCTCCGCCCTTCGTCCTAGAAGCGTACGCGCAGGCCGAGGGTCGGCAGCAGCGGCAGCGATTGCTCGGGAACCTCTGTGAGCCGAGGACGATCCGACGCCGGATCGTAGTCAAGGCGCGGTGACAGCGCACCCGCGTTCTTGCGGTTGCTGACATTGAGGACTTCGCCGTAGATCTCCCAGCGCCGCGACGATGATCGCCAGGTCAGCCGGGCATCGACGCGCAAGAAGACCGGGAGACGCCTGCGCTGCAGATTGGCGACCCCGCCGAAATCGACCACGTAGACCAGTCGCCCGTCAGCATCGCGCTCGGGAACCAGCTCGTCGCGCCGACCATCGCCGTCAACATCGGTGGTGTCCGGGGCGCCGGCTACGCGCAGGCCAAGGGCTTCGGTGCGGGCAAACCCCGAGGCCACCCGCGTGGTCGTCGCCAGTTCCCATCGCGGCGAGAGCTGATACGCCACGACGGTCGAGAAGGCATGGCGCCGGTCGTACTCGAAAGGAAAGCGGAGGCCGTAGGCCTCTCGTTCCGCCATCCCCCAGGTGTAG
>JANMUX010000340.1:0-14816 GCA_031392125.1 Acidobacteriota bacterium | reverse complement strand
CCGGACGTTGCAGCATGCCCATGAACCAGTTGATGCTGCCGGCCTGCCGGCCTGACGGCTGGTGCGATGGAGGCCGCCTGATTCGTAGAGAAACTGCGCGAAGACGTTCGCGTGCCCCATGAACATCCAGGGGCCAATATTTGCGTGGATGCCGTCGACCGGTGTGGCCGCCGGCTGCCACGCCGTGCCGGACGCGTCGCGCGGGTGATGCTCCTGGGCTGCTACGCCGGCCGCCAGGACGAGCCACGCGACCATTCCGACGGCGCAACGCCTCACGCTTCCTTTATAGCATCCGCGCGTGCGTCAGGCGGCACCGGCCGCCCGCTTCGGCGCGTCGAACAGCGTGGCAAACAGCACGAGCACGACGGCCGCCGCGCCCGCCGGTACCAGCCAGATCGCACGCCAGTCGTGCACGGATGATCCAGTCGTGGCGAATGCGTCGACGACCAGGCCCGACAGCCACGAACCGATGAACATGCCGACGCCGAGCGTCACGAACGCAATCAGTCCCTGCGCGGCCGCCCGCATGTCGGCCGGCGCCCGCTGATCGACGTAAATCTGCCCGGTAACAAAGAAGAAGTCGTAGCAGATGCCATGCAGCAGGATGCCGCCGTAAAGCATCCACATCAACGGGCCCGCGTCTCCGTAGGCGAAGAGCCCGTAGCGCGCCGCCCACGCCGCCATGCCGACCAGCAACATGTATTTCACGCCGAGCCGGCGGAAGAAGAACGGCATCAGCAACATGAAACCAATCTCCGACACCTGCCCGAGCGTCATCTTGCCGGCGGCATTGGCGACGCCAATCTCATTCAGGAACGGATTGGCAAACGCGTAGTAGAACTGCAGCGGAATGCAAACCAGGAACGAGCCGAGCACGAACACCGCGAACGAACGGTCGCGCATCAACTGCAGCGCGTCCAGGCCAATGGCCTCGCGCCAGGTGACACCGGCGCTGCCCTTGAGGGGTGGCGTGGCCGGCAGCACGAACGACCACACGCCAAGCGCGAGCGAGGCGGCCGCGGCAATCTGCAGCGGCATGGCCGTCGCCTCGAGGCCGAGCGAGCCCACCGCCACGCCGGCGATGATCCAGCCAATGGTGCCGAGCACCCGCACACCGGGAAAGTCGCGATCGGGCTCGCCCATGTGGCGGAACGAGAGCGAGTTGCTGAGCGCCAGCGTTGGCATGAAACACAGGGTGTAGGCCAGCAGCGCCGCATAGAGCGCGGCGAACGATGTTTGCCGCGACGCGACCAGCAAAATACCCGCGCCCGCGAGGTGAAGGACCGCCAGCAGCCGATCGGTGGCAAACCAGCGGTCGGCGATCATGCCGACGAAGAACGGCGAGATCATC
Source organism: Acidobacteriota bacterium (assembly GCA_031392125.1). Classification (GTDB taxonomy): domain Bacteria; phylum Acidobacteriota; class Vicinamibacteria; order Vicinamibacterales; family UBA2999; genus 12-FULL-67-14b. The sequence continues at coordinate 13,465 of JANMUX010000340.1, read as the reverse complement.
GCCGCCAGCGCGGTCGTGCCGTAGGCCAGGCCAATCTGCGCGCCCGAGAAACCCAGCGACTCGCCGAGCCAGGTGCCCATCGTCACGTACCAGGCGCCCCAGATGAAATATTGAAGAAACATCAAGCCCGACAACTGCAGCCGCGTGCGCAAAGTCATTGGTGTGGTCCCTGGCCTGCTGGCAGAAAGACTGCTGTCACGGCTGAAGAACGCGGCGGGCGTAGTCGAGGCACGTTTTCACCTCTTCGACAGCGCCACGGGCGCCCTTGTATTCGTACTCCACGTAAGCGGGAATCGCGGACTTGGTTTGCTGCAGCCACAGCAGCACCTCGCGAATCGGCGTGTCGCCCTGCCCCCACGGCACGTTGTCGCCCTGGTTCTTCTTGCGGTCTTTGAGGTGCAGGCAGGTCACGCGGTCGTGATGCTGCCGCAGGAACGCGAGCGCGTCGTGGTTGCCGGCCGTGAAGTGGCCGATGTCGAGGTTGATGGTGAACAGCTTCGACATGGCCAGCGCGGTCGTGAAGCTGAGCGGTGTGGCGAATTCGTTGGGGTCGTCCACGCGCGAGTGATTGTGCATGGCAACCGGCATTCGGTGCCGCTCCGCGAACGGCACCAGACGCCGGGCAACCGCGATCGTTGTGGACGCGGTAATTGCCTTGGCACCCAGTTCGCGCGCGGCTTGGAAGCCGCGGTCGATCTCATCGTCCGTGAAGGTGTCGTTGAAGCTCAGGTTGTAGGCAAACACCGTGATGCGGGCGGCCTCGAACTTGCTACGGACAGTCGTGAAATAGCGAAGGGGCGTGGCAAGGCGCCAGTCCCGTAGCTCGGCGCGGGCACGGCTGCCGGCGGTGCGTAACTCGACCTGCGGCGACCACAACTCGCACTCGTCGATGCCGCAGGTGGTCATGGCGCCTATCAGACCGTCGACCGCGTCGCCCGCGGCTGGCCGCAGTTCGCGAAAGCTGTAGGTCTGGACGCCTAGTCGCACCCCACCGACCGGCGCCGCGAAAAGCGAGCGACCGGTGAGGGGCAGGACTAGCCCGGCGATAGTGGCGCGCGCGAACTCTCTGCGGGTCGGCATGGATGAGCCTTCTTCGCGCATAGCGTAACGCTGTTCAGACGCCGATGCGAAGCAAGTTGCGATGCAAAGGGATCTTCGCTCTGGGCCGGGGCGTCACACCGGAAGACCGGAGCGCAGTAGGCAATTACTAATGGGAGACCGATTATGACGACCGAATTGCAGAAATTTTACGAGCTCGCCGACGACATTGAAGTCGCCATGATGACTACGCGGAGACCCGACGGCCACCTGCGCTCGCGAGCGATGGCAAACCAGAAGCGAGCCGCCGGCGCCGACATCTGGTTCGTCACCGCCGAGGGCGCCGACAAGCTGCGTGAGATCGCGAACGACCCACACGTCAACCTCGCCTACTTCCGGGAAAGCACCATGGAGTGGATTTCGGTCTCGGGCACGGCGTCAATCTCACGCGACCGCGCCAAAATTAAGGAACTTTATGCCGAGGACTGGAAGATGTGGTTTGGCGACGAGGGCGACCCGCGCCACGGCACCCCAGACGACCCTCGCTTGGTACTGATCGGGGTCATGGCCCACGCGGTCGAGTTCCTCGAGGTCAACAAGCCGAAGCCGGTGGTGCTCTATGAACTGGTGAAGGGATGGCTGACAGGCACTCAGCCTGATATCGGCACCATGCATGAGCTGAAGGAACCCCGCCGCACCAGCTGAGCCGGCCGGGTGGCCGCTCTGGCGCTGACCTTGCATCGTCAAGGCGCGATGCTTGCGGCTACCCTTCCGATCTCCCTCACCGAACTGCTTCGTCGCACATTCAAAGAATGTCTCGACGACGACTGCCTTGGGCTGGCGGCGCAACTCTCTTATTACTTCTTTCTTGCGCTCTTCCCGGCACTGCTCTTCCTGCTCGCCATCGCCAGCTTCTTCCCGCTGCACACACTGACCGACGATGTCGCCCTCCTGTTGGGGCCGTTCGTGTCAGCTGAGGTGCTGCAATTGATCCAGGAACAGATGCAGCGCCTGGCCAGTGCCGAAAACGGCGAACTGGTTACCGCCGGCGTGGTGGGCGCGCTCTGGAGCAGTTCGGCGGCCATCGTCTCGATCGTCAGCGCGCTGAACAAGGCGTATGACCTTACCGAAGGGCGTCCCTGGTGGAAGGTCCGACTGGTCGCCATCACGCTCACGCTGGGCTTCTCCCTTTTCATCCTGGCCGCGTTCACCTTGGTGTTGTCGGGTCCATCAGTGGCCCGCTACCTGGGCGAGGCAGCCGGGCTGGGCACGGCCTTCACGACCGCCTGGATGATTCTGCAGTGGCCACTAGCCTTCGCCCTCGTCGCGTTCGCCATTGGCCTGCTGTACTACTTCGGTCCTGATGCTGATCAAGATTGGGTGTGGATCTCGCCTGGCGCGATTGCCGCCACTATCCTGTGGCTGATCGTGTCGGTGGCGTTCAAGCTGTACGTCGCCAACTTCACCGACTACAACGCTTCCTACGGCGCGCTGGGCGGCGTGATCCTGCTGTTGCTGTGGTTTTATCTGTCTGGCTTGGCCATTCTTTTCGGCGCCGAGCTGAACTCAGAGATCGATCACGCCTCGCCCCATGCCAAACCACCGGGCGAGAAGTCGGCGTCGGGCAAGCGTATGATTGGCCGGCGCGCGGCGCGCGCATTCGAAGCGCGTAACCAACAAATCGAGGGCAGCCGACTGTGACCGTTCGGAACGCGACCGTCGCTCGAGCCTACCAACGCTGGTCGCACGTTTACGACTTCACGTTTGGCGGCGTGTTGCAAGCCGGGCGGCGCCAGGCCATTCATGCCATGCGGTTGCAGCCAGGACAACGCTTGCTGGAAGTCGGCGTCGGCACCGGACTGACCCTGCCCCTGTATCCCCTTGGCCAGGCAATTCTTGGCGTGGACTACTCGCCGCCCATGCTGGCGCAGGCGCAACGCCGATTGGCGCGGATGGGCGACCCGGCCCACGTGCGGCTGATGCGAGCTGACGCCGCCAGCCTGCCGTTCGAAGATGCTTCGTTTGACGTGGTGTATGCGCCGTACGTGATTTCCGTGGTGCCAGACCCGCTGCAAGTGGCCCGCGAACTCCGCCGCGTGTGCAAGCCCACGGGCAGGGTCGTGCTGCTCAATCACTTTCGACAGGAACCGGACCCGGCGTGGTTCGAGCGTCTGCTGGCACCCCTGGCGGTGCCCCTCGGGTTCAAGAGCGACCTGGCGCTCTCGCCCTTGCTCGCCGACAGCGGGTTGCGACAAGTTTCCATCCAGGCGGTGAACGTCCCGCCAATCTGGAAGCTGGTTGTCTGCGCGCCGCAGTAGCGACGCGTCGGGGCGGAGCAAGAATAGCGGACACCATGGCGCTTCCCGACTGGCTCGAACCGATGGCGGCGACCCTGACCGAAGAACGCTTCAGCAACAAAGACTGGGTGTTCGAGCAGAAGTTCGACGGCATTCGGCTGCTCGCCTACAAGGACGGTTCCCGCGTTGATTTGTTCTCGCGCAATCACCTGCCCCAACAAATGCCGGCGATTGCCGTGGCCGTCGGGGCTCTTCCGGCCCGCCAGCTGATCCTGGATGGCGAAGTGGCGTGGGATGGTCACAGCAGCTATCACGTGTTCGACCTGTTGTGGCTCGACGGCCGAAACCTGACGGCGCTACCCCTCGAAGAACGCCGCGCGTTGCTCGACGCGCTGCCGCTGACCGCTCCCCTGCGCCGCGTCACACGGATTCGCGGCGCCGAGCCATGGAAGCGCGCCGAGCGCGAGGGGTGGGAAGGCGTGATCGCCAAGCGCGTCGGTTCCCCGTACGAGCACCGCCGTTCGAAGCACTGGTTGAAGATGAAGAACGAGGCGTCGCAGGAACTGGTGGTCGGCGGCTTCACCGACCCGCAGCGCTCGCGCGTCGGCCTGGGCGCGCTGCTGGTCGGCTACTACCACGGCGATGACTTCGTGTTTGCCGGCAAGCTCGGCACCGGTTTCGACAACGCGCTGCTGTTGGATCTGCGCAGGCGGCTCGACGCCATTGAACTGGAGGCATCGCCGTTCACCATCGCCAGCGGCCTGCCGAAGATTCGCACTCACTGGGTGCGGCCGCGCATCGTCGTCCAGGTCGCGTTCACTGAATGGACCCGCCACGGCAAGCTGCGCCATCCGCGACTGTTGGGGGTTCGCTTCGACAAGAAGGCGCGCGAGGTCACGAGAGAGCAATGGTAATCACGCATCCCGACAAGGTGCTGTTTCCCGAGGACGGAATTACGAAGGGTGAACTGGCGGACTACTACGCGGCGATGGCGGCGCTCATGTTGCCGCACCTGCGCGGCCGGCCCGTCACCATGGAGCGCTTCCCGGCCGGCATAGGCAAAAAAGGCTTCTGGCAGAAGAGCGTGTTGAAGGGCTTTCCGGCCTGGCTCGAACGCGTCGAGGTGCCGAAGAAAGACGGGGTGGTGCACCATCCGGTGGTCACCGACGCGCAATCGTTGCAGTGGCTCACCAACCAGAACGCGATCACCCAGCATGTGTGGATCTCGCGCGTTCCGGATCTCGATCACCCAGACGTTTGTGTCTTCGATCTCGATCCCGCCGTGGACGATCCGGGCGCGGTCCGCGTCGCCGCCGTCGGGTTGCGAGACCTGCTCGCTGAACTCGGACTGCCGTCGTGGGTCAAGACCTCGGGCTCGAAGGGTTTCCACCTGGTGGTGCCCCTCGACCGTAAGGCGCCGATCGAGGCAGTGGCGGCATTCGCAACCGCCGTGGGCACGGAGTTCGTCAAGCGCGCGCCCGGTCAACTGACGCAAGAGTTCAGCAAAGCCGATCGCAAGGGCCGCATCTACGTCGACACCGGCCGGAACGGCTATGGCGCCACGTTCGCAGCCGCGTACACGGTTCGTGCCAGGAACGGGGCACCAGTATCGGCGCCGGTGGCGTGGGCCGAGGTCGAGCGCGGCAAGGTCTCTCCGCAATCGTTCACGCTCCGAAACATGCCTGCCCGGATCGCCAAGGTTGGCGATGCCTGGGCAGACATGCCGCGCAAGGGCCGCTCGTTGACGCGCGCCATCGCGAAGCTGAAACGCCGCTAGCCGGTCGTCACCGCAAATTCTCTGTGCAAGCGTGCGGATCGTCGCGGGTTTCGCCGCGCGCAGGTCGATCGCGCGCCAATCGAATGGTTGAGAATTGCCGTCACCCCGGCCGTCTATCTCAACGAGGTCCACATGCCTACGCCGATCCGCCGCCTCACGACGGTGCAGTTCGCTCTGCTCGCCTTGCCCGCACAACTGACGCGCAAGATTTCCTCGGTCCACATGCATCACACCTGGCGTCCGCGCCGCCAGAACTTTCGCGGGTTGCACACCATCGAGGCGATGCGCCGCTTCCACATGGAGACGCAGGGCTGGAGCGACATCGCCCAGCACCTGACTATCGATCCGCAAGGCGGCCTGTGGACCGGCCGCAACTGGAACCTCGCGCCCGCCAGCGCGGCCGGGCATAACGGCAGTAGCACTGAAGGCCCGTTCATGATCGAGATGGTTGGCGATTTCGATCGAGGTCAAGACCCGTTTGATGGTGAGCAGCGGGCTGCCGCCGTCGCAGTCGTCGCGCACTTGATGCAGGCCTGGGGTCTGGCCGACGATGCCCTCAAGTTTCACAACCAGCTGACCAACCAGAAGACTTGCCCGGGAACGGCCATCGACCGCACGGCCTTCCTGCAGGCGGTGCGCGCCGTGGCACGTCCGAGGGTCAGGGCGAATGGGCCGTTTCGTCGCGAACACCTGCTCGGTGCCGATTCGGTGCGTGCCGGCACGGTCACCGACGACGCCGGGGCGTCGGCGGTCCCCGAGAACGAAGCCGCAGGCGCGGTGATCGAGGAGTTTGCGCGCGCAGCAGCCGGCACGGCCCAGCGCCGTGCGCGCGGCTTGAGCCCGCGCATCATGGGCAGTTCTACCTTCAATGCCAGCCGCGGCAGCGGCGACTGGTCGATCTTGAAGCCTCACGTGATCAACCTCGCGAAGGGCGAGCTGTCGCAGGGCGGAGAGTTTTCCACCAACCCCGGCGACGTCGAAGCCATTGTCGACGCGATTCGCGACTACGCCGCGGGCACCGGCTCGCCGCGGTTGATGATTCACGCCCATGGCGGCCTGGTGGGTGAAACAAGCGCCCTTGATTACGCCAAGACCATGCGCGGATGGTGGCTGGATCACGGCGTCTATCCGGTGTTCTTCGTCTGGGAATCGTCGCTGCTCGAGATCCTCGGCCAGTTCGTGCTGGGACGTCGCGACGTCGCTGACTGGACGTCGGATCTCGTGATCGAGGGCCTGGTCAAGGGGCCAGGCTCGGCCGCGTGGGCGGGCATGAAAGAAAGCGCGCGTCTGTCGTCAGCCAGCGATGCGGGCGACGGAGTCATGGGCGGCGCGCGGTTGTTCGCGCGCAAGCTCGCGGCGCTGCTGACCGCCGACGGAGGCCCGGTCATTCCGGTGCACACCGTCGGCCATAGCGCGGGCGCGATCTTTCACTCGTATTTGATCCCGGCCCTGTTGGCCGAGGGCGTGAAAGAGATCGAGCACCTCTACCTGCTGGCGCCGGCCTCGCGAACCGACCTCTTCAGGGATACCCTCGCCCAACCGATTGCCCAGAAGAAGGTGAAGGCCTTTTCGTTGTTCACGATGGAGGAAGAGGCCGAGGAACAGGGCGATTGCTTCAAGCTCTATCGCAAATCGTTGCTCTACCTGGTCTCGCACGCGTGCGAGGGCGTGCGACGCCGGCCGCTTCTCGGCTTGCAGAAGTCGTTGCGGAAGGACGACCAGCTGCGCGCGCTGTTCGGGCTGGATGAAGACGGCACGCCCGATGGCAGCGCCGCCGCGAAACTGATCCTGTCGTACGCCAGGGGCAAGCCGGAGAACCCGCTCACGAGGGCCCTGGCGCATGGCGCCTTTGATAACGACCCCAAGACGATGTCTGCCGTGCTTCGCCGCATTGTCGGACTCGACGACAACACCGGCATTGGCGAAGTCGACTTCCCGTATCCACCGCAGCCGCGCACATTTGATTTCCCGGTGCCCGCTTCTGTTGGCTTCCCGCCGGTCGCCGCCTCACCGGGGGCGGCCCCGGGTGGCCCGGCGGCAACCGGCTCCGGCGCGGCTCGCATCAAGGCGTTGTGCATCGGCATCGACCAGTATCGCGAGCGGCCGCTCTCCGGGTGCGTCCACGATGCCAGGACCTGGGGCAACGCGCTGTCACAGCTCGGGGCGCAAGTGACCTACCTGCTCGACCAGGATGCGACCTGCGACGGCATGAAGGCGGCCATGCGCGCGCTGGTGGCCAGCGGGACGCCAGGCGACGTGCTCGTCCTGCAATACGCCGGACATGGCGGGCAGCTGCCGGCGCGCGTCAACAGCGAAGCCGACGGATTCAACGAGGCGCTCATCCCACTGGACTACGACACCGGCGCATTGCTGGTAGACGACGAGGTGGCTCAGATCCTGAGTGGACTCGCGACTGGTGTCGCCATGACGCTGTTCATGGATTGCTGCCACTCCGGCACCAACAGCCGGTTTGCACCGGTTGCGCGGGCCCGCGCGGCGGTGGGCGACAAGCCACGCTTCATGCCGCTCAGCGATGACATAGTCGATGCCTATTTCGCCAGGCGCGGCACGCGCGCGCTCGGCCGCGCGGCAGACCTCTCGCTGCCTGGCGTTGTTCACTTCGCGGCTTGCCAGGATCACGAGTTGGCCTGGGAATCAAATGGCCAGGGCGACTTCACCGGCGCGGCCGCCCGCGGGCTCGCGGCCGCGGTCCACAATCGCGTGATCAACGAGACGTTCGCGGCCGATGTGGCGAGCACCCTCGCCATCAAGGGGCGCCAGCATCCACAGTTGATGGAACTCGATCTGCCCATGCGGAATCGGGCCCTGCTCGCCGCGCTTGGGCCCACCGCTGGCGGAGACCGCTAGATGGCGAAGGCACTGCACCGGTTCCTGCTGGGCGAGCGCCTGCTGCGATCGGCGACCGCCAGGCCTTACGACGTCCACGCGGTGCAGCAGGCGGCCGCCGCGAATGGCGAGCGGCTGCTGCTGCCGTCGCTGCGCCGACTCCAGATCTACACCCGCGACCCATCGTCGCCCCGCATGGACGCGGCGGTGACCGAGGCCGTCGTGCCGTACGAGCCGCTGCACGCGGGCCCCTCGGGGGCCGTGGTCCGCGTCGACGACTTCAACACGACCACCGGCGAGACCTATCTCGCGCTCGATCTCGACGGCGCCGACCATGCCTTCAAACTCGGGCTCAAGCCTTCGACCGCCGACCCGCGATTCGCGCAGCAGATGTGCTACGCGCTGGCGATGGCGACCTACGAGCAGTTTCGGCAGGCGCTCGGCCGCGCACCCGACTTTTCGTTCGACGCGCACGAGGGCGAAGAGGACGTCAAGTTGCACATCCATCCGCATGCCAGCAAGGAAGAGAACGCCTATTACGATCCGGATGCGGGCGCCTTGTTCTTCGGCTACACGTTTGCCAATCGCAAGGCGGCCGGCGCCAACCAGCCTGGCGGCATTGTCTTCACCTCGCTCTCGCACGACGTCGTCATTCACGAGATGACGCACGCGCTGCTCGACGGCATGCGGTCGCAGTTCATGTTGCCGACCAATCCCGACGTCGATGGCTTTCACGAGGGGTTCGCCGACCTGATCGCATTGTTCCAGCGGTTCCGCTACGGCAACCTGCTGCGCCGCGCGATCGAGCAGATGGGCGGCGAGTTGACGTCGAGGCTGTTGATCGACATTGCGCGGCAGTTCGGCGAAACCACCGGCGACGGCAAGTCGCCGCTGCGCCAGGCGTTCGAGGATCCGGGCGGGCCGGATCAAGAAGTCAAGAGAGCGAATGCCTATCAGCCGGGCCTCGAAGCGCACGACATGGGCGCCGTGCTGCTGCGCGCGGTGTTCGATGCGTTCCGCTGGATCTACAACAGTAAGACCGCGCGCCTGCGCGCGCTGGCGCCGGCGGCCGGCTTGCGAATGCCGGCCGAATTAGTCGACCTGCTCACGCGCGAAGCCGAAAAGCTGGCCGGCCAGTTCCTGCGAATCCTGATTCGTGCGGTGGATTACTGCCCGCCGGTCGATCTCACACTGGGCGAATACCTGCGCGCCATCATCACCGCCGACTTTGACTTGGTGCCCGACGATCCGTGGGCGTATCGGGAAACGTTTGTCCGCGCCTTTCGCCGCTACGGGATTGCCGTCGACGCGGTCGCCGATCTCAGCGAAGACGCGCTGCTATGGTGCCCGCCCGAGCGCGCCATGCCGGCGGTCACCGACCTGCGGCTCGACGGCGTGCAGTTTGGCAACCTGTCCTCGGACACCGACGATCGCGAAGCCCTCGAACATCGGGCCACGGCACTTGGCCACTACATTACCGATCCGGCATTTCCTGAACGTCTCCATTATTTCGGGCTGGCAGCGCCAAGCGCGGCGAAAGGGATCGAGCGTCCCGTGGTCGAATCCATTCGCGTGCTGCAGCGGGTGGGTCCCGACAGGGCCGTCAACTTCGACCTGGTGGCCGAAGTCATCCAGCGGCGCAAGACCGGAAAAAGGCGCTGGGTCTACGGGGGAGCCACCGTCATTCTCGACGGCATGGGATTCATCCGGTACCTGATCGTCAAGAACGTGCTCAGCAAGGACCGCGAGAAACGGCAGGAAAAATACCTGCGCGAGAAGCCCGCCTACGCGGTGCATTTCACCGACCAGCCACCCGAGGGCGCCGAGCGGTTCAGGCAACTGCATCGCCATCGCCTCGCCCCTGGACGCCGCGATTCTCGTAAACTGCCGGGATGAATTTCGACAGCCTGCAGCTGGAAACCCCGCGACTGCTGCTCCGCCTTCCCAAGGCCGAGGAGCTCGATGCCTGGGCCGAGATGATGGCCGATGCCGAGGCCGCTCGTTTCATCGGCGGCGCGATGCCGAGGTCAATGACGTGGCGCGCGCTGATGACCATGATTGGCGCCTGGCATGCCAACGGCTTCGCCATGTTCTCGGTGTACGAGAAGGCGACGGGACGATGGGTGGGCCGGCTGGGTCCGTGGCGGCCGGACGGCTGGCCGGGGAGCGAAGTCGGCTGGGCGATCGTGCGCGACTGCTGGGGCAAGGGCTACGCCCCTGAAGGGGCAGCGGCCGCGACCGAGTGGGCCTTCGAGCACCTGGGCTGGACCAGCGTGATTCACAGCATCGACCCGGAGAACACGCCGTCGCAGGCAGTCGCGCGCAAGCTGGGCTCGCGCAACCTCGGTCCCGGCAAGTTGCCGGCGCCATACCAGGAATCGCGCATCGACCTGTGGGGACAATCTCGTGAAGAATGGCGAGCACGACGATGACAATTTCACCCCGTCAGCGGCGCATCGTGACCGTCGCGGCCACCCTGCTGGCGATCGCCATCAACGCCGCCGCCCAACCGGCCACCGACGAAGCGATTCGCCCGTTCACCATTCGCATCCCCGAGGCGGCGCTGATCGATCTCAAGGCCCGCCTTGCCACCGCGCGCTTTCCGGAGCCGCTGCAGGGCGATGGCTGGACGCTCGGCACCGACATTGGTTACCTGCGCCAGCTCGTGGACTACTGGCGGACGCGCTTCGACTGGCGTGCCCAGGAAAAGACACTCAACCAGTTCGAGCAGTTCACGACGACCATCGACGGCCTCACGGTCCATTTCATTCACCGCCGATCGAAGCATGCCAACGCGCTGCCGCTGCTCGTGACTCATGGGTGGCCGGGTTCGATTGTTGAGTTCACGAAGATCATCGGCCCCCTGACCGACCCCGAGGCCTACGGCGGCAAGGCCGCTGATGCCTTCCACGTCGTGATGCCGTCGATTCCCGGATTCGCGTTCTCGCAGGCGCCCAAAGAACCAGGCTACGACCCCGCGCGCATCGCGGCGCTAGAGGCCAAGCTGATGGCAAGGCTCGGCTACACCCGCTACGGAGTGCAGGGCGGTGACTGGGGCTCGATCATCAGCACGCAGATCGCCCTGGTTGATGCCCCGCGGGTGGCGGGCCTGCACATCAACATGTGCTTCGGTGCGGCGCCGGCAGGCACCGATCCCAATGCGGGGCTGACCGACCGCGAGCGCGAACGCGTGAAGCAGCGGCAGATTTTCCAGGCAGAAGAAACCGGCTACCAGCAGATCCAGGGCACCAAGCCGCAGACCCTCGGCATCGCCCTCAACGACTCGCCGATTGGCCTGGCGGCGTGGATTGTCGAGAAGTTCCGGACCTGGTGCGACTGTAACGGCGACCCGGAGACCGTGTTCACCAAGGACGAGTTGCTGACCAACATCACGCTCTACTGGGTCACCCAGACCGCCGCCTCGTCCGCGCGGATCTATTACGAGAGCCGTCACGCTGCGCCGTCGGCCACCGCCGGCCGGCGAATTGAGGTCCCGACCGCATGCGCGGACTTTCCGAAAGAGATCATCTGGTCGCCCCGGCGATGGCTCGAAGGGCGATACAACATCACGCGGTGGACCGAAATGCCGAGGGGCGGCCACTTCGCCGCATTCGAGCAGCCACAGCTGCTGGTGAACGATGTGCGCGCGTTCTTTGCGACGCTGCGCTAAACGGGTTTCATGGAGTTGCCTACCGCAGCTGTGGCAGGCAGCCCTTCATGACCGTCAGCTGAGATTCGACGCGCACCTTCAGCAGGGTGATCTTCATGTCTTCCTTGTTACCGGCCTGACCTGCCGGAATGCCGGCCAGTTCGGGCGACGTGAAGACATCACCGCCGGGCAGCTCGATCGCCACCCGCTGGCCGACGGGCGAGATACCTGGTTCGCGTTCGATCTCGGATTCGCGCATGTCAACGATGACGCCGGTGAACTGAACGGTTTCTCCGACGTGGTCGGCAAGTCTCGGCCCGGCGTTCTCGAGCCAGAAATGACGCGGCCCATAGCGGCCATTCGGCGAGTTGGCGATCGGCCACACCGTGACCCGGCTGAAGACGTAGGTTCCCGGCTTCTCGCCGCCGACTACGCATCCTTGTAACTGCACCGTGGAACCCACATCGAAGTTCTTCGCGTCGTTGACCGGTGGGGCCTGTGCCGCGGCCGAAACACCGGCGGCAACTGCGACAACCATGATCGCTATTCGTCCGCGAGCCAATCCTGACATCAGCGATCCTCTGGAGAAGATGGTCGAGAGAGCCGCGGGCCGAGCCTGACGTCCACGACTATGTGCGCAGCAGCCATTCGATGGTGATGCTACCCTCCTCACTATGTCCTGTTTCCCGCTATCGCACCTGACTTTTGCGATCACCACGTGCGCCTGCCTGCTCGCTGACCACCCCGCGGTCGCGCAAGACGCCGCTGCAGAGACTGCGATCCGCGGAATCGTCGCTGCCCAGGCGGCCGCGTGGGATGCGGGCGATGGGGCACGATACGCAGAGCGCGTGGCGACCGAGGTGTCGTTCACCAACCTGTTTGGCATGGTGATGTACGGCAAGGCGGCCTTCACCGCGCGGCACATCGAAATTCTGCGGACTTTCTACAAGGGGACCACCAAGCGCCACGCCGTGCGGCGCATCCGGTTCATCACGTCCGACGTGGCACTCGTCGACATCGACAACGAAGTGCATGGCGTCAAAGCGATGCCGGCCGGCATCGTCGTGCCGTCCGACGGGGTCGTGCGGACCCAGTTGATGGAAGTGTTCGTGCGGAAAGACGGCGCCTGGTGGATTGAGGCGTATCACAACGTTGACGTGAAGCCGGCGCAGCCGTAATCAACCTGGACGCTGGGCCGCTCAGGTGTGGTTATAATCCCGCGCAATGTCCATTCCACCGGTTTCCCGGCGCCAGTTTCTCGCAACCGGGAGTGCGCTGCTCGCCGCGACCTATGTGCCTGACTGGGCTGACGCGTTTCAGGCCGGCACGACCGACGATTCGCGCCGCGCCGAGGCGGCTGAGGCGGCGATCGCACGCGCCACCGCTCTGGGCGCCACTTACGCCGACATCCGTATCAACCGCTACCGCCGCGAATCGATCGCCACGCGCGAGCGGCAGGTGCAAAACGTCTCACGCTCGGCGAGCTACGGCCTCGGTCTGCGCGTACTGGTGAACGGTGCGTGGGGTTTCGCCGCGACCAACCGCGTCGATCCGGTGTCGGCTCGCGCGGCTGCGGACCAGGCCGTCGCCATTGCCAAGGCCAACGCGGCGCTGGTCACCCGCAAGGTGGTGCTCGCGAACGCCGACAAGGTGGTGACCACGTGGTCCAACCCCATCAAGCGCGATCCGTTCGAGGTGCCGCTCGAAACCAAGACCGCGTTCCTGCTGAAGCTGAACGAAACGGCGATGGCGGTGCCTGGTGTCAGCTTCGTCAGTTCGCAGATCTTGTTCGTCGACGAACAGAAGTATTTCGCCTCGAGCGAGGGCTCGCGCATCTCGCAGCGCCTCGTTCGCACT
>JANMUX010000230.1:0-5894 GCA_031392125.1 Acidobacteriota bacterium | reverse complement strand
CATTGATCGCATGCTGATCGGCCGCGCGCTGACGAACGTGATTGAAAACGCCTTGCACGCCATGCCAAGCGGCGGCACGTTGTCGATCGACGCGGCGTTGGTGCCGGGTCACCTGGTGCAGCTGCGCATTACCGACACCGGCATCGGCATGGACGCCGATGCGCTGGCCAGGATCTTCGAACCGTACTTTTCAACGAAAGCAATTGGCACCGGGCTGGGGCTGACGATTGCCAAGCGGAACGTCGAAGCCAACGGCGGATCGATCAGTGTGACCTCGGCACGAGGACGGGGCACCGGCGTCACGCTGACGTTGCCCCTTGCCTAGCTGGCGTCCTTGCGTTCCTGCCTGGGTGCCACGACCGTTGCCTGGTCGGCCGCGGGCTCGGCACCGCGCTTGCCCATCCGGGTCATCAGCGTCCCGACAAAGCCCGACGCGAAGTACGCATAAGCAATCACAATCAGCACTTCGTGCGGATAAGTGACCAGCAGGCCGATGAACGCCGCGACCAACAGCAGGCCGCGGTAGCCGCGCCGCATCCCGAGGTCGAAGGTCTTGAAGCTCTGGAAGCGGATGGTGCTGACCATCAGCAACGCCGGCACCAGCAGCATCACCATGCCCAGCCATGCCATGGGCTTCGCCGCCAGGCCCCCTGGGAAATAGAAGATCGTCGCCGCGACCAGGCCGGCGGCCGCCGGACTTGGCAGGCCGATGAAGTAGCGCTTGTCGTTGTTGGTCTGGATGTTGAAACGCGCGAGCCGCAGTGCGGCAGCCGTCAGGTAGACGAAGCCGACTGCCCACCCCAGTCGTCCCAGTGGCAACAGGCCCCACTGGAATGCGAGCACCGCCGGCGCCATGCCGAACGAAATCAGGTCGGCCAGCGAGTCGAGCTGCACGCCGAAGTCGCTGGTCGTGTTGGTCATGCGGGCAATGCGGCCGTCAAGCATGTCGAGCACGACCGCGACACCAATGAACGGGGCGGCGGTGGCGAACTCGCCGCGCATGGCGTGGACCACGCAGGCCCAGCCGCAGAACAGGTTGGCGAGGGTGAACAGGCTGGGCAGCAGCGACACGCCGCGCCGAATGCCGCGCCGGTCGTGGCCGCGGTCAAAGGCATGCAGGCGCAGGGGCGAGCCGTGGCGCGATTCCACTTTACGGCTCCAACGTTGCGATCGTTGTCTCACCGGCGACGACCTTGTCGCCAACCTTCACGCGAATGATCGCGGAAGTCGGCAGAAACAAATCCATGCGTGATCCGAACTTCATGACACCGTAGCGCTGTCCCAGCGATACCTTGTCGCCCACCTGCAGACGGCAGACGATGCGACGCGCGAGGATGCCGACGATCTGGCGAGCGACGATCGGACCGCCCGGGCGGTCGAACCACACCTCGGTCCACTCGTTCAGCTGCCCCGCTTCCTTGCGGTAGGCCGGGAAGAACTGGCCGGGATGATACTCCACTCGCGTCACGGTGCCGGCAACCGGGGTGCGGTTGACATGCACGTCCATCGGCGACAGGAACATGCTGACGACCTGCCAGTCCCCGAGCGGTGCGCCCGGCCAGACCCGGTCGCCGGCGGCCATGATCCGCGCATCGGCCGGCGAGACCACCAGGTTGGTGGCCGTGGGAATGTTGCGATCGGGATCGCGGAAGAAGAACAGGAAGAACGCGGCGAGGATGAGGAACGGGATTGACCAGGCACGCCCGAACCACAGCCCCGCACCGAGCGCCACTATCAAGGCCACGCCGATGAAGGGCAGCCCAGCCCTGTCGATAAGCATCCCCTTGATAATAAGACGCCGGACATGTTTCCCGGAAACTATCGGGCCCCGTCCAAGGGTGCCCACCGCAGGAAATACGTCCGGCGCCGTGCTGCGCCTAGGCTGGCAGGGGATGCGAGGCTGCGGGATCAACGTGCCGCAAGATTGTTTCCATGCGGTCTTTAATGAGAAGTTTGCGTTTCTTGAGACTGACTTCCTCGACTTGCTCGGCGTCTGACAGGTAGGGCTTGGCTTCGAGTTCGTGCAGGCGATCGTCGAGTGAGTGGTGCTTGAAGGCCAACTCTCGGAATTCCTCGTTGGTCTCGACGAGCCGATGTTTTAAGTCCTCAGCCATCTTCTCCGCCTCCCTTCCGGGGTCGGTTCGGGAACGCTAACCGCCCCTATGAGGCGGACTCTACCCCCGCGGATTTGTGAAAAAAAGCGACAAGATTAGCTCAATGCCCGGGGTTGCGGACCAGCACGAGCGCGTCCTCAACCGGCTGGGTGTAATAGTTGCGCCGGACGCCGGCTTCGGTAAAGCCAGCCTTGGTATACAGGCGAAGGGCCGGTGTATTCGATCGACGCACTTCGAGGGTGGCGCTGTCAGCGCCGATCGCAGCCGACTCGGCCATCACGGCTGCCAGCAACCGGCTGGCCAGCCCCCGGCCCCGCAGTTCGGGCGTCACCGCGAGGTTGTTGATGTGGATCTGGTCCTCCACCCTCCAAAACGCGCAGAAGGCGGCGACCGGGCACTCGGGGGTGCGCAGGACGTAGATGTAGCAAACTTCCGGCCGCTTGAGCTCGGCCTCGTACCATTCCCGGGTCGTTGGATTGTTGAAAGAGGCGTCTTCGATGGCAAGCACGCCCTCGAGATCGTCGGCTGAGACCAGGCGTTCAACAATCACGCGCGGTCCCGCCGCTCCCGCTCGATCTCGACATCTGGCCGGCGCACGTAGATCGGCGACAGCTGATGCGGCAGGCCGGCCTCGCCGCGGGCCGCGCGAACCCGGGCAATTCGCGCGAGGGCCGGCGCCAGGTCAGGGGGCGTGCGAGTCATCCACAACCCGGCCCCGGCCTCGCCAATCAGCGCTGCATCGCGAGCCGCCGCGTCCCCGATGAACACCGCTCGATTGCCAGCCAGGTGCGCGTGCCACGCTGCCAGGACGACGGCAGGGCCGGCCGCCAACGGTGACTCGAGGGTGACTCCGGCCGCGACATCCAGCAGGCACGCGAACACCTCTCCACGCTGCGCGTCCATCCACGGCGCCACCAGCGCGACCTGGCCATCCGAGGCTTCGGCAGCCAGCGCATCCAGCGCAGAGATTCCGATCACCGGGAGGTCGAGTGTCATGGCAAGACCCTGCATCGCCGCCAGGCCAATGCGCAGCCCCGTGAATGCGCCGGGCCCGGTGGCGACCGCCAGCAGATCAAGCTCGTCGCGCTGAAGCCCCGCGAGCGTGAGGGCAGATTCGATCTCCGCCGGCAAGCGCTCGCTATGCGAGCGCGCCGCGTCGCCCGACACCAATGCCAGCAGCTGGTCGTCGCGCGTCACGGCAACGCTGCCGGCGCGGGTGGTGGTGTCGAGGGCGAGAATGAGCAAGGTCTGAAGCCATCGCCATCGTATACTCGACCACACGCCTTTTCGAGCCGCGACCGTGTCCCAACCTTCATCAACGCCCTCCGCGGTGCCGCCCACCGGCGCGCAGCTGACGCCGGCCATGCGCCAGTACTTCGATGCCAAGCGACAGTATCGGCATGCGCTGGTCTTCTTCCGGATGGGCGATTTCTACGAGATGTTCTACGAAGACGCGCTGGTCGCGTCGCGGGCGCTCGAACTGACGCTGACCTCGCGCTCCAAAGACGCGGCGGGCACGCCAGTGCCCATGTGTGGGTTCCCCTTCCACGCCGCGGATGGCTACATCGCGCGGCTCGTCAAGAAGGGCTTCAGCGTGGCCATCTGCGAGCAGACCGAAGATCCCAAGAAGGCCAAGGGCGTGGTCAAGCGCGACGTGGTGCGCGTCGTGTCGCCGGGCACGCTCACCGACTCGGCCTACCTGGAGGCGCGCGAGCCGGCGTTCTTGATGGCGATTGTCGTCACCTCGTCGGCGGCAGGACGACCAGCTGACTACGGCGTGGCACTGGTGGACTTGTCGACCGGCGAATTCGACGTCGCCGAGTACTCGGGACCCGATGGCCTGGGCTCCCTGCGCGCGGAAATCGCGGTGCTCCGTCCGCGCGAGATCGTGGTGGCGTCGGCCGTCGAGGCACGGGCGTTGTTGCCGGAGATCACGCAACAAGCGGTCCCGGTCACCGAGATCGATGGCTGGCATTTCGAATTGGAATCGGCGCGGCAGACCTTGCTCGACCAGTTGCGCGTGAGCGGGCTCGAAGGCTTCGGGCTCGAACGCCGCCAGGCGGCGGTGTGTGCCGGCGGCGCGCTGGTGCGTTACCTGCGCGACACGCAGAAGGCCGACCTCGCCCATGTCCGCAGCGTCCGGCTGCGCCAGGTGGCCGACGGCCTGCTGATCGACCCGACCACCCTCAAGCACCTCGAGGTGGTGGTGTCGATGGACGGCGGCCGGGCCGGCACGCTGCTCGACGAGATCGACCGCACCGTCACGCCCATGGGCGGCCGCCTGCTGCGCGCGTGGCTGCTGCGTCCGCTCACGGCGCTCGAGCCGATTCGCGATCGCCTGGACGCGGTCGAAGAACTGGCCGCCAAAACCACCGAGCGCGGCAAGCTGCGCGAAACCCTGAAATCGATCCTCGACATGGAACGGCTGATCGCGCGCATCGCGTTATCAACCGCGA
The DNA here is from genome assembly GCA_031392125.1 of Acidobacteriota bacterium. GTDB lineage: Bacteria > Acidobacteriota > Vicinamibacteria > Vicinamibacterales > UBA2999 > 12-FULL-67-14b. Next base: position 1,324 of record JANMUX010000230.1, on the reverse strand, counting down.
GCCCGCGCGACCTGGTGGCGCTAGGGCGCTCGCTCGCCGCGGTGCCTAGGCTCGCGTTGATGGTGACCGACTGCCAGGCGCCGCTCGTCCGCAGCCTGGTTAGCGAACTCGACGACCTCAGTGACGTCCGGCAATGGATCGAGGCCGCGATCATGGACGAACCGCCGGCGCTGGCCCGCGAGGGCGGGTTCGTCCGCGACGGCTTCGACAGCGATGTCGACGAACTGCGCACAATCAGTCGTTCCGGCAAGCAAGTGATCGCCGAGATGGAAGAGGGCGAACGCAGCCGCACCGGCATCTCGTCGCTGAAGGTCCGCTTCAACCGCGTGTTCGGGTATTACATCGAGATTACGAAGTCGAACCTGCAGTCGGTGCCGGCCGACTACATCCGCAAGCAGACCATCGCCGGCGGTGAGCGCTACATCACGCCGGCCCTGAAGGAATACGAGGAGAAAGTTCTCGGTGCCGACGAGCGCATCGTCACGCGGGAACTCGAAATCTTCGAGACGCTGCGGCAGCGCGTGGCCGCCGAGGCGCCGCGCGTGCTCGACACGGCTCGCGCGGTGGCGGCGCTCGACGTGCTCGCCGGCCTTGCCGAAACAGCTGCCGTCTGCAACTACACCAAGCCGCACGTACATGATGGCGACGAGATGGTGGCGGTCGACGTGCGTCACCCGGTGGTCGAGCGCCTGGCCGCCGGCGCGTTCGTGCCCAACGACATCACGCTCAATGCCACCAGCCACCAACTCGTGATCCTGACCGGCCCCAACATGGGCGGCAAGTCCACCTACCTGCGGCAGGTGGCGCTGCTCTGCCTGATGGCGCAGACCGGCTCGTTCGTGCCGGCGCGCGAGGCCAAGCTGGCGTTGATCGATCGGCTCTACGCGCGGGTCGGCGCGTCCGACAACATCGCGCGCGGACAGTCGACGTTCATGGTGGAGATGCAGGAGACCTCGCACATCCTGAGCGGGGCAACGTCCAGGAGCCTGGTGGTGCTCGACGAGATCGGCCGCGGCACCGCCACCTTCGACGGCTTGAGCATTGCCTGGGCGGTGGCCGAGTACATGGCCACCAACGAGCGGGCGCGGCCCAAGACGCTGTTTGCCACGCATTATCACGAGCTGACCGACCTTGCCGACGCGATTCCCGGCGTCGTCAATTCTCACGTGACCGCGCGCGAATGGAAAGACGACATCATCTTTCTCCACAAAATTTTGCCGGGCCGCTCCGACCGCAGTTACGGCATCCAGGTGGCGCGGCTCGCCGGCCTGCCGGCGTCGGTGATCGCCCGCGCGCGCGATATTCTGGCTTCACTCGAGCACGA
>JANMUX010000170.1:0-2514 GCA_031392125.1 Acidobacteriota bacterium | reverse complement strand
GTGCTGAACGGCACGAGCCGGTACCTCGCGAAAGCGTGGGACGACCGGGTTGGCCTCGCCGTCATCACCGAGGCCCTCAAGCAGTTCAAGACCACACCGCCTCCCAACACTGTGCACGTCGCCGCCACCGCGCAGGAGGAGATCGGCCTGCGGGGGGCCTCGGTCGTTCAGGCCAGCACGACCCCCGACATCGTCATCAACCTGGAGATCGGCATCGCGGGCGACTTCCCGCTGATGACATCGCCCAAGCTGTCGCAGGGCGTGCTCGGCAAGGGCCCGCAGCTGTTCGTGTTCGACGGCAGCATGATCCCCAGCAACAATTTCGTCGACTGGATCATCAAGACCGCGCGCGACAGCAACATCCCGCTGCAGTTCGAATCGGTGACGGGCTACGGCGAAGACGCCGCGATGCTGCAAAAGTCGGCCACCGGCATCCCCGCGGTGAACATCGGCATCCCTACGCGGTACGGACACAGCCAGTCGGGCGTGATCGACCGCGCGGATTTCGACAACACCGTCAAGCTGATCGTCCAGATGGTGCAGCGGCTGACCTCGGCCGAGGTGAAGGCGATCCGCGACTTCGACGCCTCCGACCGCGCGATCGTTCCGACTGTTGTGGGGCGCCGGCCATGAGGCCCGTCCCCACGGCCCGCGGCCTGCTCCTGGCGCTCGTGCTGGCCGGCCAGCCGCTCGTGGCGCAGGACCGTGCGCCGCAGAACGATTCGATTCAGCAGGCCGACCTCAAGGCCGACGTGTACTTTCTCGCAAACGATCTGACCGAGGGCCGCCTCGTTGGAACGCGGGGCTATGCCCTGGCGGCCGAGTTCGTCAAATCGAGATTCGAGCGCCTCGGGCTCACGCCCGCCGGCGAGCAGGGCTCGTATTTCCTGCCGTTCAACCTGACGGTGGCGACGCTCGGCGCGGAGAATACGTGCGAGGTCGTCCACAACGGCGTCGCGCTGCAGCTGCAGCGAGGACACGATTACTACCCGCACCGCTTCGGCGCCAGCGGGCGCGTGACGGGCGGGCTGGTGTTTGCGGGTTTCGGCATCACTTCTCCCAGCCTGTCGTACGACGACTACGGCCGCGATGCGGTGAAAGGCAAGATCGTGCTGGTGCTGGACCACGAGCCTGGCGAGCGCGACCCCGCGAGCCCGTTCGACGGCGTGGTCACCGCCGAAGCCGCGGTGCCGTTCCGAAAGGTCCTGGCGGCGCAGGAGGCCGGGGCCATCGGCGTCCTGTTCGTGTCCGATGTCCACAATCACCCAGGGCCCCAGGATTTCGCGGCCGAAGCGCAGGGCTACTGGCCCGCGACGCCCCCTCGCATCGACCGCTTTTTCCTGGCGGACTACCTGAACCAAATCCGGATTCCGGCCGCGCAGATCTCGGTCGCCGCGGCGTCGATGCTGATCCGCGACACGCACCGCTCACTCGACGATCTCGCCCGATCGGCCGAGACGGCCCGCGGTATTGTGCCCGTGCCGATTCCAGGGCCAGAGGTGACGCTCGCGCAGACGGTGCTGCGTCACAGCGTGCCGGACCGCAGCATCGCCGCCCTCATGGAGGGCAGCGACCCGCAGCTGAAGGACGAAGTCGTCATTGTGTCCGCGCACCACGACCACGAAGGCGCCGACGGCAGCCAGATCTTTAACGGTGCCGACGACAACGTGTCGGGCACCGTGGCCGTGATCGACATCGCGGAGGCGTACGTGCTCGCAGCCAAGGCAGGGCAGCGGCCGCGACGGTCGGTTCTCTTCATCGTCTTCGGTTCCGAAGAGCGCGGTCCTCTCCTCGGATCTTGGGCGTACACCGAGCGGCCGGTGCGGCCGCTCAGCAAGACCGTCGCCGTCCTCAACATGGATATGATTGGCCGCAACATGGAAGTGCCGGTGGGCGGCGGCCGGCGATTCCTCGGGCTCGACGTGCAGAGCGCTGAATCGAACAGCCAGAGCGTCAACCTCATCGGCCACTCACGCAGCGCCGCCTTGAAGGCCGCCGTCGAGCAGTCGAACCGCCGGCTCGGGCTGGTGCTGAAGATGAACCTCGACAACAACGTCTCGAATCTGTTGCGCCGGAGCGACCAGTGGCCGTTCCTGCAGCGCGGGGTGCCCGCGGTGTGGTTCCACACTGGGCTGCATCCCGACTACCACACTTCGAACGATCGGCCCGAGAAGATCAACTACGAGAAGATGGAGCGCGTTGCCCGGCTTGTGCACCAGGTGAGCTGGGACCTGGCGCAACAGATCACCAAACCCGCGTCAGCGGCCGGACGCCGATGACCTGGGCCGCCGTGAGACGAATCGACCGCATCTCTACAGGAGTTGCAATGATGAGAGGCTTGGTAACCAGACTCACGGCGTTCGTCGTGACGGTGCTGATGGTGAGCGTGGTGGGCCACGCCCAGCGTCCTGACTCACGGGCCTCGACGACCGACCCGCGGGTCGGACTCAAGGCGGGTTTTCGTGATGCGGGCATTGCGGCCAAGAACATGGTGCTCGTGGCGACCATGCCCAA
>JANMUX010000478.1:0-7525 GCA_031392125.1 Acidobacteriota bacterium | reverse complement strand
CGGCCGGTGTAGGTGGCGGGCGCGGGCGCGCCAATCAAGGCGCCAATGGTCGGTGCGATGTCCTGCTGCGACGCGGCGTCCTGCCACTGCCCGCGTTTCACGAAAGGTGCGCCGTAGAACAGCAGCGGGATGCGCGTGTCGTAGTCCCAGGGCGAGCCGTGCATGAAGAGATAGAGGGGATCCCGCTCGGTGATGAAGTCGCCCTCGCGCGGCACGATGTAGAGCTGTCCGCTGCGTCCGGGGAAGTAGCCCCGCGCGAACATCTCGAGCCACTGCTGCCGTTGCGGCGAAGCCGTGGTCGCAGGCGGCGCCGGCTGTGGCGACTGGCCGGCTGAGCGCGCGGCCGGTGCGCAGGCGGTCCAGAAGGACGCGCAGACAATTGCAGACATCACGACGGCGGCGCGCGGAAATCTCATGCCCTCCGATCCTGACGCGGCGCAGGTGACGAATGCAACCACGGCATGAGACGGTGTAGGCTTACGCGCATGAAGACACGCGCTGTCCTAGCCCTTCTGATATTGCCCATGGCATCCCTGCTGTCGGCCCAACGACCAGCCGACGCACCGGCCACCATGGCGGCGGCGAAACCGCCAGACACGGTATTCATCGAGGAACTTACCTGGGCCGAGGCGCGGGACCTGATCGCCGCCGGTCACACCACAGCCATCATCGGCACCGCGGGCACCGAACAGAAGGGTCCGCACATGGCAGATGGCGAGCACAAGTTCGTGATGCACTACGCCGCCGACAAGATCGCCCGCGGCCTGGGTAAGACGCTGGTAGCGCCGGTGATTACCTACGTGCCCGAGGGCAGTTGGGAACGGCCGACCGGCCACATGGGCAAGCCCGGCACCATCACGCTGCCGGAGGATCGCTTCATCGAGTTGCTGCTCATGACGGGCCGCAGCCTCAAGTCGAGTGGCTTCACCAAGATTCTGTTCCTCGGCGAGTCGGGCGGCAATCGCACCGGCATGCGCACTGCGGCCGAGAAACTCAATGAACTGTGGAAGGGCGAGGCCACGGCTTACTGGGTGGACGACTACTACACCAAGTCGCACACCGACCAGAACAAGTGGATCACTGCCAACATGAAGATTCCCGAGGACCAGATTGGCGGCCACGCCAACCTGCTCGACACCTCGGAACTGTTGTTCGTCGCGCCCAAGCACGTGCGCCGCGATCGCATGACCGGCAACAGCTACGAGAACAACGGCGTGAGCGGCGACCCCGCGAAGTCAACCCCTGAGATCGGCAAGGTGTTCCTGCAGATCAAGATCGACAACACGCTGGCGCAGTACAAGCGGATGCTCGCTGGCGCCGAGCCGCCGGTGGCAGCGGCGCCGGCGCCCCGAGGCGGCGGCGGTGGTGGGGCCGGCCGTCCCCAGAATGTGCAGGCGTTGCCCGAGGGCCCGACCATGAACACCGCGCCGGCGAGCAGGACGCCAACGAAGGCGCCCGATACCGTTTACATCGACGAGCTGACCTGGGAAGAGAACCGCGACGCGATGAAGGCCGGCAAGACCGTGTTCATCGTCCCGATTGGCGGCACCGAGAAGAACGGGTACCACATGGTGCTTGGGAAGCATAACTACACTGTCAACCACGCGGCGAACGTGATGGCGCGCAAGCTGAAGAACGCGCTCGTCACTCCGGTGATCCAGTACGTGCCTGAAGGCAATCCCGATCGCCAGAACGCCGGCGGGATTTCGCTGCCCTCGCCCGCCTACGACATGCTGCTCGACGCCATTGCCCGTAGCCTGAAGGCGCACGGCGCGACCGACATCCTCTTCATTGGCGACAGCGGCGGCAACCAGCCTGGCATGACCGCGGTGGCCAACACGCTGAACGAAGAATGGAAGGGCGGCACCACGAGGGCCTACGCCCTGACGGCGTACTACGAAGAGGGCCGCGAGCACTACCGGGCCTGGATGAACGCCGCGTTTGGCTACGACGATGACGTGATTGGATCGCACGCGGGCATCAGCGACACCGCGCAGATGCTGCACGTCAATCCGGCCGGCATTCGCAAGAACATGCTGATGCCGTGGGGCGGCCCGAAAGATTCAGGCGTCTCGGGCGACCCGACCAAGGCGACCGCGGAGATCGGCCGCATGGGCATTGAGTTCAAGGTCAACGCCGCGATCAGCCAGTACAAGCTGTTGAAGAACCCACCGCAGCCTCGTGGTGGCCGCGGCGGAAATCCTCCCGGCCGCTAGGCCACGCTAGAGCGTCGTTCGTTTGTGACCGAGGTCGCCGCCAGGTTCCATGGTGGCCTCGGTTGCCGTCTGGCTCGCATTCGGTTTCTGGTCCCGCGACCGAACGATCGGGTCCCCCGACTCCTGGTCCTGGTCTTGATTGCCCTGGCCGGCGCGCGACGTCGAGCCGTCGCCCTTACTCCCGGGCTGGTTCTGGCCCACCTCTTCCGCCCCTCGTACCGCATTCGGCCGGGTCTCTTCCGATTGTGGGTCGTCCGCGCGTCTCTGTTGATTCATCGCTCACCTCGGCAATCACGTGAGCAAGCTTCGTGCCCCTACCAAGTGAAGCTTCCGGCCGGTGGCGGCCAGCGCCCGAGCAATTGCCGCAGCACCACGACCTGTCCCAGGTGATGGGCGTTATGCACGGCCAGGTGTGTGAGCGCGTCGTGCACCGTGTAGTGGGAGAGCGGCGGAAACTCGATGGCTGGCGATAGCGGCTGGCCGAGTCGGTCGGCTTTGGCGCCCATCGCCGCGGCCTGCCGAAGGCCCTCAAGGAAGCGCGTGCGCGTTTCGTCCCAGGAACCTTCCGGCGCGCCCGGCCAACCGGCTGAGGCGTGCTCGGCCATGGGAGTAGCGGCGCCGCGACAGCGATCCAGAAACCACTCCTGCCAGTACGACAGGTGCGCGACCAATTCGGCGATCGTATGCGGTGTGCCGTCAAGCCGGCGAACTGCCTCAGCGTCGGTCAGGCCTTCGAGCATGTGGGCGGGCGGCGCGTAAGCAAAGGGGCTGATCAGCAGTTCGTTGAACGACATGCCCCCTAGGATGACTCCACCGCTGCCGAGGTTACGCGGGAGTGGGCGTTACAACGATCTAAGGAACGCGAGCAACTGCTCCAGACGATCGGGCGGCAGGGCGACAAACTGTTCCCGCGAGGCCCGGCCTTGACCGTCGTGCCGGCGCACGGCGTCGTCGAGAGTGCGGCTGGCCGCGTCGTGCAAGAAGCGGGTGGCCGTCCGCAGTCCCCATAACGGCTGCGTGCGCATCTCGCGGCCGCTCGCGGTGCCTTGTTCAATTCCGTCGCCGAGAGCGCCCATGTCATGCAGCAGAAAGTCTGAGTAGGGATGGAACTCGGCCCGGTCGAGGGCGGCGATGGTACTGGCGCCAGTGCGCAGCGTGGCCAGGTGGCAGGAGGCGCAGCCGATCTGCGAAAAGACCTGTTCGCCGGCAAGGACATCGGCCGTGATGGCGCCCCGTGCCGGCGCCGCCAGCAAGGTCATGAAGTCGTTGAGTGCATCGACATCGCGGCCGTCGTCATTGAGGGCCGAGGCGGGGTTGTAATCGAGCGCCCAACAGTCACCCTGGGGGCATACCTCGTCGCGAAACAGCGGGTTGGTGATGCCCATCTCGTTCAGCAGCGCGTCCGCGGAAAATTGCAAAAGGGACGGCACTTGTGCCTTCCAGCCGAACTTGCCCACGCTCAGGCGTCCCGTCGCAAGGTTCATGACCGTATTGACCCGCCCAGCAGTCGTGGGGTCGGTGATGGACTGCATCGCGGCCAGTGCCCGCCAATCTTCGTCGGCGACCGCATCGACAAACCCGAGACCCTGGACGCCGTGGGAGCGTCGCAACACCCTGATGGTGGCCGCCGCAGGCGGCCGCTCGCCGGCAAAGCTGTGTGTGCCGGCCGTCGTGACGGCCGGCCCGATGCCGCGTGACTGAAGGAGCGAACCCCCGAGTTCGGTCAGCGCATCGAATGCGCCCCTGGCATCGGCCCTGCCGATGCGTTGCACCGTGTCATTCGAGCCAGCACCGCCGCGATGGCAGTCGTTGCACGAGTCGTCGTTGAATACCGGACCGAGGCCATCGGCCACTTGATAATTCTTGGCGAAAATCTGCCGGCCCCGGTTGAAGGCCGCCTGCTGCGCGGCGCCAAGGCCGGCGTGCGCAGTTGGTTGTCCTTGATTGCCGCCCTGCTGCGCAAGGACGGCAAACGACAAGCTGCCACAGAAGCCCAGGCAGAGGAGGCCCAGAGGGATGACACGCATCGCTCGAGAGATTAGCCCGACGCCGCATCATCCGGTGTGACAAATGTGCGAAAACTTCTGCGGGTTGGGCTTTGCTATCCCTCGCTCCGCAGTGCCGTCGTCGGGTCCACCCGGGTCGCCCGGCGCGCCGGCACGAGCGCCGCAATCAGCGCGACAGCCGCCATGCCGAGCGCACCAGCGACGAAGGCCCATGGGTCGAGTGCGGAGACTTCGAACAGCAGACTCGAGGTCACTCGCGTGAGTGCGACGGCGCCGGCAAGGCCGGCTACCAGACCCAATCCGACCATCGTGAGCGTAGTGCGCGCAACAAATGACAGCACGTCGCCGGCGCCGGCGCCCAGGGCCATTCGAATGCCGATCTCGCGGCGCTGTTGGGCCACGCTGTGCGACAGCACGCCGTACAGGCCGATCGCAGAAAGCAGCACGGACGTCAGCGCGAAGATGCCGATCAGCCACACCGGCTCTTTCAGTCCCGACAAGCTCTGCTCCCAGATCTGTTCCATCGTCCGGATGTCGGCGAGCGCAAGACGCGGGTCCAGCTGCCGTACCGCCTCGCGAACGGCGGGCACCGCCGCCACGGCGTCGCCGTGGGTCCTGATCGCCAGCTTAATCTGCATGCGCGGCGCCTGCGCCATCGGCACGTAGGCAATCTCTTCGGCTGGCACCCGCAGGTCACTTTGCACCCGCTCGTTGCGAATGACGCCGACCACGGTCATGGGCACGCGACGGTCGCGGCCGAACCCCAGCGCGGGTAAGTCCACGGCTTGGCCAATCGGGTCGGCGACGCCGAAGCGATCGTTCAGTCGTGCCGCCAGGGCTTCGTTGATCACGGTGACGAACGGCGTGCCGACAGCATCGTCGGGGGTGAACCCGCGCCCGGCGACGACCGGAATTCCCATGGTCGGAAAGTAGCCTGCATCCGCGCGCTTGAACCGCACGACCAGCCGGTCCTCGCGTCCTGGCATCCGCAGATTTTCTCCGCCGGTTCCTTGCAGCGGCAGGTCGCCCGATACCGAGGCCGACTCGACGCCTGGCACCGCCTGAATCCCTTCGATTAGCGTTGGATAAAACTGCGAGAGGTGGTTGCCGGTGGGATAGCGGTCACGCGGAAGGTCAATTGACATGGTCAGGACGCGGTCGATGCGCGCCCCGATATCCACCTTCTGCATCTGCAGCAAGCTCTTGAAGAGCAGGAAGGAGCCGCAGATGAGCATGACCGAGACCGCCACTTCCACCGCGACGATGGTCCGGCGAGCGCCGTCGTGCGCTGCAGAGGAGCCCCGTGCTGCCTCGTTGAGCGCAGAGGCCGCTGATCGACGGGACACGCGGGTGGCCGGCAGCAGTCCCGTCAGCACCGAAACGGTGACGGCGATCGCCGTGGCGAACGCGAGCACCCGGAAATTGAGCGCAACTTCAGCGGTGAAGGGCAGCGGCGGCAGCAAGGGGACCGCAAGTTCCAGCATGACGGCCGCGAGCCCGACGCCGGCGGCGCCGCCCAGCACGCCGAGCACCAGGCTTTCGGTCAGCAGTTGCGCAACCAGCCGCCCCCGGCCCGCGCCGAGCGCCGCGCGGACTGCCATCTCTTTTCCGCGTGCCGCGCCGCGCGCCAGCAGCAGGTTGGTGATGTTGGCGCAGGCGATCAGCAGCACCAGCACCACGGCGCCAAGCGCCACGAAAATGGACTGCCGCAAGCGATCGCCGACCAACAACACGCTGAACGGCTCGACCTTGACGCTCCAGTCTCGTTTCCACGCTGGAATCAGGGGAGCGATCTGCGAGCGAACGGCCAGCACATCGGCCTGCGCCTGCTCGAGCGTTACGCCTGCCTTCAAGCGGCCGACCGGATTGAGCCAGTGCGAACTCGCCGCGAGTTCTTCGCTCGTGAAGGCATTCAGCCGCCAGAAGCCGGCCGGCTCGTCGAGCGGCCGTGCGCGGTGGCGATCGAACGCGCCCGGAGGCAAAACGCCGATCACGCGATGGGCTTCGTTGTCGAGCAACAGGTCGCGGCCCAGCACACCAGGGTCGCCGCCAAAATGCGTTTGCCATGCCGCATGACTCAAGATCACCACGGCATCGGCGCCCGGCTGGTCCTCTTCGGGCCGGAAGGCGCGCCCAATCATTGGCTGCACGCCAAACACGGCGAAGTGATCGGCCGAGACGTAGCGGCCGTTCAGCCTGACCGGTTCGCCGTTGATCGAGACGGTGGCCGTTGACAGCGATTCCGCCGACAGCGCTTCGAACACCCGGCTCTGCTGCTTGAATTCCGCGAAGTTGCGCGTGGTCGTTGAATTGCTGGTGGTCGGCGTTGGCGCTTCCCACAGGCGAACAATCCGATCGGGATCCGGGAACGGCAGCGGCTGGAAAAGAATGCCGTCAACGAGGCTGAACATCGCGGTGTTGGCGCCGATGCCAAGGGCCAGGACGCTGACCGCCACCAGGGTGAAACCGGGATCGCGCCCGAGAGCGGCCACGCCGTAGCGCACGTCCCTGGCGAGGTTCTCGAGCCAACGGGCGCTGCGGTCGTCGCGGTGACGTTCTTTCATCTGTTGGATGCCGCCGAACGCTCGCCGCGCTTCCTGGCGCGCCTCGTCTGGCGTCAAGCCACGCGCCAACCCGTCCTGCTCGGCCAGTTCCAGGTGCGCCTGCACTTCGTTGTCGAGCTCGCGGTCGAGCCTGTTCGCGCGTCCGAGGGCCAACAGCTGCTGCGCGAGCCGACGTAACGTCATGCCTTCGCGCCCAGCACGCGCGCGACGAGGGCCGTCGCCTGTTCCCAGTTGGCAACCTCCACGTGCAGCCGCTTCGCGCCGCCCTTGGTGAGCGAGTAGAACTTGACCTTGCGGTTGGTCTCCGAGACACCCCACTTGGTGGCAATCCAACCGTTTTGCTCGAGGCGCACCAACGCCGGATAGATTGATCCCTGGCTCAGGCGCATCACGGTGGCCGCCATCTGTTCGAGTCGGCGGGCGATGGCGTAGCCATGGAGCGCGCCCATGGTGTCCAGGGTCTTGAGGATCAGCAGATCCAGGGTGCCATTCAGGAGTTCTTTTTTGTCTGTCTTGTCCGTCGACATGTCGCCTCTCGACATGTATACCATACGGACCGAGGTCAGCCAGGGTTCCCGCCTGGCGCGCCTCGTGCTGCCTGTCCGGCCGGCTCGCCGCACTCTCGATCGGTTGCAGCAGCAGAGCCTTCCTTCTGCAGCTCACGGACGAGTCGGGCGGCAAGGCAGTAAGATTTGGAATGGCCAGCGACCACGAATCCGACGCGCGGGACCGAGCATCA
>JANMUX010000454.1:0-6834 GCA_031392125.1 Acidobacteriota bacterium | reverse complement strand
TCGTCTTCGGTGGGCAGGCCGATCATGTAATAGAGCTTCAGGCTCTCGATGCCGCTCGAGAAGATCAGCTCGGCGCTGTCGAGTATTTCGGCGTTGGTGACGGTCTTGTTGATGACGCGGCGCAGGCGGTCGGAGCCGGTCTCCGGCGCGATGGTCAGCGTGCGCTCGCCGCTCTCCTTGAGCAAGGAGACAATTGTCGGCGTCAGGTCGTCGAGGCGCAGCGACGCCGGGCTGATCGAGTAGCCCATGTCGCGCAGGCTGCGGAGGATATGTTCGATGTCGGGGTGATCGCACAGTGCAATCGACACCAGGCCGGCCTTCGACGAGTGTGCGCGGGCAGCCTGGGCGAGCGCCAGAATACGTTCGGTCGGGAACGCGCGAACGGGCAGGTAGTTGTAGCCGGCCCAGCAGAATCGGCACAGGTTCGCGCAGCCGCGCACGACCTCGATGAGGAAGCGCGAGCCGAACTCAGTGTCTGGAGTGAAAATCGTCGTCGACGGCGGGTCGACCGCCTCGGTGGTCTTCAGCGCCGCCTTGCGCACGACCGATGGAGCGCCGGTGCCTTCGCGTGGCACGTAGCGGGCAATTGTTCCGTCGGCCGCGTACTCGACGTCGTAGAACGACGGAATGTAATAACCGCGGGCTTGAGCCAGGCGCCTGAGTTGCTCGCTGCGTGACGAGCTCGACATGGCGTCAACCAGGGCGGGCACGAGCGCCTCGCCTTCGCCAGCCGCGATCACGTCCGCGAACATCGCGAGTGGCTCGGGATTGACGAAGGTCACCGCGCCGCCGATTACGACCAGCGGGTGCTGGTAGTCGCGGTCTGCCGCGCGCAACGGCACGCCAGCCAGCCGCAGCATGGTCAGGACGTTGGTGTAGTCCCACTCGAACGACACCGAGAAGGCGATGACATCGAAGTCGGCGACCGGCGTCTGCGACTCGATGGTGACGATGCGAGTGCCCGCTTCGCGGAGGGCGGCCAGTTCCTGCTTCGGTGGCAGGAAAGCGCGCTCGCACACGATGTCGGGCTGGTCGTTGAACAGCCGGTAGATGGTCTGGAAGCCGAGGTTCGACATCCCCACGAAGTAGGTGTTGGGGAAGATCAGGGCAACCCGCAGCCGGTTGGCGTGCGACTTGAGCACGTAGCCAACTTCTTTGGAAAGGATTTCCTGTGCGATCTCTCGTTGTTGCCGGTGTTTCATGCCAGGGCCAGGGGGTCGTTGAGCTGTGCTTGCGTCGGCAACGCTCGCGGCTCCCCTGGATCTGTCTACTGTATCAGTCCTACCCTTCGCTCCGGCGCAGGAAGGCCGGCACGTCAAGGTCGAGGTTGAGGTCGAATTCGCCGGGCAGTCCGGCCTGCTCAGCCAGGGGAATATCCCCGCCATTCTGTCCGACCGCAATCGGCCGGGCCGGTGCGGCTGGCAGGTCCAGCGCCGGTCTCCGCACGATCGACGCGCGCGGCTGAACGATTGACGAGGTATCGACCCGGATCGGCGACGAGTACGCCGACATGTCGACCGGTGTCTGCATGGGTGTGTGGGCCGTCGACCGTTCGCTCCTGACGTGGTCGAAGCCGGTGGCGATCACCGTGATCTTCACCTTGTTGGTCAGCGCCTTGTCGACCACCGCGCCGAAGATAATGTTCGCGTCCTCGTGCGCCGATTCCTGGATGATGGTGAGCGCTTCGTTCACTTCCATCAGCGACATGTCGGGGCCGCCGGTCACGTTGATGATCACGCCGCGCGCGCCACGCACTGACGCGTCTTCGAGCAGCGGGCTCGAAATCGCGCGATTGGCGGCGTCAACCGCCCGCGACGGCCCCTCGGCCATGGCCGTGCCCATCATCGCCACGCCCATGCCCGACATGATGGTCCTGACGTCGGCGAAGTCGAGGTTGATCAGCCCCGGCACCAGGATCAAGTCCGAAATGCCCTGAATCGCCTGCCGCAGCACATCGTCCGCGGTGACGAAGGCATCAAGCATCGAGGTGTCACGAGCGATTACCGAGAGCAGGCGCTCGTTCGGGATGGTGATCACGGTGTCGACCGCATCGCGCAGTGACTCGAGGCCCGCCTCGGCCTGGCGGAAGCGCTTCTTGCCCTCGAACTTAAAGGGCTTGGTCACCACCGCGATGGTGAGCGCGCCCAGTTCAGTGGCCAGGCTGGCGATCACCGGCGCCGCGCCGGTGCCGGTGCCGCCGCCGAGGCCGGTGGTGACAAACACCATGTCGGCCCCCGACAGCGCCTGGATCAGCGCATCGGTGTCTTCCAGCGCCGCTTGGCGCCCGACGTTTGGATCAGCTCCCGCGCCCAGCCCCTTGGTGAGCTTGCCGCCAATCTGGATCTTCACCGGCGCCGGGTTAGCCTTCAGCGCCTGGGCATCGGTGTTGGCCACCATGAATTCGACGCCCGAGATGCCCGCCTGCACCATGCGCGACACGGCGTTGCTGCCGCCGCCGCCGACGCCTACCACCTTGATCCGCGCGCCCATGCGCGCTTCTTCGTCGAGCGTGAGCCTCAGCGCCTCGAAGCCATCCTGGTCCGCCATCTTGCCTCCTCCGTCAGAATCTTTACGCATCGCCACATCTCAAGATCGTCAAATCGCCGGTTTGCAGGGATCCGGCTCAGAAAAATTCTTTGAACACCGTCCGCAACCGCCCCATCACCCTGGTCAGGGCGCCGCCGCCACTGGTGCCGGCCGCCGGCCCGCGATGACGGGCGGCATACAAGACAAGGCCCACGGCCGTCGCAAACGACGGGTTGCTGACATGATCGGCCAGGCCGCCAACGCCAACCGGGCTGCCGCGCCGAATCGGCAGGTCGAAGATCTGCTCGGCAATTTCTGACATGCCCTCGAGTTGTGCGCCTCCACCGGTCAGGACCAGTCCCGAGTTCAGGGACTTCTCGTAACCGGCCTTGCTGATCTCGTCCCAAATCAGGTGGAACATCTCTTCGGCGCGCGGCTGCAGGATGTCGGACAGGATGCGCCGCGCCATCACACGCGGCCGGCGGCCGCCAACGCTGGCCACTTCGATGGTCTCGTCTTCTTCGACCATCGACGACAGCGCGCAACCGGCGCGCCGCTTGACTTTTTCGGCGTCGGGGATTGGCGTGCGCAGGCCGACCGCGATGTCGTTGGTGAAGTGATCGCCGCCCACCGCGATCACCGCGGTGTGCCACAAGCTGCCGCGTTTGAAGATCGCGAGGTCGGCGGTACCGCCACCGATGTCGACGACCGCAACCCCCAGTTCCTTTTCGTCGGGTGTCAGCACCGTCTCGGACGCCGCCAGTTGCCCGATCACGGTGTCGATGACCTCGACGCCGGCGCGGTTCACGCACGCGACCAGATTCTGGGTAGCGGTCTGGCTGCCGGTGATGATGTGGACGTTGACCTCGAGCCGGGCCCCGGTCAGCCCGACCGGCGCGCCAATGCCCTCCTGCTCGTCCACCACGAAGTCTTGCGGCAGCACGTGCAGGATTTCCCGGCCCGCCGGCAGCGACACCGCGCGCGCCGCATCGATCGCCCGGCGCACGTCGTCGCGCGTCACTTCGCGGTTCTTGCCGGCCACCGCGACCACGCCGCGGCTGTTGAAGCCCTTGATGTGCGGCCCGCTGATCGCGAGGTGCACGGAGCCAACCTCGACGCCGGCCATCAACTCGGCTTCTTCGACCGACTTCTTGATCGACTCAACCGCCGCTTCGAGGTTGACGACCACCCCGCGCTTGAGGCCCTTCGATTCGGCAACGCCAATGCCAATCACGTCGACGCCGCCTTCCTCCAGCAGCTCGCCGACCACGGTGCAGACCTTGGTCGTGCCGATGTCGAGCCCCACTACGTAGCGTTCCTGTCGTGCCAAGATACCTCCCCGTCCTTCTAACGTCTCGCCTGCGCCGGCAACGCCTTGACCGGACGCACGTACAACCGTTCGTCGAATCGCAAATCTACGTAATCGATGCTGGCCAGGCGCTCGCGGAGCGCCGGCTGCAAGTCGAGGTACTGCTGCAGGCGGGCCACAAACTCCACATCACCCAGCCGTAGAAGCGCGGTGTCGTCATCCAGAATCACCACCGCGTCATGCAGGTCGGTGACGTCAATCTGCGAGACCCGTTTGGCGATCTCCGGGCGCGTCGACAGCGCGTTAATCACCCGCCCGGCAAACTCGGTGCGCGCCACATCGATCAGCGCGCCGGCGTCGGGCGGTGCCGTCGCCAGGCCGTCGATGATTGGCAGGTCGATATCCGCATAGGCTGGACCGTACTCGTCAACGATCACGCCCTTGGCGTCGATCAGGTAGAGCGAAGTGCCGATCCGGCCAATGCCCATGGGCACGCGCTCGTGCACCACGATTTCGAGCGTGGCTGGAAGCACACGCCGAATCGTCGCGCTCTCGACCCAGGGCGAGGCCAGCAGCTTCTGCTGCCACTCGCTGATCCCGATCGTCAGGATATTCTGGCCGCGCAGGCCGTCGACGAGCGCGAGCACTTCGCCGGTCGACATGCGCTGGTGGCCACGCACTACGAGGTGGCTGACCTGCAGCGTTTGCGCGGATGCGATCGACGTGACGCCGCGGTAGCCTCCGTAACCGAGGACCATCGCGATCGCAACCACGCGGATCGCGGTCCACGCGTGCGCCGCCGCCGGCGTCCGCCGGCGCGACGGCTTGACATGGGCGCGGCGGAATCGCTTGTCGGTCGCCGCCGCCACGGCCGCAGCGGCGCCCGGCTTGGGAAGCCCGGCCATCACTGCGCCTCCCGCGGGCCATGCCGCCGCTCAAGTTCCGCGAGCAACGCGGTCGCCAGCCCACCGATCGAACCGGCGCCAAGCGTCAGCACCAGGTCGCCCGGCCGCGCCAGGTCGGCCACCGCAGAAGCGACCTCCTCCAACTTACGGACGACGCGGGCGGGTTGCCGGCGGTCGCTGCTAACGGCCGCCGCCAGGGCGTCAACCGTGATTCCCGGAATCGGTTCTTCGCTCGCTGCGTAAATATCGGTGAGGACCACTTCGTCGGCGGTCGCCAGCGCTTGGCCGAACTCCGCCATCAAGTCGCGCGTGCGGGTGTAGCGATGCGGCTGGAAGGCCACGATGATGCGCGCCGGCTTGGCGGCGCGGGCGGCTGACAGCACCGCGGCAATCTCCGTCGGGTGGTGACCGTAGTCATCCACCACGCAGATGCCGTTGACGATGCCTCGCCGTTCGAAGCGGCGTTCGGCGCCTCCGAATTCGGCGAGGGCAGAAACAATCTTCGCAAACGGCACGTCCAGCTCGAGTCCCACGGCGACGGCGGCCAGGGCGTTGCGAACCGAGTGCAGTCCCGGCACCACGAGGGCCAGTTCGCCCAGCACGGTGGAACGACCGCGGTGAATGTCGCGCTGAACAACGGTGCAACGTGAGCCAAAACCGGCGAGCGCCACGTCGATTGCGCTGATGTCAAAGTGGCCGTCAATGCCGTAGGTGACAACCCGGCGGTTGAATCGCGGCAGCACGTGCGACAGCTCGGCGTCGTCGGCGCATGCCACCACGGCGCCGTAGAACGGCACCTTGTTGG
The DNA here is from genome assembly GCA_031392125.1 of Acidobacteriota bacterium. Taxonomy (GTDB): domain Bacteria; phylum Acidobacteriota; class Vicinamibacteria; order Vicinamibacterales; family UBA2999; genus 12-FULL-67-14b. The sequence continues at coordinate 1,289 of JANMUX010000454.1, read as the reverse complement.
CGAACTCGACAAACGCCTGCTGCAAATCGGCGAACCCGCCGTATGCGTCCATGTGCTCGCGATCGATATTCGTAATCACCGCCACCGCGGGCGACAGCTTGAGAAACGACCGGTCGCTCTCATCCGCCTCCGCCACCATGTATTCACCGCGGCCGAGCCGCGCGTTGCTGCCAAACGCGCTCAACCGCCCGCCAATCACCGCCGTTGGATCCAATCCCGCGCGTTCGAGCACCAGCGCAATCATCGACGTCGTGCTGGTCTTGCCGTGGGCCCCGGCGACCGCGATGCCAAACCGCAGCCGCATCAACTCCGCGAGCATCTCGGCCCGCGGAATCACCGGAATTCGCCGCGCTTTGGCCTCGGCTACCTCCGGATTGTCGGGCCTCACCGCGGACGAATAGACGACCACATCGGCAGTGCCGACGTTGACCGCCGCGTGGCCTGCCGTGGCCACCGTCACCCCGAGCGACGCGAGTCGATCGGTGACGGCCGATCGCCTGGCATCCGAACCCGACACGGCGTAGCCGAGATTTGCCAGCAACTCGGCAATGCCGCTCATCCCGATTCCACCGACGCCGATAAAGTGCACGCGCCTGGTCTTACCCAGCACGGCGCCCGCCCAACTGCTCGACCCGCTCGGCAATTCGCACAGCCGCGTCGGGCCGCGCGAGCTTACGCGCCGCAACTGACATCTGCCGCCGTTGCGCCGGGTCGGCCAGCAGTTTCGCGATCGTATCTGCGAGCCGTTCCCCGCTCAGGTGCCGTTCCTCAATCACCAGCGACGCTCCGGCCCGGCCGAGCACCTCGGCGTTCTTCCGCTGGTGATCGTCGGTCGCTGTCGGCAGCGGCACCAATATCGCCGGCCGGCCAGACGCGGCCAGTTCGGCGAGCGTGGTCGCCCCCGCGCGACAGATGACCAGGTCGGCCGCCTTCATCTCTCCGTCGATTTGGAAGATGAAGGCTTCGACTCTGGCCGCGAGGCCGGCGCGGTTGTACGCGGTCCGCACCAGATCCAGATCGCGCTCCCCGGTCTGGTGGGTGATCGCAAACTCGAGCCCGGTGGCTGCCAGCCGCGACGCCGCCTCCACCATGGCCACGTTGATCGCGTGCGCGCCCTGAGAACCGCCAAAGATCAGGACCCTCCCCGCGTCTTGCGGTGACCTGCCCTGAGCGAGATTGACGCCGCTGGCGGCGTCGGTCGAGTCGAAAGCATCATTCGCCTCCTCGTTCTGCGCCGGAAAAAACTCTGGTCGCACCGGGTTGCCGGCCACAAATCCCGTGCGCGGGAA
>JANMUX010000371.1:0-4018 GCA_031392125.1 Acidobacteriota bacterium | reverse complement strand
CGCTCCGGGTGGCCTCGAACGAGACGCTCCCGATCGGACTCAGGTTGGCGTCGACGACGTCGATCGACGGCGTGCCCCCGAAGTTGTTGTTCAGGGCCAAGAGGTGCTCGCCGACCGACACCACATCCACGTAGTCGCCTGGATAAACCGTGACGGCGGCGGGACGGGCAAACGGCGACACTTCGGGAATGTTGCCGCCAACGCTGAGCGGCATCAGGCCAACTTCGGCCACCGCAATGTAAGCCATCAAGCCCCTGATCGGCGAAGTGGCCGTGCTAGTGAAGGGCAGAATGGCAGCGCCCCTGGCAAATCCGTATTGCTTGATGGTGCCGCGCGCCGAATGATCCGGGCTGGCAGGTGGCGGAACGGTCTCGGGATTTCTGGTTAGCGGTCGCCCGCCGAGAATGCAGGGGTTGGCGCGATCGGTCACGTCAAAGAAGTTCACACTGCTGCCGAACGAGCTGTAGAGCGGCGCCACCAGCAGGTCGCCGGTGAAGACCGGGTCGCCGGCGGGTCCGATCGAGACGTTCTGCGCACAGGTGCCGAGCATGGCGATGCGATCGGCGGCCGGAGGAACGATGCCCCGAAGATCTTGCGCGCCGCCTCGCAGAGGCATGCCGACATCGACGGATACAGTCGGGATCGCATGCGGTGGCAGGACGGCGAGATGCGCAATCGTGACTTGATTGTTGCCAGGAAGCCCAAACTCGTCACACGCCGTCTGCGTGCCCGCCTGGCATTCTCGGTATCGCGCAAGCCGCGCCGGGTCGTTCAGAATGGCGCAGGAACCCGGATCCGGCACGGTGGCGTCGCACGCCAGAGTGAGCGCCCACTCGTCGTTGTAGAGCCGCTCCGCGAGCAGCATCTGCTTTGCAAGAAACCGTTCGAAGGGCTCTTCGTACTGGCTCCCCGAGTTAATGGATGGGTCGAATTCGTTCATGCCCTGTAACCAGGGATCGTTAATCAGTACAGAAGTGCCCCCGGGTGTGCCGTCGCCAACGAGGCCCCTGACCACTCTGACGTGCGCACCCACGCCAAGGGAGTTGCCAACCCACAGGGGTCCGTACTGCTCCAGTAGCGTTTTTAGATCGTTGACCGTCAGGATCGACAGCGACTGTTGCCCGTGAGTCAGGCCAAACACCGACGACAGCTTGTCGATGTTGGTCGCTTCGAACGGGAGCCCGTGAGCGTACGCATGCCAGTAGTTCGACGAAATCAGGGATGAACCGCCATTGATGGCCAACGCGATGTCGTACGGATTGACCGACTGCTGATCGTTGAACGCCACGATCATCGCCGCGCTGGCCGCCCAGCACGACCCGTCGGTTTGTTGGCCGATCAGCGGCACGTCGTAGGAGATATCGACGGCGGGCCGCTGGCTGCTTCGCACGACGCGAAGCCGCTTGGGCATGCCACCCGCGGTGTGCCCCACCTCTGCGGGGGCCCGTGCGTTGGTCACGTCGATGTTGTGATACTTCAACCCTTGCTGATTGGTCGTCGATGCCACGACGGTGGTCTGAGTAAGCCCGCCGGGAACGGGGTGGCGGAGGAACTCGACGTCGCCGAACGGCGAACCGATCACGCTGGAGTTGATGACCGAGCCCGTACCGGAATGCGGCAGCGGCAGCGCCAGACTGCTCAACTTCACCGGCTCGAAGGTCTTGACCGGCACCGAGATGACCGACAACGGCCGGCCGCCCGCGGTGACGCCGGACAGCACCACCCGGTACGTCTTCCCCATCTGTAGCGGGCCGGCGGGCACGAACGTCGCGGTTCGGTTGCCCTTGGTCAGCTGCCACGTACCGGGTATTGGAGAGGGGTTACCCAAGGCCTTCAGCTTCATGTAGTCGCGCACCGACTGGGCGTCGAGCCCCCGCGAGAACGAAAGCGTCAGGGGTGACTGTACTTCCACGTGAAAGAAGCCGTCCGCCTCGGTGGCCAGCGTCGCGGGGGCGCCATTCCCGCCAAGATCGATTCGCAGTGGCTCGCCGCGCGGCGGTACTTGCCCAATGACGTCCTGTACCACCGGTCCAGCGAGGCCAGTCCGGACGGTGATGTGGAATGTCGGAATATCGACCGTATCGACGCGCCCGTTCTCGTACCTCACCTGCAGGCTGTAGCGCTCAGTGAACAACCCATTAAACGCGTACGTCAGGGCGCCAGTCGCCACGCGCGATGTGTTGCCTGCCGCAACGTCGAGGATTACCTCAGAGCTGCCACCGGGCTTCATCAGAAGCACCTGAGTGACCGGCGGCCCTCCAATGCGTTCGCTGGCTGGCACGCGTGAGTTGTGGGCGTCGATCTCGGCCTGCGTCGGATCGATCGTCCCAGGCGTGGTCCGAAGCAGAAGATTGCCGTTGCCAAACGGGTAAGGCTGCACGGACGGGGAGACCGTTCTCACGATACCGGCTCCGGTGACTTCAACCACCAGCGTGTCGCCAGTTGCCCCTTCGACGATAGCGGTGAGGTCGCCCAGGGGTCGAACCGACGTACCCGAGAGACCGGAGCTCCAGTTCGTGTTCCGCGTGACGTTCTTGATCTGGATGAGCGTGTCATTCGATGCGAACACGCTCGCGGCAACCGTCACCCTCAGGAACGACCTCGGCTCGAGCGTGAAGGACACGGACCGCCCCGGCCCCGAGTCGATCGCCTGCACTTGGAACGTGTCGGCATTGCTGCCGTCGACCGTCACGGTGCCGTCGTAGGGCGGGAAGATGCGGTCTTCCTTGAGGGTCGAAAGGTTCTTGACGCGGATTTCGGAGTCGTCATCCGTAAGCTGCGCCGTCGGAATACGCAGGCGCACTTTGTTGGACACAATGGTCGTCCGGCCGCTCAAGAGCGGCATGCACACCTGGCGCGACTGGTTAAGGAACTCGGCGTGGACGGCCTCGGCCATCGCCAGGGCGCCGCCCGCGACGGCCGGCATGAAGATCGGCATGCGCAGCGTGCCTGGTACCAAGGCCATCGGCACCATGGCCGCAACCAGTAACTGGCCAGAGAGCTGTGAGTTCGGATTGGGAATGCCCGCATAGGTCACGCCCAGCGGGCGCGCGGCCTTGAGGAATCCATACACGCCGGACCCGGTGACGCCCGGGCACGGCGGCGATGACGTGCGAATGCGTCCGTCAATAATTCTCGCTGTGTCGGCTGTATCGAGGAACGCCTGGCCGTCCAAGTACGCCACCTGCCCGACGATCCACTGGTCCTCGAGTGTCTCGCCTCCGGTGGGCGCGATGCTGACGTTCAAATACGAGAGCGGGGTCTTTCCGCCCAGGTCGATGCTGATGCCGCCCGTGTACTGGAAGACCTGCCGCTGCTCCACCGTAAGTTGTACGGGGAACTGTGCCTCAGTCACTGGCTTTAACGTGACGACGGTGCCTTCGGGAAACGCGCCAACCGGCACCTCCACGGAGACGCCGCCAGGTCCGTCCACGCGCCCGCCCTCAGCAGTCACCGCGGTCGAGATACTCCCGTCCGCATTGGTCTGCCGGAACCGAGGCACTGCCACAACCGTCTGGTTGCCGCCGCGATCGGTAATCGTGATCTGCAGGACGTCGGTAATCCCCGCGGCCACGCGCAAGACGAAGCCGCCATTGGGATCGAGCAACACTGGAGACGTCGTGCGCCTCGTCACGTTCACCACCGTGACCGTGTCGTGAGTTGCTGCGGTCCCTTGGGTGGCCGTAAGGGTGGTGAACCCATCGGCACCGGGAATCACGGCGTTGATGCTGCCGGCCGCCGGCATCGGCGGCGGCTGGGTATCGAGACTGGTGAACTGCGCGGTGACTTCGGTCGCAAGGTTTCTTCCGGAAAGGTCGGTCACGCCGGTGGCAACAACCACTGAGTAAACCGTGTTGGAGTTCAGCGCGCTGGCCGGCCGCAGCGTGACCACGCTGTTGCTGCCGGTCAGGCTGACCGAGGCGCTAACCGGCGTGCCATCGGGCCGGACCAGCCGCACGTTGCCGGCGTTTTGTCCGTTCACCGAGGCCGCCGCGATCGCCTTGGAGAACCGGATCAC
>JANMUX010000330.1:0-3604 GCA_031392125.1 Acidobacteriota bacterium | reverse complement strand
GACGTCACCTTGACGATCTGCTGATCCTGTACATGAACGGTCAGCATGCAGCCGACGCCGCAGTATGGGCAGATGGTATCGGTCACGGCCTGTGACTCTGGCCGCCACTCCCCGGCTCGCCGCAACTCGAATTCCGGTGTCGCCATCAGCGCGCCGGTCGGGCACACCGCGATGCAGTTGCCGCAGTAGACGCACGCGGAATCTGGCAGCGGCACGTCGAGTTCGGTCGAGATGTGCGCATTGAAGCCGCGGCCGGCCACGGCAATGGCAAAGGTGTTCTGGGCGTCGCTACCGCAGGCCTCGACGCACTTGTAGCAAAGCACACACTTGCCGTAGTCGCGGACGTAGAGATCGTTGTCGATCTTGACCGGCTGCGCGACGGTCGCCCCTTTGCCGAATCGCTCGGGGCGCGCGCCGTATTCGAGCATCATCTCGGCAAGCCCAGGTGCGGTACTCAGGTCAACCGACGAGCCCAATAGCTCGAGCACCACTTTCCTGGACAGGTCGACCCGAGGCGACCGGGTCTTCACCACCATGCCGGCCTCGACCGTGCGCGAACAGGCCGGCGCCAGCACCCGCGCGCCTTCGACCTCCACGACGCACACGCGACAGGCGTTCACCGGCGTCAGGGTTTCGAGATAGCAGAGCGTGGGGATCACGATGTCGAGCGCCTTGCAGGCAGCGATCAACGTGGCCCCGGCAGGCATTTCCGCCGCGCGGCCATCAATCGTCACCGGCACCATCGCCACCGCGGGCGCTGGCGGCGGCGCGGGAATGGCGGTCGCCGGAGGAGGAAGACGGAACGCGATGTCCTCGTGCTTCATGGCCTCGTCCCCACCCGCAACGCCGGCACGTTGGCGAAGGCGGACTCGATCGCCGATGCGGCCGTCTGACCCAGGCCACAAATCGAGGCGTCGCGCATCGCCTGGCCGAGTTCGTTCAGGATCACGGCCGACTCTCGACTCTCGACTCCCGACTCCCGACTGTTCAGCAGCTCGGCCTGCCTGACCGTGCCTACGCGGCATGGCACGCACTGACCGCAGGACTCGTCGCGGAAGAACCGGGCGATCCGCGCCAGCGTGTCCATGAGATCGGCGGTGTCGTCGAACACCATGATGACGCCAGACCCCAGCGTGACATTGGCGGCACGCGCGCCTTCGAACGAGAGCGGCATGTCGAGCGCATCTGGTCCGACGAAAGTACCGGCGGCACCACCGAGCAGGACGGCTTGCAGCGCGCGGCCATTCGGGATGCCTCCCGCCAACGCGATCGCGTGACGCAGCGTCTGGCCGCACTCCATCTCGTAGAGCCCGGGCTTGGCGACATGGCCCGACAGGCAAAACAGGCGCGTGCCCGTGGAGCCGGCGGTGCCGGTCTGTGCCCATTCGGCGCCGCCGTCCATCAAGATGTCGAGGACGTTCACCAGCGTCTCGACGTTGTTCACCACCGTCGGCTTGCCGAACAGCCCGAACTGCGCCGGATACGGCGGCTTCGAGCGAGGCTCGCCGCGCCGGCCTTCGATGGAATTGAACAGCGCCGTTTCCTCGCCGCAGATGTAGGCGCCGCCACCGCGGCGAATCTCGATGTCGAAGGCGTGGCCGCAGCCCGCGACATTGGGCCCGAGCAGCCCGGCCGCGCGAGACTGGGCGATGGCGTTGGCAATCGCCGCTTCTGACTCCGGGTATTCGCCGCGGATGTAAATAAAACCACGCTCGGCATGCGTGGCAAGAGCACAGATGGTCATTGCCTCGATCACGGCGAACGGGTCGTGCTCCATCAAGACGCGGTCCTTGAAGGTGCCCGGCTCAGACTCGTCCGCGTTGCAGACCACGAAATGAGGCCGAGCGGCTTCGGACGCCACCGCAGCCCACTTGCGGCCGGTGGGAAACGCTGCGCCGCCGCGTCCCAGCAGTTTCGCCGCGGTGACCTCGGCGATCACGGCGGCGGGACCGATCTCGATCGCCTTCTGCAAAGCGGCACACCCGCCGTGCGCGCGATAGCTGTCGAGACTCCCAGGGGCACTGCGGCCAATCCGCATCAGCAACGACGAGCCGCTGACTGCCGGCGGAAGGGGACTACGGGAGACCCCCTCAACGAGTGCGGCCACCACTGCATCGGCGCTGGCAACCGGACTCATAACCCATCGCTCAGGAGCCGCACCGGCCCGTGTGACGAGTGCCGCTGAGCCGCGATCGCATTGTCCCAGGCACGGCGAGCGGTGCACCGCGTGGCCGAGCCGCGCCTCCAGTTCCTGGCACAGCTGGTCGGCGCCATTCAACCGGCAGGCGATGTCATCACAGACATGGGCCACCGCGGCCGGCCGAGGCTCGGTCGACAACAGGTGATAGAACGTGACGACGCCCCAGGCTTCGGCGGGCGGCACTGAAAGTCGCGTGCAGATGTAGTTGAGGGCGCCGTGGCTGATCCAGCCAATGGCATCCTGGACCGCATGAAATACCGGCAACAACCGATCGCGGTCACCTGTCACCTGCCGTCCGCCGGAGGCGGAGCGGCCATCGCGGCCAATGTCGCGAGCAGCACCTTCCCAACCAGTCGTGGGCGCACCCAGCAGGCGATCGACGGCGGCGCGCTCCGCAGCGGTCGGCTCAGCACCGGCGATATGCAGGTCCATTAGGCGTGCTCGATCCGGATGGCAGTGGCCTTGAACTCCGCCGTGCCCACCAGCGGATCGGTGGCGTCGCTCGTGAGGATGTTGGTCGGGACGTCATCAGGAAAGTGGAAGGTCATGAAGGTCAAGCCTGGGCGCAGGGCCTGGTCGACGTGAACCGGTGCGACGACCGCGCCGCGCCGAGACGTCACGCGCACCCGCTGCCCTTCGACCACGCCGAGGCTATTTGCGTCCTCTGGCGAGATGTCGATGCTTTCACCGCGCCGCGTCGGCGACGCGTAGGAGCCGGTCTGCACGCCGGTGTTGTATTCCGCCAGCCGCCGCCCGGTCGTGAGCCGCAGCGGAAAGTCGGCATCCAGCTGATCGAGGGGCAACTCGTGTCGCACCAACGAGAATGGCGCACGCGGACCGCGCACCGGACGCTCCCACAAGCGGCCATGCAAGAACAGCTCGCCCGGATGCTGAGGGTCGTAACAGGGCCATTGCAAACCGGACAGTTGCTCGAGCCTGGCGTAACTCATGCCGGCGTGCACCGGCGAGAGTTGACGCACTTCGTCCCACATGACCTCGGCATCGGCGGGCCAGTCGTGACCGAGTTTGCGCGCCAGGTCGCAGATGATGGCCAGATCCTCGCGGGCCTCGCCGGGGGGATCGAGCGTCTTGCGGACCCGTTGCACGCGGCGCTCGCTGTTGGTCACCGTGCCTTCCGATTCGAAGGCGCCGGCCGCCGCGGGGAACACCACGTCGGCGCGCTGCGCCGTTTCGGTCAGGAAGATGTCCTGCAAGTCTAACATCTCGAGTGACTCGAGCAGTCGCGTGGCGGGATGCTGGTCGGCTTCAGACTGCACGGGGTTCTCGCCGATCACATAGAGGGCGTGCAGCTCGCCGCGATCCATGGCGTCGAACATGTCCGACAGGTGCCAGCCCTTCTTCGGCGGCACGGCCACGCCGTAGAACTGATCGAACTTCGCCCGG
>JANMUX010000308.1:0-4691 GCA_031392125.1 Acidobacteriota bacterium | reverse complement strand
GGGGACGAGACGTTCTACGCCCTGCTGAGGCAATGGGTGGCAGTCAACAGCGGGACGTCGAAGCTCACCACCGACTTCATGTCGCTCGCAATGAAGGTCTCTGGATGCGACCTCACGACCTTCTTTGATCAATGGCTCTTCGCGGAGGTAGCGCCGAGTGCATTTCCGACGGATGTCATGGCATGCGCGCCGCGTGATCACCGAATACGGGATGATTCGCACGAAGGGCCCGCGAACACAAACTCCTAATGCACAGCACTCAGACGGTGGCGGGTGTCGCGGCTGCTCCGGCGGCCAGCACCCGTGCGGCCAACCAGGTGGAGATTGGCACTGACGCAACGAGACCAATCGAGCCGACCAGGGACCGGACGATCTCGGTGGCAACCACTTCGCTGGTCGACACCGTGGATATCGACTGACCGGCGACGGTGAACAACAGCATCAGGGGCAACGCAGCGCCTGCGTATGTGAGGAACAGCGTGTTCACGGTCGACGAGATGTGATCGCGGCCAATGTTCACGGCGGCCCGATAGATCTCCTGCCTGCTCGCGTCCGGTTGGAGCTGACGCAGCTCCCAAACGGCGGAAACCTGCGTCACCGTCACGTCGTCGAGCACGCCGAGCGACCCAATGACGATTCCTGCGAGGAGTAGGCCTCGGGCATCAATCTGGACGCCCAAGGCCAGCACGTAGGAGCTGTCCTCGGTGAATCCGGTGAAGTTCGCGGAAGCAACGAAAAGGGACGACAGGACACCTATCAGAGCGAGGCTCAAAAACGTGGAGAGCAGCGCAACAGTGGTCGAGATGTTGACGCCGTGCGCCAAGTAGAGCGCGACGAAGGCGATCACAGCCGAACCGACGAGCGCGACTGCGACGGCGTTGTTACCCCGCAGCAGCGAGGGCAGCATGAACACCACGAGTACGAGCAGGCTGGCAACGAGGCCTCCGATCGCGCCGACGCCCTTCCAACGTGCAAGCGCCACGACCGCGATGACAAAGATCATCGCCAGCAACAGGAGCGGCGTCCCACGTTGGAAGTCAGCAAACTCGTAGGACACCCCTCCGTCCGGGAGCAGGGTCTCGTAGACGTAGATGTCGTCACCCACTCCGAACTGGTTGTTGGCAGCATCGAACGACAACTCCCACGAGAAATCGGTGTTGGGGTTCTCCCCACCCAAGATCCGGAGCGTTACCTGGCGGCACCCGGCGATCGGGTCGTAGCTACACGGTTCCACGACATTTTCGGTGATGGTCGCCCGGACTCGGTCACCGAACAGCGAGCTGGAGTCAATGGTGGTTGCTACGTCTCCTCGGGGCCATAGCGCGATCAATCCCATGACCGTGATGACGGCGCAGGCGACGATTGCGATCCACAATCGTCGCTCCATCGCAGCGTCGGTCAGTTCGTCATGCATCTCGATGAGCTGACCCGCCTCGCGACCAGCGGACGGGCGACCGTGATGATGCTTCGAGTGTCCCATGCGTCCAACAGTGTGGCGCTCGGTCGGTCCTCCGCTGCGTCATCCTGGGGCGCGAGCAACGTGCCGTCGCGTCGCCGGCGCGACAGGTCTACCCGCCGAATGCTGACGTGAACGCCCCCTCGAGCTCTGGGGTGGCGGGTCCACTGAACCCGCAGCCATTGATGGTCCCGTTGGTGGCGGTCAGCAGGTAACGCTCACCTTCGATGAAGTCCACCCCGTCGAGAGAGGCCGACGTGCTGGCCGCCGGGAGCGCAATATCGACAAGAGCCGTCTCGGACGTCGCGCTGGTGAACCAGCGGTCGACATCCACTGTGACCCCGCTGTCGGTGATCTGTGTGACGGTACCGGCGAACGCGACCGGCATCCCCGCGAGGATGCTGACGTCGAACGGAAGGCATGACGACATCGTCGTTCCTGCATCCGCGATTGACAGAGACTGTCGGGTCTCGGGGTCGTCGCTGCTGCGCGTGACCGCCACTGTCCCGATGACCACGGCCAGGGCAGCGGCAATGCCGCCGATCGCGATGGGGAGTCGTTTGAAGCCTTGCGACGTGCGTGCAGGCTGCGACTGGTGTGGAGAGGTGACGGGGTTGGTGTCGAGCGGCGTGTTCATGATGTCCTCCAGCAGTGTCTGATATCGGGCGGAGTCGACGAATTCGTCGACGGGCATCGGATCGATCTGTTCGAGCAGTTTGCGCAGCTGTTCGTCCATCATCAGGTCTCCGTGCTTCCATTGCTCGATTGTCCAGTCGGGAACAAGTTCTTTCGTTCGAGGTGATCCCGAAGGCGATGCTTGGCGCGATGCAGACGTATCGCCGCGTTCGCTGTGATGTCGAGCACGACGCCGATCTCCCTGGGCTCGAGTCCATCCCACGCCCACATCGTCAGCACCTCTCGGTCCCCACGCGGAAGGTTGGCAAGCGCTTCATGGAGTGCGGTGTTCACACTCGGGTCGACTTCAGCCGGAGTCTGGACGTCGTCGACCTTCATCGAGGAAGAGAGTCGTGCTATCAGCCGGTTCTGCCGGCTATCGGAGCGCAATCGGTTGGCCAGCGAGCGCCGAGCCACACCGAGGCAGTAGGCGATCTCCCCGCCTTCGCTCACCTCATCCAGAGGTCGCCAGAGGACGAGCAAGGTGTCAGCCACGACTTCGTCGGCGGTCTCGCGACTTGTCCGCCTGCGAACGAAACGGAACACCGGTGCCTGACCGTCGTGAGCGACCCCCTGAAACCGGTCGCGCCGAGCGGTGAAGGCATCGCTTCGCGAAGTCACGGTCCGCTCTTGTCCAACACGTTCACAACTCTTTCAGTCGACCCACCCGATCTCACCGTGGCGTTCCACGAGATCGTCGATTCGAGGCGAGCTCCCTGATTCCCCGAGCTCTCCGCTGGGTCTACTGCCCGTCGTCACCGTTGTGACCGCGCTTGAGGCTGTCGAGGCGGCGGTGATAGTCGTCCGGTTCAATATCGCCACGGGCGAGGCGTTCGGCGAGGATCGCGTGCGGTGTCAGCGGCGGCGGCGGAGGCGGGCCGACCGCGGAGTGTTGCGGCGCGTGGTTGCCTCGGCGGATGAGCGAGACAGCGAACCACGCCAGCCCGCCCCAGAAGACAACCATCATGATCGTCATCCAAACCCACGAACCACTGCCCCATCCGTGGTGCCAATTGCTCTGATCCAAGTTTCCGTAGCTCATTTGTTCTCTCCTGTTGTCGCGTTACGTCGGCGTCGGCTGGTCATCGGTCAGTTCCTCGGTTTCCCACGTCGCCGTCACCGGCTCGGGCAGGCCGTCGATGGTGAGCGTCACGGTTCCGATAGCCGGACCCCCGGCAGCGAATCGGAGCTCACCTTCTCTGTGGTGCCCGCTCGCGCCATCGCCAGTCCACTCCGCATAGGGCCACGGGGTGTCGCCCACCGTGAGGTGGGCCTCTCGGGCAAGATCCTGGTCGAGTTCGACGGAGTGGGTGTCGAAGACGACCTCGAACACGGCGCCAGTACCGTCCAGCTGGCGCAGCGCGAACTCCACGGTGACGGCGCCTGCCTCGACCTCGATGGAGCGCGTCGGAGATGCTGTCGTCGGGTCTGTGTCGGTACTCGACGTGCTGCCGCACCCGGCCAGCGTCGTGAAAAGTCCCGTCAACGCGACGAAGATCCCTGTTGTGGCGAGACGACTTCGGCCTCTCCTGCGGATGCAAGGCGTTGCTAGGCGTGCGCCCATGACCCCGCTCCATGTTGTTCGCGTGGCTTCGGTGTGAGGTGCAAGCGGCGGGCCGCGATCGCGACGCCGACGGCGTTGACACCGACACCGACGATCATGAACGGGACCCGGTAGTCGATGAGAAACGTTGCGGCACCGGTCGCGCCGATGAACGGCGCAAGATCGGCGATGTGATGGGCGCAGCAGGCGATCATCCCTGCCGTTGAGGCCCCCATCCCTGCGCTGCCGGCTACCGCAACGCTCCGTTGGAGACGTTGGCGGCGGCGAAGTTCGCTGACCAGAGCGACCTGGAGTCCGAATCCACCCATGATCACCGCCAGGTAGTACCAGTCGAGGCGCGCCTGCTCGACCAGATGGTCGAACGAGCCGGAGGCACCCCAAACCACGCCGACGTAGAAAAGCGCAAGCACCGCGGTGGCGATCGCTGCCGTGCGTACACTGCGCAGGTTCATCGATCGGCCGGCCATCTGGGTGGGGGCGGCGGAACCCGGTGGTGGACCGAACGGTCGCTGGAATGAGTCATGCCGTGATGGTTCATGCCGTCATGGTTCATGGCGCGCATCATCGTGGCCATCATCACCGTGCACCCGATCGCGAGGAACAAGAAGCTGCCCCCCACCACGCCGGTGGCAACGAGGACGACACCGATCACGAGCATCGGTATGCAGCACGCAATCATCAACCAACCGTGCCCGCCGCGGCGGCGTACTTGCTGTTCCAGCACCGGCGGGGCGGGCTGAGCGGCAATTCTCCGCACGCCCGGGCGGGGGGCCGGTACCGTGCGCAGCGGCGATGGAACATCACGGAACCTGTTCATGCTTTTCCGACCTTTCTCTTCGCGCCAACTGGTCCCATGATCCATCCTGGGATCCCCAGCCGCATCGGTGCGAACTACCGAACGAGCGGGGGATGTCTACGGAGTCGCTCCGTAAGGGTGGGCGAACGCGAAGCGCGATGCCGCTGCCGATTCCGCGAGGTGGTCGATGATCACCCCGA
>JANMUX010000264.1:0-15120 GCA_031392125.1 Acidobacteriota bacterium | reverse complement strand
CCAATACGTGGGCACGACGGAAATTGCGCGCGGCAGCGGAGGACAGTTCATCGACAAGCCGAGCCTCGCGGTGTTTCCAGCCGCGACCGGGACGTGCACGATGGACGGCGAAACGGTTCCTGCCACCAACGTCTACTTCGCCTGGACCGAATTCGTCGGTAACAGCCCCGAGAACCAACGCAGCAAGGTCTACTTTGCGCGCTCCGCTGATTGCGGCAGAACGCTCGCCGGACCCGCGACCAAGTTGAGTGAAGGGTTCCCACTGGGCCAAGGCACGGCGATCGCCGTCAATCCCAATAATCCCAACGACATCTACGTTGTCTGGCGACAGATTCGCAGCGACCGCGGACAGGACGCACTGCTGTTTGCGCGATCGACCGATGGCGGCCGCAGCTTCACCAAGGCCGAGTTCATCCCCGGTCTCGGCGAAGGTCAGTTCGCGCCTTTCGATCAGAATACGACCTCCAAAGCCCGAGGCAACCTGACAACGACGTTCCGTACGGTGGCCTATCCGAGTCTTGCCTTCGCTGATGACGGTTATCTGTACTTGGCGGTGTCGCAGGTGCCTGGTGGGCCTACCGGCACTCTTGGTGGGGCGCAGGCTCGAATCACGATGACGCGCACGGATGGCGCGGGTTGGGCCCCTTCAGCGGAAGTCATGGTCAACAACGCACCACCCGCAGACGGTCAGCAATTCATGCCGGCGCTTGCCTACGCGGCCGGCAAGCTGCAACTGGTGTGGTACGACGTCCGCTTCGATGAGGCCGGGCTCACTGACGAACCTCTCATCGACGATGAGAAAGGACTCGGCGACCAAAGCATCCGCCGCCGCCGGACGATGGATCTGCTCGGGGCGCAGGCGACGCTGTTCGCAAATGGCACCTTTTCAACGGTGTTCCCACCGCAGTTCAGCGGCTATGGCGTGTCGCAGCCGGATTACAACGACATCGGCCCCAACAATACGATTCCGTTCCGCGGGCCACGCGTCGCTCAGTATCTGACCGGTGACCCAAAGCCAGCGGTCAATCAGACGCCGGCAGGTGCGCGACAGCTGCAGTTCAACCGCGGGGGGCTGCTGCTGTACGGTGGCGGCACCATACCGTTCATGGGCGACTACATCGACGTGGCACCAATCCCGTTCGTGTTCAGCGCCACGACTGGGAGATGGGAGTTCAACGGCGCCCTCAATGCAACCAAGGCGTCGCTGCAGACGTTCCAGGCGGCGTGGACCGACAATCGCGATGCTGGCGTCGGCAACGCGACGAGTACGAACGGTCGCCTCAATTACACCGCTCCCAATCCACTGCCGGCAAACTCCACAATCGACGGCGCGTCTTGCCCGGCCGCCGACGGCATTTCGGTCGACAACACGCGCACTCGCGACGCGAACATTTACACCTCGCGGATCACGCAGGATTTTTCATTCACCGCGCCGTCCAACACCAAGCACAACGCACCTGGGGTGATCCGCGCCTTTGCGGTGCAACTCGCGAACAATCGCGAGCTCAACCCGGACGCTGTTGACCTGCCCACAACCTACACGCTGAGGCTCGACAGTAACGCCCGGGCGTCGTTTTCGCGCCGTTCGTTCCGGACCAATGGGCCGTCGTGCGTGGATGCCCCCGCGCCGAACGCGACGCCGGTTCGGGAGATCACGGTGAAAGTGCTGCCGCGCGGCTCGATTGCGCGCACGATTTATGTACCCTGCGGCGCGACCGGGCCGATCGCGGTCACCGCCACCGAATCGACGGGTGCGACCGCGTCGGTGGTTATCAATGGCGCCCCGGGAAATCCCGCAGCCAAAGGGCCTAATGGCGCTCCACTTGGCCCAGAGGCGCATAACCCTGACGCCGAAAATCCGGACGCCGAGAACCCCGATGCTGAGAACCCGGACGCGGAGAACCCGGATGCGGAGAATCCGGATGCTGAGAATCCGGATGCCGAGAATCCAGACGCGGAAAATCCGGATGCCGAGAATCCAGATGCGGAAAACCCCGATGCGGAGAATCCCGATGCGGAGAATCCCGATGCCGAAAACGCCAACTTCCAGGACATCTCGGCAGATGTGACCAATAACGGCGACACCACGTCCGGTTACCAGGTCCAGGTCGAGACCACCGGCAACACCACTGGGTACCAGTTCCTGCTGATGGGCCGGCGCGTCTACTCGACCCCCACTTCAATAAATTGTCACCTGGTGCAGAAGCGCAGCAACCAGATGCTGTTTTCAATTCCGTTAGCGGCCACCGACCTCGGAGGGCAGGGGTTCTATGACGAAAACGCCGAGACCGAGAAGCACCCGACCTTCCTTGTGCGTCCTGGTGAGTCGATTCGCGTCACGTTGCGCGTTGTCTCAAACGGCCTGACGACCGCACCGTTTTGCTCGGCCGATCCAGCGTCGCCCAATTGGTGTTTCAACCGGGTGATTATTCGCACCCAGGCGCAGGCGCCGAACACGGGCGAACTCGAACCACGGGAAGACGCCGTCGGCAACTTTGCCGATTTGACCGTCACCGGAACGCTGACCGCACCGCCGGTGGCCGGCATCGGCGGGTTTATCGACATGCCTGCGACGACGATTCAAAACCAGGGAACCAGGACGGCGGATCCGGATGGCAGCTTCACCTGGGACTATTACCGCTCATTCGACCCGGAAATCTCGGGCAGGGACGCGCCCTTCGGCGTCGGTGACAGCACGTCGACCCTCGAGGGCGGAAGCAGCATCGCGTTCGCGGCAAGACGTTTGGTAATGCCGTTCCCGTCTGAAGGCTTCTCGGAAGCAAGCTTCTACCTGGGTGTTTTCGCCGATGCTGGCAATGCCGTCAACGAGGGAATCGAGTCGAATAACACGCTCGTCACGCCAAGTGCCGTCACGTTGGTGCCGTACTACGCGTCATTTTTTTGGGATGCAGACAGCCCCTCCCAGTTACGGGTCACGGTGAGCCAAATGAGTGCGACCGGCGTGAATAGCCCCGTCGGCAACGTCGGGGTGACGCTCACGCTTGACAGGCCGCTCGCACCGCCTAACCAACCTGGCCTGAACGAGACCGCATTCTCGGTTCCGTCGGCAACAACAAATGCGGCGGGAGAGACCACCTTTACGCTGCCGAGTCCTCTGCCCGGCACAGGTACCTATCGCTTCGTCGCCACCCTGGCGGTGCCCGGAATTGCTACGCCGCTGAAGTTCCAGTCCTTCTGCTTCGGATGCGCACCAATTCTTCGCTAGCGCATTAATTGGCGCCGCCACGCGTGACACGTGTGGCGGCGTCTTTTGCCAGCGCGTCGGTGGCGGCTGGGCGCAACGACAGGTAACGGTTGAAGTGGCGGGCGGCGGCGTCTCGTGCGCCGAGGCCTTCGTGGGCACGACCGAGCCAGTAGCTGAGTGGCACCATATAGCGATAGCTGGGGATGTCATCGAGAAACAGCGCCGTGGCTTCTCCGGGACGCTTCTCGCAGAGTTCCAGCTCCGACAGCGCCTCGGCATAGGCGCCGGCTTCGACATACGCCACACCCTTCAAGAAACGCACAATCCACAGATCGGCCATCCGCTGCGCCTCCTGCAGGGCCTCGACTGCCTGTGCGGGCCGGCCGCGTTCGAGCGCTGCCATCGCCTGGACGACGCGCGCATAAGCGCGTGACTGCGAAGCCAGGCTGGCCGTGAGCTGCTCGGCAATCCGGTCGGCGTCGGCCGTGCGACCCGACGCCAGCAGCAGACGCGCGGCGGGCACCAGCACCGAGGGGTCACTGCTCAATTTCCTCGCGCGTTGCAGCTCGGCCGCCGCTGCGCCCGAATCGGCGCGCGCGTGATGCGCTTCGGCGAGGGCAATGGCCTTGGCGGCAACGCCGGCGATGTTGTTGGCTGCCTCGTCTGCGGCAATGCCGCTCTCCAGTATGGGCACGGCCTCGTCGAAGCGTCCCTGATACATGGCGAGATCCGCCAGCCCGATTGCGGCCAGGGAAACGCCGCGCGGTCCTGCGCCGCGGGCGCGTTCGTAAGCAGACCGTGCTCCGTCGATGTTGCCGCCGCCGAGCGCGGCCATGGCAATTGCGAGATACGCCTTCTGCAGGTTTGGGTTCGTCTCGAGTGCCTTGCGCGCCTCGCTGTCGGCCGTCGAAAAATCGCTGGCGTACATCGCGTAGAGCGCGTAGTTGTAGCGATACAGGGGGCTGCGCGGGTAGATGTCGATGACGCGCTTGCCCTGCGCGAGCGCCTGGGCAAACTGCAGCTGATAAAAATGGGCGAGCGCCAGGTTGTTGTGCGCCGCGCCGTCCGCCGGATATTTGGCGACCAGCGTGCCGTAGTTTTCGATCGCCTTATCGTAGTTACGGGCGATGTTCAAATAGTAGGTGCCAAACGTACGAAACTTCTCGCGTTCGGTCATCCGATCGAGGAGCTGAAAGGCTTTTTGATAAAGCCCCTCGGCTTCACGCGTTCGTCCCAGCTTGAACGCGCTGGCCGCCCATCCCGCATAGGCGCGGCCGAGCCGGGCGTCGTCGGCGAGCGCCCTTTGATAGGCCGCGATCGCTTCCTCGTCACGATTGGCGTTTGCGAGGGCCTGCGCCTCCGCATACTCGCGCGCGGATACCAGCGAGGACGTCGTGAAGGTCTCGTGTTGCGCAACCATGGCGCTTTGCGGCGTCGCATCACCAAGTGCCGCCCGGATCTTCGCGGACACGGCACCAACGGCTTCCAGAACCTGGCTCTTGTCGGCGGCGGTTGCGCTGACCTCTGCCACGACAGTGCCCGGCACCGGATCGATCGCCCGCACCGAGACGGTATAGCCCGACCCCGCTACATCGATGCTTCCGACCAGCAAGGTGCCGATGCCCTCGCTCTGGCAGACCAGCCGGGCCGTCGTTTCGTCGAGTATCGCGTTCGGGCGAATCCGGGCGGCGGCTGCGAATGCCTCTCGCCGTGGGAACGAGTTGACAAAGGGCGCCCCTTCGATCCCCAAGCCCAGCACGGTTTCGAGCGATCCGGTGAACAGCGGATCGCCGGTGCCATTGACAAAGTCGCTGACCAGTACAGACACCAACTCGCGCTGCGCGACCGGCGGCGCCGGCCGCCCACTCGAAAACAGCCACCATCCGCCCGCCGCGCCAGCCACGAGCGTGACAAGTGCCGCAATGACGAGGGTGCGCCGAGACGCGCCGCTCGCGTTCGGTGCCGTCGTGCCGGCGGCCTGATGCGCAAACCCCTCGGCGTCCAGCCGGTCCAGTGCCGCGAGCAGGTCCTTGGTCGTGGCAAACCGCCGGTCAGGATCGGGGTCGACCGACCGCGTAATGATCGCTTCGAGCGCTTCCGGGACGGAAGGCTCGAACGCGCGGATCGGCCGCGGCGGGCCCTGCATTCGGGCCAGCATCTCAGACATCGCGTCAAGATGCTCTGCGGTGCGCCGGCGTCCCGCCACCATGTCGTAGAGCATCAGCCCCCACGAGTAGATGTCGACGCGTTCATCGACGGCGCCGCCGCGTGCTTGCTCCGGCGCCATGTAGCCGAGCGTGCCCATCACCGTGCCGGTGATCGTCAAATTCGCGCCGTCGTTGGTTCGGGCGAGCCCGAAGTCCATGATGACGGCCGTGTCGTCGGCATCCAGCATCACGTTCTCGGGCTTCAGGTCGCGATGGACGATACCGACCTCATGCGCGGCGCCAAGACCGGCGGCGACTTGCCGCGCGATGCGCAGAGCCCGTGCCACCGGCAGCTTGCCCTCGCGCGCAAGCACGGCACCGAGGTCCTGTCCCTCGATGAACGGCATCGTGAAGTACTTGAACGAATCCAGTTCGCCCAGGTCATGGATGCGGACCACGTGCTTGTGGGTGACCTGTCGAGCGAGCACGAGCTCGCGCTTGAAGCGCCGCTCCATCTGGAGCGCGGCGTCAGGATCGGTCATCGCCTCGGGCCGGATCAGCTTCAACGCCACGGGAATGCTCAGTTCTTCATCCCACGCCTTGTAGACGATCCCCATCCCGCCTTCGCCAAGCCGCTGCAGAATGCGATAACGCGTCCCGAAAGCCGAGCCGGCCTGCATGCGCGCCGGCGTGGCGCGTGCCGCCGGATCGAAAAAAGTGGTTGCGTCGCTGGAAACCGGTACGGCGGCGAGTGCTTCGTCGGGCGGACGAACGAGGCCAGGGTCGCCCGGGCTGGCCGCGGCGGCCACTCGCTGGCCGCACCGCGGACAGAAAGTCGAACCAGCTGAAATCGTAAAGCCGCAGGCCGCACAAGCCATGTTCGGTTTGACTATATCGAGTCCTAGCGGGCAGTTGATACGGCGATTGTTGACTCCGCCCGATGGAAAACAGCTCGACGGCTTTCGGGTAAGATCCACGCGTGCTCAGACTTATCCCGATCGCCGTCCTGTGCGGCCTCGCTGTGGCCTCGCTCAACGCCCAGCCAGTACCCGCGCGGCCCAACATCGTGCTGATCATCACGGACGATGTGGGGTACGGGGATATCGGCAGCTACGGCGCGCCCGACATCAAGACGCCGCACATCGACAGCCTGGGAAAAACCGGCACGCGCCTCACCGACTTCTACGCCAACGGCTCCACCTGCACGCCGACCCGTGCCGCGCTGATCAGCGGACGCTATCAACAACGGTTCGCGCTCGAGCGTCCGCTCGGCGTTCCAGACGTGGACGGTAAATTCGGCCTGCCGTCGAGCGGCCACTCGCTGCCGCAGCTACTGCGCAACCACGGCTACGCTACGGGACTGATCGGTAAATGGCACCTGGGCTACACGCCCGAGTTCAGCCCGGCCTCGCACGGCTTCGACATGTTCTTCGGTTTCAAGAGCGGCTACATCGATTACTACGAGCACACCCAGAGCGACGGGAAACCCGACCTGTTCGAGAACAGCGAACCGGTGACGATGCGCGGCTACATGACCGACTTGATCACCGATCGGTCGGTCAAGTTCATTGCCGACAACGCCGCCAAGGCGTTCTTCCTGGAAGTCGCCTATAACGCCGCGCACTGGCCTTACCAGGTGCCGGACCATCCTTCACGCGCGATCGACAACTCGCGCCACGTAATGCCGTTCGACGAAAACCCGGGCACGCGCGCCGACTACGTGAAAATCATGGAGCGCGCCGACCAGGGCGTCGGCCAGATTCTCGCCACCCTCGACAAGCTTGGACTGAGCCGCAACACCATCGTGATCTTTACCAACGACAACGGCGGCGAGTGGCTGTCGCGCAGCGCGCCCCTGTCGCACCGCAAGTTCACGTTGTGGGAAGGCGGCATTCGGGTGCCAACGCTGATCCGGTGGCCCGGCCATGTGCTGGCCGGGAAGGTCTCGCCGCAGGTCGGCATCACTATGGACCTGAGCGCCTCCATTCTCGCGGCCGCGGGCGTCGCAGTACCCGCCGCCGCCCGGCTCGACGGCATCAACCTGTTCCCCATTCTCGAGGGTCGCGCGCCGATCGTCGAACGCACGCTGTTCTGGCGCGTGCGGGCGGGCGGACTCGATCAGCGGGCGGTGCGCAGCGGCGACATGAAGTTGCTGCTCGATGGCACGGCCAGGGTGATGCTGTTTAACGTGCGCAAGGACATCGGCGAGCGCGAGGAACTGGCACAGCAGGACAGCGCCCTGGTCCGGCGCCTCCATCAGCAACTGCGGGCGTGGGAGAAGGACGTCGACAGTGAAGCCAAGGCCGGCGCCTCTACGCGTCAGCCCGTGCCCTAGCGGGTGGTGAGGATCGTGCAGGGTCCAGCTCATGACCCGTGTCCATTCGCTGATGCTCGTCCTTGGATTGACTTCGCTGGGCTGCCAGAGCGAGGTTGCGGTTGCGCCGGCGACGCCAACCACGCCAACGCCACTGGTCTCTAATCCCAACTACACGGGCGAGTGGCGCGGCGGCTGGCGGGTCATCCGCTGCACCGACCAACCACCCCGAATCGGCTATTGCGCGAGTAACTCGCAACCCGACTTCGAGTACGCCCGCCTCGTGCTGACCCAATCGGCGGGAACCATCACCGGCCGCATGCAAGCGCGCATCGGCGATGGGCCGGTCACCGGCCGCATCGACGAGTTGGGTCGGCTTCGGCTACAAGGCACGCTGCCCAGCGTGCCGAGCAGGTTTCCATTAACCCGAATCACTGACTGGCGAAGTGTGATCGATCCTGCCGACGGTTCGCTCGTCACCGGCTTCACAATCGATCATCTGTGGAGCAGCGACCTCTCGTTAGCGGCCAGGTCGGTCAATGAGATGGCAATTCCGTTCTGCCCGCGGCCTTCGACCGTTGGCTTCTTCTGGGAATGCTGATCGCGGCTATTTGATCCCGCCGCCTCGCATGAGGCCGTGACCGAGCTCGAACATTCCCGGCAGGGCAATCGGCAGCTTGCCACTGATCGCGATTTCGCCCGCCAGTGCCTTCACGGCGGCGCGCTCGGCGCCATCGGAAAAGTCGTAGGTCAGCATCACCGCGGGCGCTTCCGGAATGCCCATCGCGGTATACGGGTTCCCGAACAGCACCGACACGAACGGCTGCTTGCGCCGCTCGCTGCCGCGAGCGATGTCTCTGAGGAACTGCTCGAGCTGTGGCGCCAGGTCCAGCCGGCCGCTGCCAGACGAGGCGCGCACGTAGATGCCGGCGACCACCGCGTCGTACTTTGCCGCGAGCGTGCGAACCATGTCGAGCTCAGACGGGGTGGTGCGGTCGGACACCTCGAACGATTCGGTTGCCGCCCAGCGCGACCGCAGTTCGGGGATCATGGTGCGGCTGGGCGCTGCGATTCGCCAACCTGAGGGATAGTCCAGCACCGACAAATACATCACGCTGCCGGTCCGCGGGGTTGCCAGCGGCACCATGTTGCGGTCGTCCTTGATCAGGGTGATGGCGCGGTCGCTCACCGCCTGCGCGACCGCCTCGTGCTTTCGTCCCCCCAGCATCAGCGGAGCGTTTTCGATGCTGACGGCGCGCGTGCGGTGCAAACCAAGACGCGCCTTGGCTTCGAGAATACGGCGCACCGATCGTTCAACCTGCGCGCGCGGGATGATCTGGCTGTTGACCGCCGCTACCAAAGCCGCCGCTGCGGCCGCCGAGTCTGGCGAATCGAGCACCACGTCAATCCCGGCGTGAACCGCGCGCACCGCGGCCTCGCCGGGGGTCGCCATGCGCGTGATTGCCGCCATCTTCATCGAGTCGCTGTAGACCAGGCCGCTGAACTTCAGCTGCCCGCGCAAGACGTCGCCAATCACGACGGGACTGAACGTGGCGGGCCGCTTCTCAGCATCGATTGCCGGCATCTCCATGTGCGCCACCATCACGCCCGCCGCGCCGGCGGTCATGCCAACCTGGAATGGCGGCAGCTCCACGGCATCGAGCCGGGCACGCGGATGCGCAATGACCGGCAGCCCGAGGTGCGAATCGACGTCGGTGTCGCCGTGGCCGGGAAAGTGCTTGAGGGTGGCGAGCATGCCCGCGTCCTGCAGGCCCTTGACCCAGCCGCTGACCAGTCCGCCCACCCGCGCAGGATCTTCACCAAACGAGCGGATGTTGATCACCGGGTTGCGCGGGTTGTTGTTGACGTCGGCGACCGGGCCGAAGTCGACATGGACACCAATGGCGCGACTCTCGAGCCCGACCACCTTGCCCGCTTCGTACGCCAACTGGGGATCGCCGGCAGCACCAAACGCCATCGCACGCGGAAACTTGGTGGCTCCAGCCACGCGCATGGCCACGCCCCACTCGAAGTCGGCAGTGGTAAGCAGGGGCAGCGCCGAGACCGTCTGCAGCCGGTTGAACAACGATGCCAGTTCTAGCGGCTGCCCGAGGATGATCGGACCGTAGGTGTTATTCAGCATCACGTTCGGCACCGGCTCGGTGCCGCCAAACGCGATCAGCCCGCCAATGTGCGACTCGCGCACCAGCTTGACCAGCGCCTCGTACTGGTCGCTGTCGCTACTGAGATAAGTGGAGTTGAGCGGCGCAAAAATCATCTGCCCGACCAGCTGCTCTACGGTCAGCGTCTTGAGCGTGGCCTCGACCCACGCGCGGCCTGTCTTGTCGAGCGGCGCCCGCGACGCCTGGCCGTGTCCGGTGGTCGATAGCGACGCGAGACAGGCGATGATGACGAGCGCCCTCAGCATGCGCCATCGTAGCATCGCGGTCCTCACTTCGGCAGGCTGTCGACGAAGGCGCGCACGTGTTCGCGCCACACCGAGGCCTTGACCTGGGTCCGGTGTCCTTCGGTTTCGGTGCTCGCTGGCACCAGCACCATCCGGCCGCGTTTCACGCGCGGCATCAGCCGCTCCATGATGTTGAGGGTTGGCGGGTTGAGCTCGTCGTCTTCGAATAAAATCGTCAGCAGCGGAGCCTTGATCTTGTCGAGATCCGGCTCGGGGTTGTAGTCGAACGACGCTTCGAACCGGTAGAGGATGTTGTTGGCATCATCCTCCTCAAGCGTCTCCTCGAGCACGTTCTTCAAGTGCGCGTCGGCACTCGCCGACGTCGTCACTGATTCGGCCAGGCGGGCCGGACTCTGCACCAGCATATCGAACATCGGCATGATCGACAGGAAGCCCTTGGGGGGCTTCTCGTAGTTGCCTTGGTTCCACTGCGGATCGTTGCGAATCGCCTGCGTCAGGATGCGCCGCCATAACAGGTTGCGACCCTGCACCTGCACCGGCATCGCCGCGATCGGCAGCAGGCCATCCATCATCTCTGGGTAGCGACTGCCCCACATCCAGGCATGCATGCCGCCCATCGAGATGCCGGCGATCAACCGCAGCCGCTCGATGCCCAAGCCCTCGGTGATCAGCAGATGTTCGAGCGTCACCATGTCGGCGTAGCCGTACTTCGGGAACCTGGCACGGAGGCCGTCACTCGGCTTGGTCGACTTGCCGTTACCAAGCAAGTCCGGGAAGATCAGGAAGTAGCGGCTCGCATCAAGAGGTCCGCCCTTGCCAATCAGCGGCTCGGTAAACGATCGCGCCAGCACCTGACTGGCGTCGCCGCTCGAGCCGTGCATCACCAGGACGCCGTTGGTGATCTTTCCACGCGCATCGCGCACGGGCGTCCCAAGGGTGCGATAGTGCAGCCGCACTTCCGCCAGCGTCTCGCCACTCTGAAACCGGAAATTCCTGACGATGAAGTCGTGCGCCTCGGGGGCGATCGTCGCGGGCGTCTGCGTGACGAGACCGAGGACCGCTAGCAGCAACACGATCGTGGCAGGCACCGAGAAATCCTATCCTGACTCTCCATCAGGCAGCGATACAATCGCTGCGTGAGCAGGCACGAGCATTCAGCCGCATCCCCCGCCAGCGTGCGGGTGTTTGTGCTGACCGTTTCTGATACGCGCACCGACGCCAACGACGCCTCGGGCCAGGCCATCATCGAGTTACTGAGGGCGTCCGGCCACCAGGTCGCGAGCAAAGCCATTGAGAAGGACGAGCCGGCGCGCGTCGCCGAGCTCGTGCGCCAGCAGGCGGCCATCGCCGACGTTGATGCCATCATCACTACCGGCGGCACTGGCCTTACCAGCCGCGACAGCACGTTCGAGGCCATCGATGCGCTGCTCACCAAGCGGCTCCCCGGTTTCGGCGAGTTGTTCCGCATGCTCAGCTACCAAGAAATCGGCGCCGCCGCGATGCTAAGCCGCGCCTGTGCCGGCACCATCGGCCAGGTGGTTGTCATCTCGTTGCCGGGATCAGAGGATGCCGTTCGTCTCGCGATGACGAAACTCGTGGTGCCCGAGCTCGGCCACCTCGTTCAGCAGGCCGGGAAATGAGCGCGCTCCTGACTCCCGACTCCCGACTTCCGACTCCCGGCAGGCTCTCATGATGGCGAAAACCGAGATGCGTCCGATCAAGGACACGATTCCACTCGAAGAGGCGCGACAGCTGATTGCCGACGCCTGCCACTCGGTCACCCGGCGCGAGCGGGTGGCGCTGCTTGACGCCAACGGCCGCGTCTGCGCCGCCGACGTGCAATCCACGCGCGACGTGCCGCCGTTCTCACGTGCGGGCATGGACGGCTTCGCCGTGATCGCCGACAACACGTTCGGCGCCAGCCGCTACGAACCGAAGACGCTGCGGGTGATTGAGAAGGTTTACACGGGCGAGGTACCAAAACAGCAACTGACGACCGGCACCGCCGTTGAAATTGCCACCGGCGCGCCGATGCCGGCCGGCGCCGATGCGGTAGTGATGGTGGAAGAGACCGAGAGATCGGGAGACGACGTCCGAATTCTCACGCCGGTTTATCCGCGCCAGAACGTCGGCCGCCAGGGCGCCGACATCGTCGTCGGCCAAATCGTGATCCGCGACGGCGACTTGCTGAACCCGAGCCGCGTCGGCGCGCTGGCCGCGCTCGGCGTCGCCGATGTCGAGGTCTACGCGAAGCCGACGGTGGCGATCCTGTCCACCGGTAACGAGATCGTCGATCCCGGCCAAGAGTTGCAGCCCGGGCAGATCTACGACATCAACAAGTTCACGTTGAGCACCATCATCCAGGAACACGGCGCCGTGCCCATGCCGTTCGCGACGGCGCACGACACTATCGACGCGCTCGAACGGGCGATCGATGCGTGCGCGTCGTGCGACGTCCTGGTGTTTTCGGGCGGCAGTTCGGTCGGCGAACGCGACTTGATTCTCGATGTGATCGGCCGCAAGGGCGAGATCGTGTTTCACGGCATTGCCGTCAAGCCGGGCAAGCCAACGGTGTTCGGGACCATCCAAGGCAAGCCCATGTTCGGCATGCCGGGCTATCCGACGTCTTGCCTTTCGAATGCCTACCTGCTGCTGGTGCCGGCGCTGCGCTCCATGGCCCGGCTGCCACCGCGGCACACTCACACGATGAGCCTGCCGCTCGGCCAGCGGATTGTCTCCACCACCGGCCGGCACCAGTTCTACACCGTGAGGATCGTAGCGGGACAGGCGATGCCGGCGTTCAAGGCGTCGGGCGACATCACGTCGATGTCGCAGGCCGACGGCTACATCGAGATCCCCGCCCAGACCGACATCGTCGACAAGGGCGAGGTCGTCGACGTGAAGCTGTTCTAGCCAATCGCGCGGCGGTCGTTCAACTTCAACCAACCCTTCGCAATCCGGTAGACGGCCCAGCAGCCAAGCGCGAAGAAGCCAATCGCCCAGATTGCGAAGCCGACGAGCACGATCACCAGCAGCAGGCCCATCAGAAATACCACGCAGGCCATCGCCAGCGCCGCCCAGAAGGTATTGATCTGCCAGCTGAAGTGCGACTCGAGCCAGGTGCCACGCGCGTCGCTGCGCTTCACGTAGTTGATGATCACCGCGATAATCGACGGCCAGCCGAACAAGAACGCGCCGACGACCGTCGAGGCGCCGAAGGCGCCGATGACGAGCCCAAGCGCGTGCAGCGCATAGGTGATGTGCGTGATGGTCACCAACGACGGATCGGGTTCGCGGTAAGCGGTCTCGGTCAACTCAGCCTCCATCGGCCTAGAAACGAATGACGTTCTCGACGAACCAGAACGTGAGACGCGTGCCGCTGAAGCCCTGCTTCACGACGTCACCGCCCCACATCGCTCCGGCATACCCGTTCACTGACCAGTACTTCCGGATCGGCACGTCGACCGTGCCTTCGAGAACCGTGCCAAGCCGCGTGTGCCCGCCCGCGCGGCGGCCAGAAAAGCCAAAGTAGCGTCCGGCGCTGGCGGTGGCGCCACTGCCCTGGTACCAGAGATCGCTCGCGCTCGCCAGGCCAAGGGCATGTACTTCGATACGCGTCTTCAGCCCACGGGGTTCAAACCAGGCCTGTATGAAGGCGTCGCGCAGGTTCATCTGCGTGTAAGTGGACGAGAGCGCGTACTTGCGTGATGACGGCAACATCTGGAAAAACGTGCCGTGACGGCCGTTGGCGGGATCGCGATCGCCAGAGGCCCACAGGTAGCCGGCGCGCAGCCAGGGCCTGCCGGCAACGCGAGTCCAGCGATGCCCCACTTCCGCCGCCACGCTGGCGGCTCGGTGAGGTTGGCGATACCACGTGCCGACTTGACCGGCGCCCCAAAGCACGGTGTCGAACTCGCCGGCGCGCGTCGGCCTTGTCCACGCGTGCGACGCTCCAAAGGCCGATACAGTGACGTCAATTGGTTGGTCGAGCGCGCCGGTGTTGTCGACCACAGCGGCCTTGCCGTCGCGGCGGTCTCGATAGGCGGCGGCAAACAGCTGCCATTCGCTGTTCGAAGCCAGTCGTGTCAGCGAGCCAGTGGCCACCTGGACCTTCGGCATCGACAGGTTGGTCGATTCTTCGAACCCGCCTTGCGTCGGCACAAACAGCGCAGCCGTCGCGTGCCAGCGCGAGCGTGACAGGTCGAGTCGCGCCCCGTCGAACCGGCGCTGATAGTACGACCACTCGAAATTCCCGATCAGCCGCGAGTGCAAGCGTTCGCGTTTCAGGGTTTCCAACACTGGATTGGCGGCCGTTGATTCGCCGCCCGAGGCGAAAGGCATGCGGCCCACCGTGAGTGAGGCGCGACTATCGAGCGCCTTGACCTTCAACGTCAGCTCGCTGAGATACAGCTGGTAGCTATACCGCACGCCGGTGGCCGCAAAGTAGAACGCGCCGGTCCCGAGGCCCCCCGGACCGATGGCCTTGGTCGGCAAGTTCTCGAGCCGGACGTAGTTGAACGCGCCGCCGAGGCCGAAGCGCGAGCCTTCGACGCGAACGCCGAGCTCAGCGCGATCACCGATGAACGTGTAGTCCGGATTGCCGATTGGCTCGACGGTCAGGGCCAGTGGGTCGATGCGGGGCTGAAAGAAGGACCACGACTCGACGCGGGTAATGTTCGAGATCGTGCCGGTCACCTTGGGTGGTTCCTGCGCGAACGTGGTGCTGGAAAATACGAACACGAAGATCACGAAGACACGAAGCAATCTATTGGCCTTTCCAAGAGAGCCTTCGTGACCTTTGTGACCTTCGTGTTGATTTGCTTTAGCCCTTGAGCAGCTTGTTCACTTCCGCCCAGTTCACCACGTTCCACCACGCGCCCAGGTAGTCGGGGCGGCGGTTCTGGTATTTGAGGTAATAGGCGTGTTCCCACACGTCGATGCCGAGGATGGCCTTCTTGCCTTCCATCAACGGGTTGTCCTGGTTGGCGGTGCTCATCACTTCGAGCTTGCCGCCGTTGTCGATCAC
>JANMUX010000201.1:0-29257 GCA_031392125.1 Acidobacteriota bacterium | reverse complement strand
GATTGCGAAGATTGCCCGGTGGGCCGACAGCGGCGCGCCGCGCGGCAATCCCAACGACATGCCGCCGGCGCGGACCTGGAACGACAGCTCGAAGTGGGCAATCGGCACCCCTGATCTCGTCGTGAGGTCGCAGGACATTCTGGTCAAAGGAACCTCGCCCGACTGGTGGGGCGAGATTCCACGCGTGCCGACCGGGCTCACCGAAGATCGCTACGTGGCGGCGCTCGAGGTCAGGGAAGTCAACGACGCGGGTTCAGGAGGTACGGGCCGGGAAACTGTCGGCGGCCGTTTCGTGTTCCACCACATGATCTGGAGCACGCGGGTGGTCGGGGAAGACTCGGCGCCAGTGGATCCGCTGGCAGCCGGTGATGACAGCACGTCGTGGCCGGTGCACGAGGTTGGCCGCGAAGCCGACTTTTTTGACGCGCGCTCGGCCCGCCTGCTCAAGGCCGGTTCGAGCATTGTCTCGGACTCGGTGCACCTCCACTCGAACGGGCGCGACACCACGGCCCACCTCGAAATCGCCTTCAAGTTCATGCCCAAGGGCTACAAGCCGGAATATCGACGGGCCACCTACGCGCTCGGCAACGGCGTCGACATCGACATCAAGGCCATGGAACCAGGCCAGCAGCTCCACGCCTATGCGGTGCTGAAAGAGAACACCAAGATTCTCTCGTTCGAACCGCACTTGCACGCGCCCGGCGCGCGGATGTGCCTCGAGGCGATCTGGGGCTACAACATTCAGACCATCAACTGCGTCGGCTACGACCACAACTGGGTTCGGGGCTACGACTACGACGATGACTCGGCGCCACTGCTGCCGAAAGACACCATCCTTCACATCGTCGGCTACATGGACAACTCGCCATCGAACAAGAACGTGCCGGACCCGCGCAACTGGCAGGGGTCGGGCAACCGCTCCGTGGCCAACATGTTCATCGACCTGGGCAATCGCGTGTTCCTGACCGACGAGCAGTTCCAGGCCGAGATGGCGGCCCGACGCGAGAAGCTCAAGCTGACGAGGAACAGCATGGTGATTGGCTGTCCGCTGTGCAACATTCCGCCGCCCCCGTCCGCCACGACTGCGCGGCCACAGCAGTGATGAAGGCGCTCGCGATCTGTTTACTGGCGTCGACGGCCGTCAGCGCGCAATCCCTGTCGTACTCGCGCGGCCAGAATGTCTCTCCCGCATACGAGGGATGGGAACAGGCAGCCGACGGCACCAAGTACTTCGTGTTCGGCTACATGAATCGCAACTGGGAAGAAGAGATCGATGTGCCCGCGGGACCTGACAACGGGTTCAACATCGGCGACGCCGACCAGGGTCAGCCCACGCGCTTCTTGCCCAGGCGCAATCGGTTCGTGTTTCGCGTGCCGGTCCCGAAGGACTTCTCCGAGAAAGATGAGCTGATCTGGACGCTGACCACCCAGGGCAAGACGGAAAAGGCGTTCGCGAGCCTGCGTCTCGACTACCAGATTGACGATGTGGTGCGCGCCTCGGAAACCGGCGCGCTCGGCGCCGGATCGAGCAGTCCGGAGATTCGCGCCAACAAGCCGCCCACGGTGGAAGTGCAGGGCCGCAAGGCGCTCACCGCCAAGGTCGGCGAGCCCGTCACCCTGGTGGTCGAGGTTGGCGACGATGGTGTGCCGAAGCGCCGGGCCTCGGGCCTGGCGGGCGCCGCCGTTGCAAACAGTGGTTCGCGTCGCGACACGAGCGCCGACACAGCACCTGAATCCCAGGCGCCGGTCCGCGTGAACCGGGCTTGGCAACCGCCCGCGCGCGTCACCGTCGGGAAGAATGTCGGCCTGCACGTATCGTGGTTCGTCTACCGTGGCAAGGGCTCGGTCACTTTTACGCCCGAGCAGGTGATGTCATGGGAAGACACACGTGCCGGCGCCAACTCTCCCTGGGCGCCAATCTGGGCGCCGCCGGCCATGCCGGCCAACGGCCAGGTCTCGGTGCAAGCGACGTTCTGGGAGCCCGGCGTCTACGTGCTCCGCGCGCG
This sequence comes from Acidobacteriota bacterium, assembly GCA_031392125.1. Taxonomy (GTDB): domain Bacteria; phylum Acidobacteriota; class Vicinamibacteria; order Vicinamibacterales; family UBA2999; genus 12-FULL-67-14b. The sequence continues at coordinate 27,251 of JANMUX010000201.1, read as the reverse complement.
GGCCGACGATGGGGCCCTGACCGCCGATGGCCACGTCACCGTTACCGTCGCGCGCTAGGTGAGTGCGCTTCTTGCAGCTCGCCAGGCATGACACCGAACCCGAAGGTTACCGTCACACGTGAAGAGGGCGGCGCGCAGGAGTTTGTGCTGCATGTCGATGGCGAACGGCTGGGGTCGCTCGACTTCGCTCGACCGGAAGCCGGCGTCCTGCGAATTGACTACGTCGAGGTAGCGCCCGAACTGCGCGGTACGGGTCTCGGCCGGCAGCTGGTCGAGGCGGCGGTTGACTGGGCCCGCGCCGAGAACATGAGAATCGTGCCCATCTGCGGCTACGCTCGCGCCGTCATCGCGCGCGACCCGGCCATGAGCCAGCTGCTGCGATAGCCGGCGGCAAGCGCCTTGCAACCGATCCCGAGATGGGAGAATTCATCTTAGGATCGCGGCTCTCCCTGCTTGCCGCCTTGCTGCTGGTGACTGGCGTGGCCGGCTGCGCCAGCAACGGACTGGTCGGCCGCCTGTCAGTGGCGCCCTCGCCGTACCAGCGATACTCCGACTCGCTGCGCGCTGCCAACCTCCACGAGACCGCACTTGGTCGCGACTGGCTGCTCGCTGGTGATACGGCCCTCGTCCAGGCGCTGCTGGTTTCAACACCCTTCCGGGAAACCGGATATTTTCCGCTCGACCAGCCGTCAGCGGTGGCCTACCGTCTCGAGCTGAAGCGCGGCCGCCGCCTCGTCGTTGATGCGGCGTTTGAGAGCACCGACGCCGGCCGGTTATTTGTCGACCTGTTCGAAACCAGCGAGAGCGGCGCCCCCGAGCGTGTCGCGTCGCTCGGTGAGGGCTCGACGCTGACCTTCGAGGTGCCGCGTGATGGCACCTACGTGCTGCGAGTGCAGCCAGAGTTGCTACGCAGCGGACGCTTCACGGTGCTGGAAAGGACGACCGCGTCGCTGCCCTTTCCGGTTTCAGGCCTCACGGCGCGCGCCGTCCAGAGTGAGTTCGGCGCCGAGCGCGATGCCGGACGCCGCCAGCACGAAGGCCTCGACATTTTCGCTGCCCGCGACACACCGGTCCTGGCAGTCACCGACGGCACCGCCCAATCCGACACCAATGGCCTCGGCGGCAACGTCGTCTGGTTGAGAGACGCGCGGCACGATCGCTCGTTTTACTATGCGCATCTCGAGCGTTGGGCGTTTGACGGCACCGTCGCAGTTCGCGCCGGGGACGTCGTCGGATACATCGGCAACACCGGCAACGCGCGCACCACGGCGCCGCACCTGCATTTCGGCATCTACCAGCGCGGCCCGATCGATCCACTTCCATTCTTGCAGGCTGATGACGCTGAGCCGCCAGCCTCTACCGGCTCACTCGACCGCCTCGGCGAACTGGTGCGGGTGACACCGGTGCGGACTCCGCTGCGCGACGGGACAGGGCGGTCCGCGGACACCCGCCGTCAACTAGAGCGCAATTCGATTGCCCGCGTTCTCGGCATCACGGCGTCAACGCTGCGGGTCAGCCTGCCAGACGGGACCACGGGCTACATCGACAACGGCGGCGCGATCGCCGCCCGCACCGCCATTCGCGACCAGCGGCTCGCTGCCGGTTCGGTCCTGCGCGAGGGTCCACTGCCAGGTGCACCGGCGATCGAGGTGCTCGCCGCCGAGACGCGAGCATCGGTGCTCGGCCGGTTCAACTCGTTCGAGCTGGTCCGCCTGCCATCGCGCGCTGCGGCTTGGGTCGCGATCGAGCCTGTCGCTCGCTAGCTCGAACTCGCCTCAGCCAGCCGACGTGAGGTAGCGTATCGGGATGCCGCTGATTGCCGTTTTGTCGTTGCCCGTGCGCGAGATTTTTCCCGGCCTGCGCGCCCGCCTCATTCATACCGATCGTCAGACCCATTCGTGGGTCGAGATCGATGCCGGCGCGTCGTTTCCAGAACACCAGCACCCTCACGAGCAGATTGTCAGCGTCATCGAAGGGGAGCTGGAACTAGTGGTCGACGGCACGATTCATCGCTTGACCGCAGGCGCCGTGTTTGTCATTCCACCAGAGGTCAGGCACTCGGGGCACGGGGTGACGGCGTGCCGAGTGCTCGACGTGTTCTCACCGAGCCGAGACGACTACCGCTAACGCTGGAAGGGCTCGCGACCCCCACGAGGCGCGAAGCGCCGCGCCCTAGTCGGCTACTGGTCGCGGCGGCCGAGCGTGATGCGCACCACGTGGGTGGCGCCGTCATCGACCAGGGGAATGGCCAGGTGGTTGACCATGGCGCCGTCGAGATCGGCGCGGACCACACCTTGCCAGACCCGGTCGGGATTGCTGACCGTGATGTCGTATCGCGAGGTGCCATGCCGCCACTCGATGGTGTATTCCGACCATGATGACGGCACGCACGGATCAACGATGAACGTGTTACCGCGCCGGCGCAGGCCCAGGATGTTCTCGAGGCCGGCGCGATACAGCCAGCCGGCCGAGCCGGTGTACCAGCTCCAGCCGCCGCGGCCGGCATGCGGCGGCCGCGCGTAGACGTCGCCGGCCAGCACGTACGGTTCCAGCCGATAACGCGCGACCTCGGCGTTCGTGCGCGAGTGGTTGATCGGGTTGATCATGTGGAACAACTCGCTGGCCTCGTCGCCGCTGCCGAGCTTGGCAATCGCCATCACGGTCCACACCGCAGCGTGCGTGTACTGTCCGCCGTTCTCGCGAATGCTCGGCGGATAGCCCTTGATGTAGCCGGGATCCTGATCGGACTTGTCGAACGGCGGCGTCAGCAGCAGGATGACCCTCGACTGCCGCGCGATCAGCGACGCGCGCACGGCGTCCATGGCGCGCTCGGCAAAGCGCTTCGGCACCGCGCCCGACAGCACCGACCACGACTGCGCGACCGAATCGATCATGCACTCGTCGTTCTGCGACGACCCGAGCGGCCGCCCATCGTCGTAGTAGCCGCGCCGATACCATTCACCGTCCCACGCCTCCTCGAGCCGCGACGACAGGTGGTGCGCCTGCTGCCGGTACCTGGTGACCAGCGCCCGCTCGCCGCGCGCTTCGCAGATCGGTATGAAGTCCTGGAGCACGTTGTAGATGAAGAACCCCAGCCACACGCTTTCGCCGCGGCCGGCCGCGCCGACCCGGTTCATGCCATCGTTCCAGTCGCCGGCGCCAAACAGCGGTAAGCCGTGCGGACCGCTGGTCATGCCGCGATCGATGGCGCGCCGGCAATGCTCGAACAGCGTGCCCATCTCACCCGACAACGTGGGCTGCTCATAAGCTTCCGGCTCGCCCTCTGGCAGCGGCGGCGCCGACAGGAACGGCACCTGCTCGTCAAGCACGCCGGTGTCGCCGGTGGTCCGCACGTACTCAGCGACGACAAACGGCAGCCACAGCAGGTCGTCCGAGCAGCGGCTGCGCAACCCGCGCCCGGCCGGTTCGTGCCACCAGTGCTGTACGTCGCCCTCGACAAACTGGCGTCCGGCCGCGCGCAGAATGTGTTCGCGCGTCAGGTGCGGGGCCGCCAGCATCAGCGCCATCACGTCCTGGAGTTGATCGCGGAAGCCGTAGGCGCCACCCGGCTGATAGTAGCCGGCGCGCGACCAGATGCGGCACGACAGGTCCTGGTAGAGCAGCCAGCGATTCATCATCATGTCGAACGAATCGTCCGGCGTGTGCACCTTGATGACGTCGAGGGTGCGGTCCCAGAATGCCTGCACCTGGTCGAGCGCGGCCGAAGCCTGGGCGGGCGCCGCGTGAGTCGCGATTAGCTTCAGCGCGTGCGCGCGGTTGCGGCCCTCGCCGAGCAGGAACACGATCTTGCGCGTCTCGCCCGGATTGAGCGTCAGGCGAATCTGCAACGCCGCGCACGGATCGAGGCCGGCGCCGAACTCGCCCGTGAGGCTGTCGTCCTTGAGCGCAGACGGATGCGTCGCCGAGCTGTTGCGGCCGATGAACGATCGACGATTGCCGGTGGCCGAAATCGGGCGCTCGCTGGCCGCGGCGAAGCAGACGCGGCCGGAAAACTCGGTGTTGTAGGCGTTGGTCGCCAGCACGGCGCCATGGCCGGGGTCGTATTCGGTGACCACGTGACGTTGCTCGGTCTCGCGCGGCGGCCCGATGACCCAGTCGTTGTACGCGAACACACTCAGGTGCCGCAGTGCCTGGGTGGTGTTCACCAGCGTGAGGTGCGAGTACTTCACCGGGTCGGTGGCGTCGATGAAGACTTCCAGCGACTGGTGCACGCCCTGGAACGAGCGTGAGAAACGCGTGACGCCCGCGCCATGACGAATCAGGAACCGTCCGCTCGTCCGATTTCGCGCCATCGGTCCCGGTGTCGGCGACCACGCCGCGCCGGTGTCGTCGTCGCGGATGTAGATGGCTTCGCCGCTCGGGTCGGTCACCGGGTCGTTGGCAAACGGTGTCAGCCGGTTTTCGCGGCTGTTCTCCGACCAGGTGGTCGCCGAACCGCTGGAGCTGACGACGGTGCCGAAGTGTGGATTGCTGATCACGTTGGACCACGGCGCCGGCGTGTCCTGATCGCCTTCAAGCACGATTGCGTAGGTCTTGCCGGCGTCGGCGAATCCACCCAGCCCGTTGCCGAGCGCGAGCGGCGGCGTGCTTACGCTCATGCTCGGCCACGATGGTGGCGCCATATCCAGGTCCGTGGACTTGTCGGCGTTCGCGAGCGCCGCCAACGGCAGCGACGCGAATGGCGCAAGCGGCGGTCGCGCCAGGTGGGCGCGCAGGTCGCCGCGGCCGGTTTCGAGCACGCCACGCGCGACCGCGTGAAACAGCATCCGCTCCGCCTGACCCATCACATCCGTGCGCAGCAGGAAAACGCCGCCGGGCTGGTGCTTCCACATGCGCCACGGCCCATCGTCCAGGAGAGAGGTGAGGTTCGCCTGCACTTCGTCCATGTAGCTGACGGGGTGTTCGTTGAGGACGATCAGGTCGACCTTCAGGCCCTTCAGGCGCCAATACTCCTGGGCCTCGAGGGCCTGGCGAACCACCGTGAGGTCGTGGTCCTGCACGCGGACCAGCAGGATTGGCAGGTCGCCCGAGATGCCATGGACCCACAGGCTGTTCTGCCCCATCTCATTGGCGGCCAACACATCGGCGGCCGGGCGCAACGAACCGTCGGCGCCGACGACGCGTGAGGCCAGCCGCTCGAACAGCACCGCCTCGTCGCTCGACACGTCCATGTGACGCCGCGTGCTTTGCGAGTGGGCCAGGGCCAGGGCCAGGGTTCGCGCGGCCGTGCTGGGGTCGCGATATGTCTGAGCCAGCGCGCGCGCCGTTTCACGATCGGGTGCGATGCCGGTCGCAAAGCACAGTCGCGCCGATTCTCCCGGGGCGATGCGGACTCGTTGCCGCAGGCTCAGAATCGGATCGAGGACATAGCCGGTGGTGCCCGAGAGCGGCCGGCCATCGAGCGAAATAGGATTCTCGAGCGTGTGCCCGCGGCCAATGAAGCGGGCGCGGTCGGTTTCCCACTCGAGCGGCCCCTGGGGACGCCCTTCGAGGCTCATCACGTGCATGGCCCAGGTGCCCGGGTCGCGCGCATCACGGGGGCGTCGATGGCAGAGTAGTGCCGAGCGTTCGGGCATGTACTCGGTCTCGACGAACAGCTTGCCGAACGCCGGATGCGCGAAATCGTCGCGCATGACGGCCAGCGCCACTTCGACGTAGCTGGTGACGTCGATCTCGCGAATGCGGTCGCTGTGATTGACCAGCTGCAGGTAGCGGATCTCGACGTCGTGTTCGGGCGCCACCGCCACTTCCAGGCGCGCGGCAATGTCCTGGCTCTTCGAGTCGAAGATCGCCTTGTCGGGCAGGAAAGTGGCGAGATAGCTGTCGGCCTCGCGTCGAACGGGGTGGTAGGTCGGCGACCACACCGCTTCGCTGCGAATGTCGCGCAAGTAGATGAAGTGACTGCCGGGGTCGGTGGTCGCGTCCTGCCGCCGGCGGGTCACCGCCATGCGATCGGTGAAGCTGGCGCCGCCGCCGGCATTGGTCACCACCGTGACGTACTTGCCGTTGGACAGGAACTGCGAGTGCGGAAACACCGTATGCGGCGTCTTGTAGCGGCGGATCGGCACGCCCAACGTCGGCGCAGTTACCAGCATCTCGTCGAGCGGCCGCGGTTCGGTCACCGGCTGCTGCCGCGGAATGCGTTCCTGCAGCAGCAGTTCCGTCGCCCGCACGCGCGGGTCGGTGTGGAAGCGATCGATCATGCGGTCGTGGGTGATGGCATTGGCCAGGGCGACCAGCGACATGCCGGCGTGGTGCGCGAAGAACGCGGGCACAATCGCACCCTCGCCCGCCTTGCGCGCGGTCGCAGTGCCGCGGTCGGTATAGTCGATCGCCTCGTAGAAGCCGTAGTCGCCAAGGAGCCCGGCGTCAGCCAGCCGGCGCAGGTTACGGGCGCTGCGAGCGGGATCGATCAGGACCGCGAGCGCCGTGGCGTACGGCGCAATCACCAGCTCATCGCCCAGACCGCGCTTGAGGCCGAGCCCGGGGACGCCAAACGCCTTGTACTGATAATTGCCGTGGCGGTCCACTGCGGTGTAAGCCGATTCGGAGATTCCCCACGGTGTGCCTCGTGTCGCGCCGTAGTCGATCTGCCGGCGCACGGCCATGCGGCACGAAGTGTCGAGCAGCGTGGAAGGGTAGCTGCGCATCAACAACAGCGGCATCAGGTATTCGAACAACGTCGCCGACCACGACAGCAACACCGGGGACCCGTGCACGCTGGTGATCAGGCGGCCGAGGCGGAACCAGTGCACTTCCGGCACATCGCCTTTGGCGATTGCGATGAAGCTGGCGAGGCGGGCTTCCGAGGCGAGCAAGTCGTAGTACGACGCGTCGAGCCGGGCGGCGCCCAGGCTATCGGCGAGGCGGTAGCCAATGGCGAACAGCCGGCGTTTGCGGTCGTACAGGAACCCGAAGTTCATCTCGTCGAAGTAAACCGAGGCGCGCGCGGCCAGCGATTCGAGCCGTAAGGCGTGCTCGGGTGCCGTATCTTCCTGCTTGGCCAGTGCCCGCAGACCCACCGCCAGCGTCAGGAGCGCGCCGGCCAGGTTGCCGCTGTCGACGGTCGAGACGTACTTGGGAGCGAGCGGCTCGAGCGTCGTGGTGTCGTACCAGTTCAGGAGGTGGCCTTCGAAGTGCTCGAGGCGATCGAGAGTGGTCAGCGTGTTCTCGAGCCGGTCGAGCAGCGAGTCGCTTTCGATGAAGCCCAGGTCGTGAGCCGACAGCGTGGCGAGCAGGCCCATGGCGATGTTGGTGGGCGAGGTGCGATGAGCCACGCGCGGTTCGGGATCGAACTGCACGTTGTCCGGCGGCAGGAAGCGGTGCTGCTCGGTCACAAACGTGTCGAAGTAGCGCCAGGTTTTCTCGGCAATCGTACGCAGGTACTCGCGGTCCTCGTCGGTGATCTCCGGCCGCAGCGACGGCACCGGCTTGCTCAGCACGAAGGCGATCAGCGGTGCGGCCAGCCACAGCGCAAGGATCAGGAGTGCAGCCGGCAACCCCGCCGGCCGCGCAACAAGCACCAGCAGCAGGGCGACGCCGGCAATCACCGGGCTGGCGCGCATTGCCTGGTAGAACTCCGGCGCCTTGAGCGAGCCGTGGCGCTGTGCCACCGCCGCCGCGGTTTCCCACTGGAGCAGTCGGCCTTGCCCGCGTAGCAGCCGGGTCAGCGTCACGCCAACCGCATGCAGCATGTCCCACGCCTGGTGGGCAAGAAAAGTCAGGTGCAACGCGACGCGCGCCAGGTCGGCTTCCAGGTCTTCGCCCGACGCGCGCAGGAAGACGCGCACACCCTGGCCGCGTTGCGGCCCGCCCAACAGTTGCAACAACCGCGCGATGACGGGGAAGCCGATGGCGACCAGCGCGATCATCGTCCAGGCCCGCGGCGCGCCGGGCAGAAACGCCCAGCCGGCCACGAACAGCGCGACGAGCGCAGGCGCGACCAGGCTGCGCCGCAGGTTGTCGAGAATCTTCCAGCGCGAGATCAACGGCAGGCGATTGCGCTCGAAGCCGGAGCGGGTCGGCACCCAGGGGAATAACCACCACAGGATCTGCCAGTCGCCACGTACCCACCGGTGCTGGCGCTTTGCATGTACGAGTACGTTCGACGGGTAGTCGTCTACCAGCTCGACATCGGTGACGAGCGCCGCCCGCGCGTGAATCCCTTCGAACAGGTCGTGAGACAGCAAGGCGTTTTCGGGCACCCGGCCTTCGAGGGCGGCCATGAACGCGTCCACGTCGTACAAGCCCTTGCCGGTGTAAATGCCCTCGCCGAACAGATCCTGGTAGACGTCGGAAACGGCGGTCGTGTAGGGGTCGACGCCGGTGTGACCGGCGTAGGTTCGCGCGAACAGAGAACCCGCGGCGCTGGCCATCGTCACACTGACGCGCGGCTGCAGCACCGCGTAGCCCTCGACCACCAGTTTCAGCGCGGGATCGACGACCGGCTGATTGAGCGGATGCTGAATGATGCCGATCAACTCGCGTGCCGCATCACGGGGCAGCTGGGTGTCGGAGTCGAGCGTGAGGCAGTAGCGCACGCCCGGCAGTACTTCGAGCGGACCAACCTTGGTCGAGAAGCTGGTGTCGGTTGCGCCGCGCAGCAGGCGGTTGAATTCCTCGAGCTTGCCGCGCTTGCGTTCCCAGCCCATCCACGTCTGCTCGCGCGGGTTCCAGAGGCGATCGCGGTGGAACAGGAAGAAGCGCGGGCCGCCCTCGCTGGCAAAGCGCGCGTTCAGGGCCTCGATGCCTTCGCGCGCCGCCGCCAGCACGACCTGTTCGCCGGGTACTTCAGCCTGATCGGCATCGGGAAAATCGGTCAGCAGCGCGAAATGGATCTGCGGATCGAGGTTGCCGATCGCGACCACTTCAAGATGCTCGATGCGATGCTGGACGTTTTCCACCGAGGTGATGATGGTCGGAATCACGACCATGGTCCGCGCCTCTTCGGGGACGCCGTTGGTCAGATCGAGCCGCGGCAACCGCCGTGGCGGCACGAACATGGTGACCACCCGCTGCGCGATCGCCAGCGCGAGGTCGCTCGCGGGAATGGCGAGCAGCAACGCGGCGAACACCATGGCCGTGACCGAGGCACCGGCCTCGCGGGCGTACCACAGGCCGCCCGCGATCAGCAGCAGCGTGACGAGGGTGATCGACCAGAGGTAAACCGAGGTAGCGTGCCGCAGCACGAATCGGCGCACCCGTTGGCCGAACTTCGGCCGGTAGGCGAGATCGATCTCGAGGCCTTCGCGGCCATTGCCGACCAGGTGATAGCCGACGTGCGCTGCCGCGCGCGAGGTCTTGCGCTCGGCCGCCTGCCGCGCCGACTCCACGGCCTTGAGCGCGACGCGGATCTGCGCCTCGCCGCTGACCTCTGCCAGTTCCTCGACCGCCTGGCGCTGGCGATCGCGGCTCAAGAAATCCATGCGCGCGAACATGCCGCCGGGGTCGCGGCGCAGCACGTTGTCAACCAGGCTGACCGACTCGACGTAGTTGCGCCAATCGATGGTGGCGCACAGCCTGAGGCTGGTGATGGCGTTGGCGACCGAGGCCTGGCTGGTGGCCTGCCGCTGGTGCTCGACGCGCACGATGTCTTCGGCCACCGTGTTGCGCGCGATCAGGTGCGCTTCAAGCGCGGCCCGCAGCGGCGAGCGGCGCGCGTCGTACTCGCGCGCGCGGTGCAGCATCTGCACGAGATAGGCGTCGTGCGAGTCCGGCGGAACCAGGACGGCCGCCTCCGGCGAGCCGGCGTCGATGCGGGCGACATGGGCATCGGCCGCCCGACGCGCGGTGCGGCCCACCACGATCTCCGAGACCAGCCGGCGCACGTTCTCGATCAACGCCAGCTTCAGCATGATCGGCCAGGCCCAGAGCTCGCCGATGGTCAGCGGCGCCACGCGCTGGTAGCTGTTCAGGAACTGCGTCAGCTGCGGCACGTCGAGACGGCTGTCGCTGTGGCGCAGCAGCTCGACGGCGATGGCGTAGATGCGTGCATCGCCGGCCTTTTCACGCGTCGCCAGCGCCGGCAAGTGGTTGTAGAACTGGCGAGGGAGGTGCTCGCGGATCCCTACGATTTCCGACGAGATCAGATGGTAGTTGTCGAGAAACCACTCGGTGGCCGGCGTGACGAACTCGCCGTCGTGAACGTCTTCGGCCAGGGTTTGGTAAGCGTGCCGCAGGACACGGGCGTTGTGGCTCAGCCGGCCGTAAATGCTACGGGCACGGCGGCGCTGCGGGTCAACGGTAAAACTCGCCGCCAGGGCGAGCGCCCGCTCTTCGAGCCTCTCTGAACTGAGGAGCTCATCACGGAACGGCTTTTCACCGTCCCGCTCGTCGCGAATCCAAGGATAGGAGAACAGACACCCTCACACAATCCAAGAACAGTGCCAGAGGGCGCCGTCATAAAGCTTCACTGGAAGCTCGGCTTCAGCCGTCATGCTACCTGATCTCGGCAGGCGGCTACTACCGACCTGCCCGATCTTGTCCACGGCCAAGCACGAGGAGCAGGGCTCGCCCCGGCCAGACAACTGGCCTTAGGCCGACCTACCTCGTATAGGAAGCGAGCGACCAGCCTGACGAGCGCAGCCGATCAGCGATCATCGCGTGCCGCTGCAGCGCGGAGGCCTGCGTCGAGAACGTTTCGACGATACCGCCCCTCACGTCCCAGTGTGGGAGGGTGATCACGGTGAAGCCGCCGGCGCCTGACTTGGTGATGCCGCACGTCAGCAGGCGATTCCGCATGCGGAACTGCCAGCGAATCATCTCACCCGCGCGCGACGTCAGGGGGTTGGTGGTGGTATCCATAACCCGGACTACATCAAGATCGGTGCCAACAATTCCGGGCGCTAAGCGGCCGAATCACGCGGGGAGTGCCGTGAACGTTACCCAATGTGGGCAGGCGACCGACCAGGCGGCTTCGTGCGGTTCGGATCGGCGTTCGCTCAGGCGACGCTCAGCAACTGCCGCAGTTGATCGATGTCGGCCGGCTTCACAAGGTGATGGTTGAAACCGGCTGCCGCCGATCGCCGGCGATCCTCTTCCTGTCCCCATCCCGTGAGGGCGATCAGCAGGATTTCGCCATTGGCGGGGTCGGCGCGGATGCGGCGCGCCACTTCGTAGCCATCCATGCCGGGCATGCCGATGTCGAGCAGCACCGCATAGGGTTGGAACGATTCGATCGCTTGCAGAGCAGCGCTCCCGCTGTGCACGAGCGCGACCTCGGCTCCGAGCACCCTCAGCAACACGCTCAGGCTCTCGCCGCCGTCGTGGCTGTCGTCGACGATCAGGATGCGCCGCGAGGGCAGCGACTGAATGCGCGGCTTCGCCTCCTGTGCCAGCACGGCGTTCTCGACCAGTGGCAACCTGACGACAAACTCGCTGCCGAGCCCGGGACCATCACTGCGCGCTTCGACCCGGCCGCCATGCATGCCAACCAGGCTCTTGACGAGCGTCAACCCAATGCCCAGCCCGCCTTGGGCCCGGCGCGTCGAGCGATCCACCTGCATGAACATGTCGAATACCGACGCCAGCAAGTGCGGAGCAATCCCAATTCCATCGTCTTTGATCGCGACGATGGCGTGACCGTCGCCGCGTTCGATCGAGATTGAAATATGCCCGCCCTGATTGGTGTACTTGGCGGCGTTGTTCAGCAGGTTCGAGAACACCTGCGTCAGACGGACGGCGTCGCCGACGACGCACACCGGTTCGGCGGGTGCCAGGAACTGCAGTTGGTGACGCAGGCCATCGAGAATCGGACGGCTGGTGTCGATCGCGGCCCTGACGATGGCGGCAAGATCCTGGGGCTCTCTCTTGACGTCGATGACGCCGCGGGTGATGCGCGAAACCTCGAGCAGGTCGTCAACCAGCCGATTGAGGTGCGAAATCTGGCGCTCCATCACCGCGCAGGCATGCCCGGTGCCGCCATCGGTCATTCCCCCGGCCAGCTTCAGGATCTCGAGGCTGTTCAGGATCGGTGCGAGCGGATTGCGCAGCTCGTGACCGAGCGTGGCGAGAAACTCGTCCTTGCGGCGATCGGCCGAACGTAGCGCCTGTTCGTTGCGCAGCCGTTCGGCCAGGTGGCCGCGGATCTGGTACTGGCGCCCGCGCGCGCGCACCGCGGTCTGGGCGGCGCTCAGCAGGGTTGAGACGCGGGTTGGCCGCTCGAGCAGCGTCACGTTGCCCAGCGTGCGCCACGCTTCGGTCGCCTCTGGCGAGTCGGCGCCCGGTCGCGTGAGAATCAGGATGGGCAGGTCGGACCACGGAGGTTGCTTGGCCAGCACCGCCGTCAGCGGCGCCTTCTGCGGCCCGGACAGCGCTTCCTCGGGCACCAGCACGCCAGAGGCGCCATCGCGTAAGGCTTCCACCAGGGCCTCGAGGCAGACGAAGGTCTGTGACGCGATGCCGGCGTCGCGTAGCAGATCCGCGGTGATCTCGGCGTCTCGCGGGGTCGGCCCCTGAATCAGGAATCGCAGATCCTGGCTGGCCGGGCTCACTGCTGCTGTTCCTTGCCTAACAGGGGGTTGTGGTTGCCCTCGTAAACCGGAACGCCCGTCAGCACGCCCCGGAAGTTTCGCAGCGTCTCGCCGACGCGAATGCCACCCTGACCCATGCCGAATTCGCGGATGGTGCGCTCGTGAGCGCCGCCACGCTTCTTGACCACCGAAATGGCCTGGCGAACTTCGCCCTGGGATTCGAAGTAGCGAAGCAGCACGACGCAGTCGGCCAGGTAACTGGCATCGACCGGCAGGTTCATCTGTGACGCGATCACCCCCTGATGCGCGCCAATCAAGATCGTCGCGACGCCTCGCTGGTTCATGTACATCAGCAACTCGTGCAGCTGAATCATGAGGAAGCGCTCTTCGGGCATCGCATTGAGGTAGCCGTTCAGGCTGTCGACGACGACGATCGACGCGCCCCACTCCTCGACGACCTGTCGAATATGGTGACTGAACTGGCCTGGGGAAAGTTCGGCAGGGTCGACCTGGATGATGCGGACGTTGCCCTGCTCGTTGTGGCTCTCGAGCTCGACCCCGAGCCCCGTGCAGCGGCTGAATAACGTGTTGGGGCTCTCGTCGAAGATAAACATCACGGCCTTTTGTCCGCGACTGGCCGCCGCGCAGCACATCTGCGCGGCAATGGTCGACTTGCCGGTGCCGGCGCCGCCGATGATCAGCGTGCTCGTCCCCTCTTCGATGCCACCGCCAAGCAATGAGTCCAGTTCAGGGATGTTCGACGGTAGCTTCGCGGTCTTGCTGAGGCTGCGGTGCTCCGCCGCCACCAGGCGAGGAAAGACTTCGAGACCGCCTTTGCGGATCACGTAGTCGTGATAGCCGCCGCGGAACTCACTGCCGCGATACTTGACCACGCGAAGCCGCCGGCGCTCGGCCCCGTACTCGGGGCTTAAGTGCTGGAGCAGGATCACGCCGTGCGCGATGCTCTGGACGTGAAGGTCGTGGTCAGTCGCCGTCATGTCGTCGAGCAGCAGCACCGTGCAGTTGCGGCCGGCGAAAAACTGTTTCAGCGCGAGTATCTGCCGGCGATACCGTAACGGGTTGCCGGCGACCAGCCGCAGTTCCGAGAGCGAGTCGAACACCACCCGTGTGGGTTTCAGGGCATCGACGTCCTGCAGTATCAGCTTGGTGGTCGTCGCCAGTTCCACCTCCGATGGATGGAACATCGTGTACTGCTCGTCGGAGTTGAGGGCTTCCTGCGGCAGTAGTTCCCGCACCGTCACGCCGGTCATGTCCCACTCGTGGGCCTTGGCGACCGCGCTCAGCTCCTCAGCGGTTTCAGACAAGGTGATGTACAGGACAGGCTCGCCGCGTCGGGCACCTGCCATCAGAAATTGCATTGCCAGGGTGGTCTTGCCCGACCCCGGGATACCTTCGATGACATACAAGCGGGCGCGCGCGAGCCCGCCCATCAGGATGTCGTCGAGACCTGGATTCCCGGTACTGGCAAAGTGCTCGGGGTTGGTGTTTGTCGGATTCCTGCCTACACGTGGCATCTCAATCCTCATCCTGGCACCTCGCAGGGCCCACATTTTCCACCCGCCATGCCCGCCATCCGGGCGCAGCGTTGCAGGTGCTTCTTAGCCCCGGCGTGATGCAAATGTCGCACCCGCGAGCAGCGTTTTGAGCGTGCTGGACAGACGAGCTGCCTTTTCCGTAGATTGGAAAAGTATGCGGCCTGATTCGTCCTGGCTCGACCGTCGCAGCTACCCGTTTTCTTCCCGCTACCAGCCGCTGCAGGCCGGGGACATGCACTACGTCGACGAAGGCGCCGGCGAGGTGGTGCTGCTGGTGCACGGCACGCCGACCTGGTCGTTCGAATATCGGCACGTGATCTCCGCGTTGTCGAAGCGGCATCGCTGCATTGCCCCCGACCACCTCGGGTTCGGCCTGTCGGAAAGGCCGGCCGGCTTTGCCTACACGCCTGAAGCGCACGCTGCGGCGCTCCGCGAGTTCGTGGAGCGCCTCGGACTGGATCGCTTCACGTTGGTCGTCCACGATTTCGGCGGACCGATCGCGCTGCCCCTTGCGCTGCAAGAAGGCTCGTCCGTGCGGAAGCTCGTGATCATGAACTCGTTTGCCTGGCCGCTCGACGATGACCCCAGCGTGGCACGGCCAGCAAAGCTGATTGGTGGCGCCGCCGGTCGGTGGTTGTACAAGTATGCGGACATCGAGTTCCGGCTGATCATGCCTGCAGCCTATGGCGATCGTCGCAAGCTCACAAAGGCGATTCACGGCCAGTACTCGCAGGTCTTTCGAGACCGGCATGCGAGAGGTCAGGTGCTGCACACGCTGGCCACGTCGCTGCTCGGCTCGCGTGACCATTACGCGTCGCTGCTCGATCGCATGGCCACCCTGCAGGCGCTGCCGGTCCTGATCGTGTGGGGCATGAAGGACAGCTTCTTCAAGCCGCATTACCTGGCGCGCTGGCAGGCGCTGCTTCCGAACGCCGCCACCGTCACGCTTGAGCACGCTGGTCACTGGCCGCACGAAGAGGAACCCGCAGGCGTTGTCGAAGCGCTCGAGCGGTTCCTGAATTAACATTGAGGGCCCAATGCCCAACATCCTGCAGAGCCTTCCGGTCGGCGAACACGTCGGCATTGCTTTTTCAGGCGGCCTTGATACCAGCGCCGCCCTGCACTGGATGCGCGCGAAGGGCGCGGTGCCCTTCGCATACACGGCGAACCTCGGCCAGCCCGACGAAGCCGACTACGAAGAGATCCCCCGCAAGGCGATGGCATACGGCGCCGAGAAGGCGCGGCTGATCGAGTGCCGCGAGCAGTTGGTGGCCGAAGGGCTGGCGGCGCTGCAGTGTGGCGCGTTCCACATCACCACGGCTGGGCAGACATACTTCAACACGACGCCGCTCGGCCGCGCCGTCACCGGCACCATGCTGGTCGCTGCCATGCGCGAAGACGACGTTAACATCTGGGGCGACGGCAGCACCTACAAGGGCAACGACATCGAGCGGTTCTATCGCTACGGCCTGCTCGCCAATCCTCTGCTGCGAATCTACAAGCCGTGGCTCGACCAGCAGTTCATCGACGAGCTCGGCGGCCGTAAGGAAATGTCCGAGTACATGATCCGGCACGGCTTCGAATACAAGATGAGCGTCGAGAAGGCCTATTCGACCGACTCCAACATTCTCGGCGCCACGCACGAAGCCAAGGACCTCGAGTTCCTGAACAAGGGCATCACCATTGTCCAGCCGATCATGGGCGTTGCCTTCTGGCGCGACGAGGTCGCGGTCAAGCCCGAGACCGTCACCATCCGATTTGAAGAAGGCCAGCCGGTCGCGCTAAACGGACGCACCTTTGCGACGGCGCTCGAGATGTTCATGGAGGCCAACGCCATTGGCGGACGCCACGGCCTGGGCATGAGCGATCAGATCGAGAATCGCATCATCGAGGCGAAGAGCCGCGGCATTTACGAAGCGCCAGGCCTGGCGCTGCTCTTCATTGCCTACGAGCGGCTGATCACCGGCATTCACAACGAAGATACCATCGAGCAATATCGCAACAACGGCCGCCGGCTGGGCCGCTTGTTGTATCAGGGCCGGTGGTTCGATGCGCAGACGCTGTTGCAGCGGGAGAGCGCCCAGCGCTGGGTCGCGCGTCCGGTCACCGGCGAGGTCACGGTGGAACTGCGGCGCGGCAACGATTACTCGCTGCTCGAGACCTCGAGCCCGAACCTCACCTACAAGCCGGAGCGCTTGACGATGGAGAAGGGCGAGGAAGTGTTCTTCACGCCGCAGGATCGCATCGGCCAGCTCACCATGCGCAACCTCGACATCGTCGACACGCGCGAGAAGCTGATGATTTACACGCAGTCCGGGTTGCTGGCGCCGCCGGCATCGAGCGGATTACCGCAGCTGCCCGCGGCCGATGACTCGAAGAAAAAGTAAGACCCTAAGACCTCAAGTCCCCAAGACCTCACTACTTCAGATAGAGCACCCCAAGATCGTCGCCGTACCATTCGCGCAATAACAGGTAGTTCGAGAGCTGGACGTAGATGTGATCGGCCGGGTCGGTGAGGCTCTGCTCCCACTGCAGCCGCACCTCGGCTTCCAGACGCAACGTGAGTGCGAGCCACTTGCTGCCCGACTGCGTGCTGCGGCTGATTTGCGCATACGCTTCCCACCCGGATCCCATCAGGCGGAAGCGCTCCTGCTTCACGTGGGCCGGCGAGCCGTCGGCCCACAGGCACATCCGGCCGGCCAGCGACCATGGCGGCGGATCTTTGACGAGCTCCGCATCCTGATCCCAGATCATGCCGCTGGAGAATACCCCGTTATTCGCTCCGCAGCGCGGCGCGGGCCGTCGTCGGTTCGATGACCAGGAATCCGAGGGCCGCGCCGAGCCCGAACGCCACAAAGAGCGCACCCCAACCAGTGTGCGCGTCGGCAATCACCAGGCCTGTCGCCACCATCAACACGGCAAAGCCGTAGTCGGCCGCGAGAATCCATCGCCCGACGTGTGCGCGCTGCGCCGGAATCTCGGCTGGGAACGTGCGCGACGTGAACCACAGGTGGAGGCGCAGGTTAGCCGCAACGACGATGACGACGATGGTGGCGAGGAAGGTCAACACGCCGTAGCGCCCCGTCCAGCGATGAACTTCCCACGCCGGCCAGGCCATGGACCAATAGGCGAGGGCGGTCACGAGTTGGTGGGTTCTCCACCAATTCGGATCGGTGCCTAGGGTGCCATCGGTGCTGATGGTGGCAGGGATGCCAAGGGTGCCACGAGTGGCTAACGGGTTGGGATCGAGTGCCGCCGCGAGGTCGGCGGTGCTCGCGAACCGGTCGTCCGGCTTCTTCTGCGTCGCGCGCGCGATCACGCTCCAGACGGCATCCGGAATCGCGGCGTCAGGTTCGAGATTCGCTGACAGCACACGCGCGATGGTGGTCGGTAGCGTGCCGCTACCGAACGGGTGCTTGCCGGTGAGCAGTTCGTACAACAGCACGCCGAACGCGAATTGATCGGTGCGCGCGCCGGTCGGCTGGCCAAGCAGCTGCTCAGGCGCCATGTAGGGCGGCGTGCCGGCCATGACGCCCACGTCGGTGAGCCGGGTGACCGATGCCAGGTCCTGCGCCGCTTGATCGAACTGCGCGAGGCCGAAGTCGAGTATTTTCACACTGCCGTTCGCGGCACGGACGATGTTCTCGGGCTTGAGGTCGCGGTGCACGATGCCGCGGTCGTGGGCGGCGGCCAGCGCTTGCACGATCTCGCGCGCGGTGGCCAAGGCCCTCGGTAATGGCAATGGGCCGTCGGCCAGTTCTTCGCGCAGCGTGCGGCCTTCGAGATACTCGGACGCGATGAACGGCTGATCGCCGATCTCTTCGAGAGCGTAGACCGTCGCAATGCCAGGGTGCGACAACGCGGCCGCGGCGCGCGCTTCGTGCCGCAATCGCGATCGCATGCGCTCGTCGCGGAACAGGTGGGGCGGCAGCGCCTTCAGCGCCACCAGCCGGTGCAGCCGCGTATCCTCGGCAAGGTAGACGACGCCCATACCGCCGCGCCCGAGAATGCGAGCTACACGGTAGGCGCCGACGGTGGCGCCTTCAGCGAGCAAGGCCGCAGGCTCGAGGAAGCCCTCGCCAGAGTCGTGCGATGCGAGCAACGCCAGTACTTCGTCCTGGATGTCGGCCGGCTCCAGCGAGTTGCGAATCAGCCCCGCCCGGGCGGCTGGCGGCTCGGCGACCGCGCGATCGAACAATGCGCCGACCCGCTGCCAGCGCTGCGACGCCGTCATGCCGGCGTCAACTCGCGCTTCAGCCAGGCGCGCGCCAGGGTCCAGTGCCGCTTCACGGTGGCGGGGGAGATCTCGAGGGCATCGGCCACTTCTTCGACCGTCAGTCCGCCGAAGTAGCGCAGCTCGACGATCCTGGCTTGCTGGGCATCGAGGGCCGCCAGCCGCTCGAGCGCGGCGTCGAGTGCCAGCACGTCCACGCCCGCCTGTTCGGCGGCCGGCACCTCGGCAAATGCCGATTCATCGAGCGTGACGCGCTGGGGGTCGTGACCGCGTTTCCCGGCGTTACGCGCGCGGGCGCGCTGCACCAGGATCTGCCGCATCGACAAGGCGGCAATGGCGAGAAAATGCGTCCGGTTCTTCCAGGGATGGTTCTTCTCGGCGCTGAGGCGGACGAACGCTTCGTGCACGAGCGCGGTCGCCTGCAGCGTCTGCCCGGGCCGTTCGTGCCTCAGGTAATTCGCCGCCAGGCGCCGCAACTCGTCGTAGACCTGCGGCATCAGCACTTCGGGACTTGCTGGACCGAAGCGCGGGCGCGAAGGCCGGTCCACGGTTAGCTCTTCTCGATTTTCACCGACTTGACGACGATCTCCTTCGCCGGGCGATCCTGCGATGCGGTCTTGGTCTTGCCAATGGCGCGAACGATCTCGATGCCTTCGGTGACCTCGCCAAAAATCGCGTGCTTGTTGTCGAGCCACGGGGTCGGCGCCAGGGTGATGAAGAACTGGCTGCCGTTCGTATTGGGACCGGAGTTGGCCATCGACAGCAGGCCGTCACGGTCGTGGCGCAAGCCGGGGCCGAACTCGTCGGCGAACATGTAGCCGGGGCCGCCCATGCCGTTGCCCATCGGGCACCCGCCCTGGATCATGAAGCCATCGATGACGCGGTGAAACACCAGGCCGTCATAGAACGGCTTGGACACCTTCTGACTGGTCTTGGGGTCGGTCCATTCCTGCGTGCCCTGCGCGAGGCCCACGAAATTGGCCACGGTCTTCGGCGCCTTGTCGTCGTACAGCTTGACCTTGAAGGTGCCCTCTGAAGTGTCGAACGTTGCGGTAGTCATTGCTCAATCATAGCAAGGCGGGGGGATAATGCGGTGGATGCGAAACCTGTGTGCCGCTGCACTGTTGCTGTCTGCCTCGGCCGCCACCGCTCAAACGCCGTTCACCGGAGTGGTGGAGTCGGCGGTCGAGAATGGCCGTCAACTGAAGGGCCAGGTGGCCCTCAGCCTTGACGGCCCGCCGGCCGGCAAGCGATTCGTGCTTCGCGTCCCGGCCGGCGCGCGCACGTGGAATGGCGCCCTGGTGATTGGCGCCCATGGCGGTTCGGGCGGCAACAACTTCGATCGCACCGGTAACGTGATTGGCACCGACGAGACGGCGCTGGACGATGTCATTGGCCGGCACGCGGTGGCCAACGGCTTCGCATATGCGAGCTTCGATCGCGAAGGCGCGGTTTCGGCGGCCGACGGCTTGCGCCTGACCTACCAGTTCACCGCGCTGGCGAAGTCTGAAGTCGCGCGCCTGGCCGGCCGGGCGCCGGCCCGGCTCTACCTGGTGGGGCTCTCGATGGGCGGTGGTATCGCGCGGCTGGCCGCTGAGGATTCGCAGCAAGTGTTTGCCGGCACCCTGATCATCGCCGGCGCGGGCGGGGACCTGGTGACGCGGCTCGACCGCATTACGAGGATGGCCGGACTGTGGCCGCTGATCGATCCGCGCGCGCACGCCGGCATCCCCGCCACCGATCCCAAAGTCCGCGCCTATGCCGAGGCCGTCGGCACCCCGGTCGAGGCCAGGCGGTTATGGCCCTACACCGGCTCGGGCGCGGTCGCCGCGGCCGCGCGGCCGCAAGTTGCCACCGAGACCTCGACCGGCCGCGTCCGGGTGCCGACGATTGAAGTAGCCGGGACGTGGGACGACCTCGTCATCCGCGAGTTGCGCGCCTACAGCCAGCGCACCGAGCCGCGTGCCCTGCATCGGTTATATCAAGTCGACGGCGTGTGGCACATGTCGAGCGATGACGATGGCGTGATGTCGTTTCAGTACATCGCCACGTCAAGGATGAAGCTGGATCCTGATGTCGCCGACGCGATGGGCGCAGGGCCTTCGTACCTGCCGGCGGTTCGCGAAGCGTTCGATTATCTGGTGCGCTGGGTGGAGAAGGGCTCTCCGGCGCCAGCGAACCAGACTGTTAAGGCCGGCGCGAAGCTACGCTAAGGTCGGGTGTTTCTTGTGCCACTCGGTGTTTCGCTCGTACGCCAGCGCCACCCGGCATACCGTGGCCTCGTCGTAGAGCCGCCCCGTCACCATGATCGACTGGGGCATGTTGTCGACGAAACCGCACTTGAGCGCCATCGCCGGATGGCCGGTGAGATTAGTAACCTGCAGGCTGGATGTTCCGGGCGCCACGCTCAGGAACACGTCGTACTGCGACATCAGCTTGTCCATCTCCTGCATCAGCAGCCGCCGCGCGCGCATGGCACGGAGGTACTCCACCGCGGGAATGAATCGCGAGCTGCGGAACGTGTTTGGCCAGTCGCCCGGTGACTGCGCCGTCAGCGTGGCGAGTTGGTCCTTGTCGCGTGTGAGATCGTCGAACGCCGCCGCGGCTTCGGCGCTCAATACGAAGCCGATCGAGCCGGTCGGAAAGTCCGGCATGGCGATCGGCTCGAGCGTCGCCCCAGCCTTGCGGAATACCTCGAGCGCATCCCGATACATCGCCTGGCGCGTGCCCGCGGCCTGCTTCTGTGCATCGGTCGGATTGGTGACGCTTGGCGCGTTCTCGAATTCGCGCTGGATGAAGCCGATGCGGAGCGACGAGAGCGGCCGATCGGGGTTCCACTCGAACGGCGCATCGGTCACGGTGTCGTCGTGGCCGTCGGCGCCATAGATGGCGTTCAACACCAGCACGCAGTCTTCCACCGATCGACACATCGGCCCGATCTTATCCATCGTCCAGCTGAGCGCCATCGCGCCGTGCCGGCTCACGCGTCCGTAGGTCGGCCGCAGGCCGGTGACGCCGTTGGTGACCGAGGGCGAGATGATCGAGCCGAGGGTTTCGGTGCCGATCGCGAAGCCGACCAGTCCCGCGGCGGTTGCCGCGCCTGGTCCGGCCGATGAACCACTCGAACTGCGTTCAATGTTCCAGGGATTACGCGTCGAGCCGCCGAACCACACGCCGCCCTGAGCGAGCGCGCCCATCGAGAGCTTGGCGACCAGCACGGCGCCGGCATCGCGCAGGCGCTCGACCACGGTCGCGTCGAGATCGATCACCTGATCCTTGTACGGCGTCGCGCCCCAGGTGGTCTTGTAGCCCTTGGTGGCGAGCAGGTCCTTGGCGCCCCACGGAATGCCGTGGAGCGGGCCACGATACTTGCCCGCCTTGATCTCGGCGTCGGCCGCCGCCGCCTGCTTGAGCGCCAGGTCCTCGGTCAGCGTCACCACGCACTTCAGTGTTTCGCCGTGCTTCTTCAGTCGTTCCAGGTACAGCCGGGTGAGCTCGGTCGAAGTGATGCGCCGGGTTTCGATCAGCGTGGCTAACGCCGTGACCGGAAGAAAAGCGATCTGATCCGGCGTGAGATTGGCGGCCACCGCGGTCTTGGTCACGCGCAGTCGTGCGCCGGGTGTGGCCTTGCCGACTGGCTTCTTGCCGGGCAGGTAGGGCCGGAACGTGATCGCCGGCTCGGTATCGAGCGGCACGTTCAGCTTGCGCAGGTCTTCGAAGGCCTGGAGGTTGCGATTGACGCTGCCGAGCGCCATCTGCTCTTCGGCTTCGGTGAAGTCGACGCCGAAGATGCTCTCGGCGGCGTCCAGGCGCAGGCGATCGATGCGGGCGGGCGTGGCGGCCGGTTGTTGCGCCAAAGCGGGTGCGGCGGCGCCGGCCGCAAAGGCAGAGGTCAAGGCTGAGAAGAATCCGCGTCTATTCATAACTGAACCTGCTTCATTTTTACCGAAACCGTAAAAGTGAAGCAGGTTCACTTTCCGGGCGTCGCCTGTTTAGGGCGGCTGGCAGAGTACCATACGGCGATGGCCACGACGCTGGCACGCGCGACGATCGACGCCCTGGTTCGCGGCATGCATAGCGATCCGTTCGCGGTGCTGGGACCGCACGATGTCGACGGCGGCGTCGTCATTCGCGTATTCCGCCCGCACTTGCGCAGTATCGAGGTCGTCCCGTTTGGGCAGCCCGATGGACTCGTGCTCGCGCGCATTCATCCCGAGGGACTGTTCGAGGGCATCGTGCCCGGCGAGCGGCGCGACGAGTTCGACTACCGGCTGCGGCTGGTGTGGCCCGACGGCTCGTCGGGAGAGGCCGATGACGCCTATCGCTATGGTCCGGTCCTGACCGAGTTCGATCTCCACTTGCTGGCCGAGGGCACGCACTACCGGGTCTACGATCGCCTGGGCGCGCGTGCGATCACCCACGGCATTCGCGCCGGTGTCCATTTCGCGGTGTGGGCCCCCAACGCGCAGCGGGTCAGCGTGGTCGGCGACTTCAACGGCTGGGACGGCCGGGTGCACCCGATGCGGGCGATCAGGCCCGCCGGTTACTGGGAGATTTTCCTTCCCGATCTCGGGCAGGGCGACCGCTATAAGTTCGAGGTGATTGGGGCGCACGGCCAGGCCGTGCTGAAATCCGACCCGTGTGGCCGCCGCTTCGAGCTGCCGCCGCAAACCGCATCCATCGTCTGGCACGACACCCCGTACGCATGGACCGATCACGACTGGATGGCGTCGCGCGAAGCGACGGGCCAGTTGCTGCGCAAGCCGATGTCGATCTACGAAGTGCACCTTGGCAGCTGGCAACGCGCGCCCACTGGCGAGTTGCTGACGTATCGGCAGATTGCCGAGCAGCTCGTGCCGTACGTGAAGGAGATGGGTTTTACCCACGTCGAGTTGCTGCCGATCATGGAGCACCCGTTTACCGGCTCGTGGGGCTACCAGGTGATTGGCTTCTTCGCGCCAACCAGCCGCTTCGGCACTCCTGACGACTTCAAGGCCCTGATCGACGCATTTCACGAGGCCGGCATCGGCGTGCTGCTCGATTGGGTGCCCGGCCATTTCCCGAAAGATCAACATGGGCTGGCGCGGTTCGACGGCACCGCGCTCTATGAGCATTCCGATCCACGGCAGGGCGAGCACCAGGATTGGGGCACGCTGGTGTTCAACTACGGCCGCCACGAGGTGCGCTCGTTCCTGTTGAGCAACGCGTTGTTCTGGCTGCGCGAATTTCACATCGACGGGCTGCGCGTCGATGCCGTCGCCTCGATGCTGTATCTCGATTACTCGCGCGAGTCCGGTGGGTGGGTGCCGAACAGATTCGGCGGCCGCGAGAACCTGGAGGCAATCGAGTTCATCAAGCACCTGAACCAGCTGGTCGGACATGAATGCCCGGGTGCGCTGGTGTGCGCGGAAGAATCGACGTCGTGGCCCGGGGTCAGCCACGGCCTGCCGGATGGCGGCCTCGGCTTCACCTACAAGTGGAACATGGGCTGGATGCACGACATGCTCGACTACACCAAGGAGGATCCCGTCCACCGCAGGTGGCACCACAACAAGGTCACCTTCTCCATGGTCTACGCCTACAGCGAACGCTTCATCCTGCCTTTTTCCCACGACGAAGTCGTGCACGGCAAGAAGTCGATGATCGACAAGATGCCCGGTGACCTGTGGCAGAAGCACGCCGGCTTGCGCGCGCTTTACGGCTACATGTACGCGCATCCCGGCAAGAAGCTGCTGTTCATGGGCGGTGAGATCGGCCAGTGGCGCGAGTGGAACCACGACTGGCAACTGGATTGGGAAGTGCTCGGCGACCCGCGCCACGCCGGCCTGCAGCGATGGGTGCGCGATCTCAATCGGATTTACCAGCAGGAGCCGGCGCTGTGGGAGGGCGACAACGAGCCATCAGGGTTCCGGTGGATCGATTGTGATGATGCCGAGCACAGCATGATCGCGCTGATGCGCAGTGCGAACGATGGCGAACACCTGATCGCGGTCGTCAATTTCACGCCGGTGCCGAGGCGCGACTACCGGCTCGGCGTGCCGGCCGCCGGCAGCTATCGAGAGCTGCTCAATAGCGACGCCGAAGCCTACGGCGGCAGCAACATGGGCAACGAAGGCCGCGTCGATGCCGAGGCCGTGGCCATGCACGGACGTCCCTATTCCATTCGCTTGACCGTCCCACCATTGGGATTCCTGCTTTTGAAACCGAACAATTGAACCAAGCCGTTCTTCAATCCGCCGTATTTCCTTCCGCACTTCACGCACTGCATCCCTGAAAACCCGCGACAAATCCCTTCGTCCCCGTTCGGCACGTTCTTCGCTATAGCGAAATTACAATGCGACGGTTTGGGACGAACGGTGTGATGAACGGCAACCTGCTTGGCCGAGGACCGCGCCAGGGTGATAACGCCGTGAGGAGCCACAACCCCGGACGTGTGCCGGTTCGCGTGATCATCGGTGTGGCCACGGCGCTCGGCTTCTTCTCTGCGTTCGCCGCGTTCTATTTCATCTCCACCTTCACCGACAAACCCGCGGGCTTCGGCTTGTTGCTCGCGCTCAATCTCAGTTACTGGTACTCGTGGGCGGTGCTCACGCCAGGCATTCTGTGGCTCTCGGGCCGGTTCGGGTTCGAGCGCGCGACCTGGAAGACCGCGGTGCCCGTGCACATCGGCGGCGTGTTCGTCGCCATGGGGTTACACGTCGCCATGGCGGTGGCGTCGCGCATGGCGATCTACTGGGTCGTCGGCGAGTCCCTCGATTCGTGGCTGCAGGAAGCGCAGCAGATGTTCATCCTGAACTTCGACTGGGAGATGATGACCTACTGGACGATCGTGGGCGTGAGCCACGCGCTCAGGTATCACTACCATGCGCAGGCCAAGGAGCTGAACGCGGCGCAGCTCGAGACGCGGCTGGTCGAGGCGCAGCTCCACACGCTGCAGCGGCAGATGCAGCCCCACTTCCTGTTCAACACCCTCAACACCATTGCCGCGCTCATGCACCGCGATGTCGATGCCGCCGACGCCATGATCGCGAGGTTGAGCGACCTGCTGCGCATGTCGCTGCAGCGCGTCGGCGTGCAGGAGGTGGAACTCAAAGAAGAGCTCGACTTCCTGTCCAAGTATCTGGAGATCGAACAAACGCGCTTCCGCGACCGTCTCTCTGTAGTGTTCGACATCCAGGCGGACACGCTGGCGGCATTGGTCCCCAACCTTTTGCTCCAGCCACTCGTCGAAAACGCCATAAAGCACGGCATTGGTCCCAGGCCCACACCTGGCCAGATCGCCGTCCGGGCCCGCCGCGTCGGCGCCATGCTCGAACTGGACGTGCAAGACAACGGTGTGGGGCTCTCGGCGGCGCGGTTGACTGACTTCAACCGCGGCGTGGGGCTTTCGAATACCCGGTCGCGCCTCGGTCACTTGTACGGGGCGTTGCACCGGTTTGAATTTCGGCAGCCCGCCGAGGGCGGGTTGCTTGTGCTCATCGCCATTCCGATGGCGGAGCTTGCCGTTGAGGTGAGAGACGACGAGGCCGTGGCCTAAGTCAAAAAGCGAGGGTGGCGTGACCAAGATTCGCACGGTGGTAGTCGACGACGAGCCGATGGCGCGCGAGCGCATTATCAGCATGCTCAACCAGGAGAAAGATATCGAGGTGGTCGGCGAATACTCCGACGGCACACAAGCCGTGTCGGCCATACAACAGCAACATCCCGACCTGGTGTTCCTGGACGTGCAGATGCCGGCCTGCGATGGGTTCGGCGTGATCCAGCAACTGGGCACTGATCACGTGCCGGCCGTGGTCTTCGTCACGGCTTACGACGAATACGCGCTCAAGGCCTTTGAAGTGCACGCGATCGACTACCTGTTGAAGCCGTTTGGCCGCGACCGCTTCACGCAGACGCTGCAGCATGCCCGCGAGCATCTCGAACGGCGCCGCGCCGGCGACCTTGGCAAGCGCCTGATGGCGCTGGTGCAGGACATCAAGCCGGAACCGCAGCGGCTCGACCGCCTCGTGGTGAAATCGGGCGGCCGCGTGTTCTTCCTGCGCACGCAGGAGATCGACTGGATCGAGGCGGCGGGCAATTACGTGCGCCTGCACCTGGGCGTGGAGTCGCACCTGTTCCGCGAGACCATGAACAACATGGAAGGCCGGCTCGACGCCCAGCGGTTCGTCCGCATCCACCGCTCGCGCATCGTCAACACCGACCGCATCAAGGAGATGCAGCCGTGGTTTAATGGCGAATACGTCGTGGTGCTGCAGAACGCCACGCGGCTGACACTGAGCCGCGGGTATCGCGAGAAGCTGCAGGAACGATTGGGCAGGGGATTCTGAAGCTGGCAGTCTCGTGATTTGGTGATTTACGGAGTGATTCGGCCGTAGAGGCGGGTCTTCAGACCCGCCTGTAATTCAGCCGTAGAGGCGGGTCTTCAGACCCGCCCCGTTCAGGAGGCCCCAGCATGGCTGACGAACACCACGGCGAGAAGGAACTGGCGGCCTTTATTCGGGCGGGCGCGGTGCGCCGGCCCGATCAGGCCTACGGCGACTACTACCGCGGAAAGACCGCATCCTGCGCCCTCGGGGCGGCCTACGAGGGGATGTATCGGCTCCCCGAGCAGGCGGCGGGCCTGCATCCAACGAAGGACCTCGAGTGGTTCTTCGACTGCCTCGAGGGGTCGGTGCGGCGCTGTCCGGGCGGCGATGGCTGCAAGAAGACGCTCAGCCTCGCCTCCATCCTCGTGCACCTGAACGACCAACACCGCTGGTCGCGCGAGCAGATCGCCGCGTGGCTCGATGGCTTGAAGTAGGCGGGCCGCTAACGCGGCCCGTGGGGCTCGGCGCTGCGCGCCTTCGTCGGGCTCGGCGCTGCGCGTCTCGTGGGGTCGGCCTTCGGCCTCATGGGGAAACGCATTTCCCCACGAACGTAGTGAGCCCCACGAGGGGCGTCAGCCCCGAGCCCGACGAAGGCGCGAAGCCC
>JANMUX010000527.1:0-16661 GCA_031392125.1 Acidobacteriota bacterium | reverse complement strand
CGCTGAAGCCCTGCTTCATGCGCATCTCGATATCGGTGGCGTTGGCAGGGTAGCCGCACGCGACGATGAACTCCTTACACGACGCCAGCACCTTCTGAATCGACGCTTCCCACGCCGCTTCATCCAGCTTGCGGGTGCCATCGGGTTGCGCGGTGCTGAACAGGCCGCGCAGCGTGCCCGCGCCAGGCCACAGCACGCCAATGCCCTTGACCGCGGCGATCTCGCGGACCTTCTCGAGTCCTTCCTTGCTCTCGATAATCGTCCAGTTGATCAGCTCGCCATTCGGGTTGAGCGGCCACAAGTCGGCCTTGGCCCTGTATTCCTTTTCGCTCATGCCCCACAGTGCCGGCGCCTGCCCGACATCGTCGGAACGGGTGCCGCCATTGGCCTTGAAGCGCATGGCGTCGATGCCTGCCTTGGCTTCGGCGGCGCTTTCGACCGACACGAACATGATGCCGCTGACGCCGAGGTTGAGCTGCTGGCCAATGCTGACCGCGGCCGCTTTCGGGTCGGGTGCGATCTCGTGCATTTTGACGACCAGCGGATGCGTCAGCAGGCCATTGGGCGCCTTGGCGAACCCGCCGGTGCCCGCCATTCCCTTCACGAATGCGGTGAACGGCGGTAACCCGCGCTCCATGCCGCCTTCCATGGTTCCGTCGAAGATGAAGTCGGTGCTCTTGTTTGCCAGCGCCTCAAAGGCAAGTTGATCCGCGGTCTTGGTCGACGGGGCGTCGGCAGGGCTCGGCGATGGGCGGGGTGCGCCGCCGGGCGTTCCGGGACCACCGCCCATGCGCCGGTTGGCAGGGGCGTAGAGGCCGAACACCGGCTTCTTCTGCGAGAGCAAATCAATCATCGGGTTGAGCCGCTTCGGGGACTGGCCGACAACCAGTGCGCCTGCGGTAACCGTAGCGACCAGAGCAATCACGATACGTGCACGCATGTTCTTCTCCCATCGGGAGTATAAGCTGATTGCCATGGTGCTGATGCCGCCGGCGAACGTGGTGCGCGGCGCGTGGCGCGTCGCGGTGACGCGTGACGAGGACGAGCACGGACCGTTAAGCTCGGCGCTTCGCAGCGAAGGCTTCCGGCCGGTGCCATGCACGGTGATGGAACAATTACCCTCAGAGCAAGCCGACGCGCTTGCGTCGGCGGTTGCATCGCTCGACACCTTTGACTGGATCATCTGTTCGAGCCGGCGAGCCGTGTCGGCGCTGTCAGACCTACGCACTTCGAGTTGGCCGCGTGCCGTACGGACCGCCGCGGTTGGCGCCGCCACGGCGCAAGCTTTGGTGGCGGCCGGCGCGGACCCGCCGCCCGTGACTGCCAAGGCCGAGGGCGCTGACGCGCTGTGGGCGGTGTTGTCGGAGCTGGAGTGGACTGGTCGTCGTGTCCTGGTGCCCACGGTGCCCGGCGGTCGTCGAGTGCTCCTCGACGGCTTGCGTCATGCGGGTGCGCTAGTCACCGAGATCGAGGCCTATCGAATGGCGCCACGGGCGGGGGAGCACATCCGCGCGGACTGGCTCTCGGCCGCTCCCGACGCCGCTGTCATCGCGAGTCCCTCGACCGCAACGGCACTGGTTGAAGCTGTGGGCCACGACGTGCTGGTTGCCTTGAGGGCCATCGTCGCCATCGGACCAACGACGGCGGCAGCGCTGACAGCTGCGGCGCTACCGTCTCACCTGGCGATGCGGGCTGACTTCGGCTCGGCTGCGGGCACGTTGGCGGCGCTGCGCGACATGGCATCGCCACCAGCGTGGTAAGTTTCGAGTCGTGACCCTCGATCGCACATTCGTCGAGTGCAGCGTGCTGGGCTTCCAGTCCGTGCTGACCACCGCGCTGGCGATCACGTGCTATGTCCTCTGGCGGCGGCAGCGCCGCGACTACTTCCTGACCTGGTCCGCGGCGTGGTTCCTGTACGTCCTGCGGCTGTCGGCGATGTCGGCCTTCCTGGTCCGCCGCAACATGTTCTGGCTGTTCATCCACCAAGTGATGACCGGCCTCAGCGCGCTGCTGCTACTGGCCGCCGCCTGGCAGCTCTCGCGCGGGTTTACCTGGCGTCCCTGGCACTTGGTCGCGGTGCCATTGATGGTCGGCTGGGCGTGGCTCACGATCTTCGGGATGGAGAGCATGATGGTGGCCGGCATTACTTCAACCATCCTGCTTTCGTCGGTGACGATTTGGACTGGGCTGGTGTTCTGGCGCGATCGCCGCCAGGCATCGGGCGGCGCCATCACGGTGCTGACCTGGGCGTTCGTGCTGTGGGGCGTTCATCATCTCGACTACCCGTTACTCCGGGGATTTGGTGCCGCCGTCCTTTACGGCGCGTTTGTTGACGTGCTGTTCTTGTTCGCGATTGGTCTTGGCATGTTGTTCCTGGTGCTTGGGGAGGAGCGCGCGCGATTAGCCGCGAGGACCGCCGAGCTCGAGCAGCTGACCAGGCTTTTGCTGCGCGCCCAGGAAGACGAGCGCCGGCGTATCGCCCGGGAGCTGCACGACGAAGCGGGGCAGGTGTTGACCGCCGTGAAAATCGAACTCGATCTCGATGGGCATGTTGACGCGGGTGCGCGCGTCGGCCGGGCGCTGGCGCAGGTCCGCGATCTCAGCAACCTGTTGCGGCCCTCGGCACTCGATGACCTCGGGCTGGCCGCCGCCCTGCGCGCGCTTGCCGAGGATGTCTCGCTGCGTTCGCGATTGCAGGTTGAGCTCGAGATCGACGCCGCAACTGGTCTGCCACCTGATGTCGAAGTGGTCATTTACCGCGTCATGCAGGAAGCGCTGACCAACACCGTTCGCCACGCGCGTGCCACCCGCGTTCGCGCGTCCCTGGCGGTCGGCCAACGCTCCGTTGTCCTGACCGTCGAGGACGATGGCCGCGGATTGTCGCCGGACGTGAGCCCTAATCTCGGCTGGCTTGGCATGCAGGAACGCGTAACGGCGGCGGGTGGCACGCTCGCGATCGCCGGCCACGGTGCGCCAGGCGTCCGCTTGACCGCATCGATTCCTTTGGTGGCCACCTGATGGCCGACACCCCGGTACGCGTGATCCTGGCCGACGACCACACCTTGGTCCGGGCCGGCATTCGCCGCATCCTCGAATCCCTGCCCGACTGCGTCGTGGTGGACGAGGCGGTCGATGGAATCCAGGCGGTCGAATCGCTTCGACGTGTCGATGCCGACGTGCTCGTGCTGGACCTGACGATGGATGGCCGAGACGGCATCGACGTGCTCCGCGTGGCCAAGGCGGAACGCCCGGCGCTGAAGGTGATCGTGTTGACCATGCACGCTGGCCGGGAATACGTGACGCGCGCGATGCAGGAAGGCGCCAACGGCTACCTGCTCAAAGACTCGGCGGTGCAGGATCTCGCGGCAGCGATCGCTGCCGTCCAGGCCGGCCGTACCTACTTCAGTCCGGCCATTCAGCAGCAGATGGCGGAAATGCTGAAGGGTGGCGCGCCAGCGGTTCACGACCTCCGGGCCTTGACCGATCGCGAACGGGAGGTCTTGATTCTCCTGGCGCGAGGAATGTCGACCAAGGAAATTGCCACCAGCCTGACGATCGGCAGTCGAACCGTGGAAACACACCGCGCGAACTTGATGCGCAAGCTGGGAGTCCGCTCGGTCGCGCTGCTTACCCAGGTGGCAATCCGCGAAGGCATCATCGATTTGCCGACTCCGTAGTTTTACGGAGAGCCGCTCCGCACTCTTGCGAATTGCCGGGCTCAGTACGGCTGGTTAGTCTGGGCCTGCCCGTGATTGTTCCCGCAACTCTCACAACACCCACTTCGCTCGACGGCCTGGCGGCTCTGCGTGTGCTGTCGATCAGCCATCGGACACACGGGATGTCAGGCTTGGCGTCGGTCGCTGCCACGCCCGCCAAGACGGCCGGCATGCATGCCTCGCTTACCAGTCACGGTATCGAGTCGGTGATCTTGACGACTTGCAACCGCGTCGAATTGTTCTGGCGATCGCGCACGCCGCAGGACGACCTCGTCGCGACCGGCACGCTCGCGATGGCCATTGGGACGGGCGCTGAACAGTTGGTCGGAGCCTCGGCATGGCTGGCCGGCGAGCGGGCGGCCCACCACCTGTTTCGGGTGTGTGCCGGGCTCGAATCGGTCGTCATTGGCGAAGCCGAAGTGCTGGGACAGACCCGCGCCGCCCTTGAAGCCTCGCCGGGGGCCGGGCGGTTCGTCGCCGGGGTCTTCCGCGCTGCGATTCGAGCCGGCCGTGCCGCGCGCGCCGAGACTGAAATTGGAAGGGGGGCCACGTCGGTCGCCTCGACGGCAGGCCAGTGGCTTGCGACCCACGCGGCGCTCGACACCTGCCGCGTCCTCGTTGTCGGTGCGGGCGACACCGCGCGAAAAGTCGCACGCCACCTCAAGGCGACCGGGTTACGCGACCTGGTAGTGGCGAACCGGAGCCTGGCGCGGGCGCAGAGCCTGGCCCAGGAGGTGGGCGCCGAAGCAGTGGGTCTCGAACAGCTGCCGCGCGAAATTGTGCGCGCCGACGCGGTCGTCTCGGCGGTCACCGTCAGCGAGTGGGTGATCACGCGCGAACACCTGCGCCACTGTCAAGACCGGCCTGGTCGGCCGCTGTTGGTTGTCGACCTGGCGATGCCGCCCAGCGTGGAGCCGACCGAGTGCGGTGGCATCACGCGCCTCGACCTCGGCGTGATCGAACAGCTGACGCGCGCCAGGCGCGAGCAGCGATCAGCCGAACTACCGCGGGTTGAGGCCGTGCTGGCTCGCGAGCTGGCGTGGTTGCGCAAATGGACGGCGCGAGAAGCGCTTCGGTGCCAGGGCTCTCGTTCCGACGGCGCGGCGATCGGGCGCCGGCTCGAATCATGAGGTTGCGAATCGGCACCCGCGGCAGCGCGCTGGCGTTGTGGCAGAGCCGTCACGTCGCGGCCCGGTTGTCGTCAGAGCACCGCGAACTCGACGTGCAGCTTGTGGAGATCACGTCCGCCGGCGACCGCTTCACCGACCTGCCGCTCTCGCACGTCGAAGGCACCGGATTCTTCACCGCGGCCCTGGAGCAGTCGCTGGTGTCGGGTGAGATCGACGTCGCCGTTCATAGCTACAAAGACCTGCCGGTCGAATCGACCGCGAGCCTGATGGTGGCGAGCGTGCCGGCGCGCGGACCAGTCGAGGATGTGCTGTGCGCTCGCGATGGGCTGACGCTGGCCAGCTTGCCAGCCGGTGCCCGCGTCGGCACGTGCAGCACACGGCGCGCAGCCCAGGTGCGGTTGATGCGACAGGACCTTGAGCTGGTTCCCCTGCGCGGCAATGTGCCGACCCGCGTTGCCCGCGTGGGCCGTGACCTCGACGCCATCGTTCTCGCGCGCGCGGGACTTGTTCGCCTGGGCCTCGAGCATGCGATTACCGAAACGTTCCCAGTTGACCGCATGATGCCGGCGCCGGCACAGGGCGCGCTGGCAATCCAGTGCCGCGCCTCTGACGCATCGCTCGCGGTCCAGTTACGTTCGCTTGAGCACGCCGAGACCAGGTTGGCGGTTGACGCCGAGCGGACGCTCTTGCACGCCCTCGGCGGTGGCTGCTCGGTACCGGTCGGGGCGATCGCGGCAATCGCGGGCCGTGAGATCACGCTCGCGGCTGCCGTCTTCGATCTGACTGGCCAGACCGCGATTCGGATGTCGGCCACCGGCGGTGACCCTGCAGCCCTTGGACGCCTGATGGCCGGCCGCCTGGTGGAAATGGGCGCCGGGGTCATTCTCGCCGCGTTCGGGTCCGAGCTGGTCGGCGAACGGTCATGACCTGCCTGCATCGCGGTCGTCGTCTCCGGCGGACCGCCGCCATCCGCGCGCTCACCGCCGAGACGCGTCTGGCCGTCGATGAACTCGTGGCGCCGATGTTCGTGTGCGAAGGTGACAACGTTCGCGATCCGATTGCCTCGATGCCAGGCCATGCGCGCCTCTCGCCAGACTTAGCGGCGAAGGAAGTAGCCGCCCTGGCGGCCCTCGGTATTCGTGCCGTGTTGCTGTTTGGCGTGCCCGCACGCAAGGACTCGCAGGGCACCGGCGCGTGGAGTCCAGACGGACCCGTGCCGGCGGCGATTCGCCTGATCAAAACCGCGGTACCCGCGATCAGCGTGTGGGCCGACGTGTGTCTGTGCGAGTACACGGATCACGGGCACTGTGGCGTGCTGGACGGCGATGCGGTCGACAACGACGCGACCCTGCCGCTGCTGGCGCGGGCGGCGCTGGCCTATGCCGAGGCCGGAGCCGATGTCATCGCGCCGTCCGACATGATGGATGGCCGCATCCGTCATATCCGCGCTGCGCTCGATGAGGCCGGCTATCTCGATCGCGCGATCGTCTCGTACG
Source organism: Acidobacteriota bacterium (assembly GCA_031392125.1). Lineage (GTDB taxonomy): Bacteria > Acidobacteriota > Vicinamibacteria > Vicinamibacterales > UBA2999 > 12-FULL-67-14b. The sequence continues at coordinate 10,319 of JANMUX010000527.1, read as the reverse complement.
CCGTCAAGTACGCATCGGCCTTCTATGGGCCGTTTCGAGAGGCCGCGGGTTCAACACCGCAACACGGCGATCGCCGTGGCTACCAGATGGATCCGCCCAACCTGCGCGAGGCCTTGCGCGAAGCGCGCGCGGATGTGACCGAGGGCGCCGACATGATCATGGTGAAGCCGGGCCTGCCGTATCTCGACGTAATTCGCGCCGTGCGCGAGGTGGTCGATGTCCCGGTCGTCGCCTACCAGGTGTCGGGCGAGTTCGCGATGCTGCATGCCGCCGCCGATCGTGGCTGGCTCGACCTCGAGCGCGCGATGCTCGAAACCGCCGTCAGCTTGCGGCGGGCCGGAGCCGACATCCTGATCACCTATTTTGCAAAACCGCTGGCACTCGCGCTCGCCCGTCAGGCGGCCTCGTGAACGGCGTGTCTGTGTCCTCGAGCAGTTGGGCGGCCCGGGCCCTGAGCGTATCGCCCGGCGGGGTGCACTCGCCGGTTCGAGCGTTCAAGGCCATGCGGATGCCACCGCTGGCGATCGCCCACGCTGATGGCGCGCACGTGGTTGACGTGGACGGCCGCCGGTTCATCGATTGGATCGGCGCGTGGGGTCCGGCGTTACTCGGGCACGGCCATCCGTTAATCGCCAAGGCGATTGTCGATGCCGTCTCCCGCGGCGTGGTTTTCGGCCTGTCGACGACGGCGGAGGTCGAACTCGCTGAGCGCATCAGGGACCGCGTCCCGGGATGCGAGATGGTGCGGCTGGTGGTCACTGGCACCGAAGCAACGATGAGTGCCGTCCGTGTGGCGAGGGCAGCGACGGGACGCTCACGCATCATCAAGTTCGCGGGCGGTTACCACGGACACGCCGACATGTTCCTGGTCAGTGCGGGTTCGGGCGCCGCCACCCTGGGCGTGCCCGACTCGCCCGGCGTCACGGCCGGTACTGCCGCCGACACGTCGGTTGCCGAATTCAACGACCTCGCCAGCGTCGACCGTTGTTTCGATGACGCGCCCGGCGAGGTTGCCGCGCTGATCGTCGAGCCCGTGATGGGCAACATGGGATGCGTGCCTCCATCGGCCGGTTTCCTGCAAGCCCTGCGCGAGCGCTGCACGCGTCATGGCGCGGTCTTGATCTTCGATGAGGTGATGACGGGTTTTCGGGTCGCCCGCGGCGGTGCCGCAGAGCGCTACGGCGTGACCCCCGACCTAATCACCCTCGGCAAGGTGGCCGGCGGCGGCTTGCCGCTGGCGGCGTTTGGTGGACGGCGGGATCTGATGACGCTCGTCGCGCCGTCCGGTCCGGTTTACCAGGCTGGCACCTATGCCGCGCATCCGCTCGCCGTGGCCGCCGGGTTGGCCACCTTCGCGGCCATCGATGCAACGCCGGACCTGTACGTGGACTTGGAGCGAACCGGCGCATCGCTCGAACGGTCCCTGCAGGAAAAGATCGCCGCTGCCGGAATCGCGGCGGTGGTGCAGCGGGTCGGGGCCATGTGGACGATGTTCTTTGCGGCCGGACCGGTCGGCTGTTGGAAGGACGCCTCAGCGGTCAACCGCGACGCATACGTCTCGTTCTTCACCGGCATGTTGGCCCGGGGCATCTTGCTGCCGCCCTCGCCCTTCGAGTCCGCGTTTCTGTCAACCGCGCATGATCAAAACATCATTGCCCAGACCGTCGAGGCCGCCCAGGCGACCCTAAAGGACATGACGCGATGAACGACCGCTTCCTGCGCGCCTGCCGGCGGCAGCCTGTTGACCGCACACCTGTCTGGATCATGCGTCAGGCCGGCCGCTACCTGCCGGAGTATCGCGAGCTGCGCAGCCGCGTCGGCTTCCTGGATTTGTGTCGCACGCCTGACCTGGCCGCCGAGGTCACATTGCAGCCGCTGCGCCGGTTTCCGCTCGATGCCGCCATCCTGTTCTCGGACATCATGCTGCCGCTCGATGCGTTCGGCGTCGAGATGACCTTCAATCCCGGTCCGAAGATCGCGCAGCCGATTCGATCGCGAGCCCAGGTGGATGCCCTGCAGGCGCGGCCCGCAGGCGAGGCCGTGCCTTTTGTGGCCGACGCGGTGCGGTTGCTGCGACGGGAACTCGACGGCCGCACGCCGCTGATCGGTTTCTGCGGGGCACCCTTCACCCTGGCCGCGTATCTGGTGCAAGGGGAGGGCAAGGAAGGCTTCGGCGCCGTCAAGCGCTTGATGTTCAGTGAGCCAGCCACCCTCGAAGCCTTACTCGAGAAGCTCGCCATCGCGATGGTCGACTACCTTCGGCTGCAAGTGCACGCGGGTGTCCAAGCCGTACAGATCTTCGACTCGTGGGCGGGCATTCTCGGCGCCAGCGACTACCGTCGTTTCGCGCTGCCGCACATCCATTTCATGGTCGAGGGTGTGCGAGACCTCGGCGTGCCCATCATCTACTTCATCAACGGCGCGCCGCACCTGCTGGAAGACGCCGCGGGCGCCAGGCCCGACGTTCTGGGCGTGTGTTGGCGCACGCCGCTGGACGAGGTGGCAAGGCGGGTGGGTCCAGAGATCGCACTTCAAGGCAACCTCGATCCCCACGTGCTGTTCGCCGCCCCAGAAGTGGTCCACGAGCGAACGCGCGAAATCATGCACCGCATGGCCGGACGTGCAGGCCACATCATGAACCTTGGGCACGGCATCTTGCCAGAGACGCCGATCGCATCGGTCACGGCGTTGATCGAGGCCGTGCACACGTTTGCCGGCGCAGTGCCATGCGCGACCTGATCGACATCCCGTCGACGATCGCGTTGCTGGAGCGGTACGATCGCCCGGGGCCGCGCTACACGTCGTACCCCACTGCGGTTGAGTTCCACGACGGGGTTGGCGACCTGCAATACCGGCAGCGGCTGGCCCGCGTCAACGCCGATGCCGGTCAACCGCTGTCGGCCTACGTCCACCTGCCGTTCTGCGAAGAACGCTGCGCCTTCTGCGGCTGCAACGTCGTCATTACGCGGCATCGCGATGTTGCCGCCCGCTACCTGGATGCGCTCGATCAGGAGATCGAGCTGCTGACGGCCGCGTTGCCCAATCGCCGGCGCATTGCGCAGATGCACTGGGGAGGCGGCACGCCAACCTACTACGACGCCGATCAGCTCGAGCGCGTCTTCGCGCGCCTGCATCGGGACTTTACTTTCACGCCTGATGCCGAACTGGGCATCGAGATCGATCCGCGGGTGACGAGCGCCGCTCAGTTACGCCGGTTGCGAGGGCTGGGGTTCAACCGGCTGTCGATGGGAGTGCAAGATTTCTCCCCACAGGTGCAGCTCGCGATCAACCGTGAGCAAAGCTACGAGTTGACCGCGGCACTGATGGCCGAGGCGCGAGCGGCGGGCTTCGCGTCAATCAACATCGATCTCATCTACGGCCTGCCATTTCAGACGGTCGATTCGTTTGCGCAGACCCTGGAGCAAACCCTCACCCTGAAGCCCGATCGGGTAGCCGCCTACTCGTTCGCCTTCGTGCCGTGGATGGGCGCCCACATGAACTCGCTCGCTACCGAGGCGCTGCCTTCCGCGCGCCTCAAGCTGGAACTGCTCGCCCTGACAATCGAAGCCTTCGTGCGCGCAGGGTATCGGCAGATCGGGATGGATCACTTTGCGCTGCCGAGCGATGACCTGGGACGGGCCGTCGAGCAAGGCTCGCTGCATCGCAACTTCATGGGCTACACGGTGCAGAAGACGGCGGACATGGTCGCCGTCGGCGTGTCTGGTATCGGCGAAGTGCATGGCGCGTTCGTCCAGAACACCAAGAAGCTGAACGAGTACTACGCCGCCGTTGGCTCAGGCCGCTTCGCGGTGGCTCGCGGATACGAACTGTCGCCGGACGATCTGTTGCGCCGCCATGTCATCGCGGCGCTGATGTGTAACTTCCGGCTCGATATCGCGCAGGTCGAGGCTGATTTCGCCATCGACTTCGGCTCGTATTTTGCCGACGAGCTGAGCGAACTGACGGCCACCCAGTCGGCCGCCACCGACGGCCTGGTCGCGGTGAGCAGCGAGTCGATTGAGGTGACGCCGGTAGGCAGGCTGTTCGTGCGCAACGTGTGCATGGTGTTCGACCGCTACCTGCGCGCCAGGACAGCCGGTGTCAAGCCGGTGTTCAGCCGGACCGTATGACCGCGCCGCGCGTGATTGTCGCTGGCGGAGGCGTCACCGGACTGACCCTGGCCTTCACCCTCGAGGCCGAAGCCGCACGGCTCGGAGTCGGGATGGACGTCGCGGTGGTCGACGCCGGGGCCGATGGTGGCGGGCACGCTCGCACGATTGATGACGGTGGCTGGCTGATCGAAGCCGGCCCGAATGGGTTCCTCGATCGCGAACCCGAGACCATGGCGTTGGTAGAGGAATTGGGCCTCACGCCCATGTTGGTCGAAGCCGACATCACGGCCCGCCGTCGGTTCGTGCTGCGGCGCGGTGCGCTGGCGCTCGTGCCCGGTTCGCCGCCGGCGCTACTGAAGTCAACCGTGGTCAGTTGGCCAGCCAAGCTGCGCCTGATGCGAGAGCCCTGGGCCTCGCCGGCCCCTCCCGACCTCGACGAAACAGTCTTCGCCTTTGCGGAGCGCCGTTTCGGCCGCGAGGTTGCCGAGGTCCTGGTCGATACTGCCGTGTCCGGCATCTCGGCCGGCGACAGCAAGGCGCTCTCGGTGCGCTCGCAGTTTCCCATTCTGGTCGAATGGGAACGCACGCACGGCAGCCTTTTGCGGGCCGCGCTGGCGCGCCGCAAGGGCGGCGCCGGCCGCGCGAAGCTTCTGAGCTTTGCGCGAGGGCTCGGCACGCTGACCGGGGCGCTTGCCGATCGCATGGGTTCGCGGCTACTGACAGGCCGCGCGATCACCAACATCTCTCGACAAGGCGGCACCTGGCACGTGGAGCTGGCGGGCGGCCGCGCGATGGTGGCAGAGCACGTGGTCTTCACAACGCCGGCGCACCGAACGTCGGCGATCGTTCGTGGCGTCGATTCGAGTCTGGCCGACCAGCTCGACGCCATTCCTTATGCCGGGTTGGCGGTCGTCGCGCTGGGCTACCAGGCGACGTCGGTCCCGCGGGCACTGGACGGCTACGGCTACCTGGTCGCACAGTCCGAGAAGCTCGCCACCATGGGAGTGCTGTGGGAGAGCTCGATCTTTCCGGGCCGCGCTCCGCAGGGCGGTGCGCTGCTTCGCGTCTTCCTTGGCGGGGCGCGGCGTCCCGATGTGGCCAATCTGGATGAGGCTGCCTTGATTGCCTTGGCTCGCAGCGAACTGGTCGGCGTGATGGGGATCGCCGACCGGCCCTTGCGGCAGCGCGTGTTTCGCTGGCCATCGGCGCTTGCACAGTACACGGTTGGGCACGAGGTGCGAATAACCGGCATCCGCGCGCGATTGGCGGGTCATCCGGGCCTGCACCTCTGCGGCACCGCATACGACGGCGCGTCTTTCAATCAGGCCATCGCGACCGCTCGAGGCACGGCCCGGGCACTAGCGTCGCAGCTTCGAGCCACCTCATGACCATGCAGCACCTCGTTCTCATTACTTACGGTGAGCCACCCTCGTCTTCTTTCACCGAGCAACTCGTGTACTCGTGGCGGATTCTGCAAGGGCTGACACGCACAGTCGCCGATATCCCCCAAGCCGCCATTCCCTTTATCGCGCTGGCGCGCGCTCGCGGGCGGCAGCAGTTGTGGAATGCGAACGGGTATGAATCTCCGCTCGAGCCGATCACGCACGCCCAGGCGGCCATCATTCGCGACGTGCTGGAGCAGGCGCAACCCGGCACGTGGGCCCTGCACGTGGCATACGAGTTCAGGCGGCCGTTGCTGTCCGAGGTGCTTGCCGCACTCCCCGGCCACGAGCCGGTCTGGGTGGCGCCGATCTACGCCGCCGACTCTGCCTTCACGCACGAGCTTTCGCGACAGGCCGCGTTGGCGGCGGCAGCGCAACAGCCGCGGGAAACCCCCGTCAGTGTGCTGCCGGCACTTGACGTCGACCTGCTCGCGAAAATCTCAGCCGAACATCTGCTGCGCGAAACCGGAGACGCCCAGCCGGATACGGCGCTCGTCCTGGCTGCGCATGGAACGCTCCTGGAGCCAGCACGCCCAATCGATACCGGTCGCTGTCCGACCGAGCGGCTCTACGGCGCCATCCGCCAACGCGTCTCGCAGAACTTTGGACTGATTCTGAACGGCTGGCTCAATCACACGCGCGGCGGACGCTGGACCGAGCCGCCGATCGAAGAAACATTGCAGCGGGTCAGTGACGCGGGCTTCACCAAAGTTGTCTATTACCCGTACGGGTTCCTGGCCGACAATGCCGAGAGCCAGCTCGAGGGGCGGCTTGCGGCTGCGGCGCGACCAGAACTGCGCGTGCGATTCCTGCCTTGCCTCAACGACTCCATCGACCTGGCCGCGGCCATCGCCACGCAGGTGCTCGTGAAGGAGCGATAGGCACGCGCGACGTCCCAGGGGTAAAGTTGGCTGTGATGAGCCGAACTGCGTTGATCGCCCTCCTGCTGGCAGGGCTGGTGGCGCCACCGATGCGCGCTGCGTTTATCGAACACAGGCAGCCGACATTTCGCGCGGGCGTCGACCTGGTCACCATCGACGTCGTGGCCACCGGTGCAAACAGCGCTCCCGTCCACAACCTGAAAGCCGAGGATTTCGAGCTGCTGGAAGACGGCGTCCCGCAGCAAATCCAGACCTTCCAGTTTGTCGATCTCTCGAGCACCTCCGCCATCCGGCCGCTACCACCGGGGATTGCCTCCAACGAAGTCGAGCCCGGCGGGTTGTTCGTCGTGGTGCTCGATGAATTGGGCCTGCAGGTGGATGACGTGTCGCAGGCACGCCGGGTCAGCGAGAAATTCTTCAAGGAAACCCTGCTGCCCAACGACTACGTGGCGTTCATCCGTTCGGGCTCGACCTCGGGTTTTTTTCTCACCAGCGACCGCACGCTCGCGTTGAACCTGATCCCTCAGACCACGGGCCGCCGGGAACGTAACTTGGGGCTCGAACAGCCGGGGCTGGTGGCAACCGGCACGCCGACGCCGGCGACCAGCCTGGCGGAACTCGATTCGGCGATCGAAACCTTCGGTGTGGGCGAGAACGGTCGCGAAAGCTATCGGGTGTTGCTGAATGTGGTGGAGCAGCTGCGCCGCATTCCTGCCAGGCGCAAAGCGGTGCTGTGGTTCAGCCGCGGCGGTGGTTTACCGCCCACTTTCTTCGATGCCGTGGAAATGGGACGCCTCACCGGGCGCGACGACCAGGTGTTCTCGCAGTTGATCGATACGGCTCGCGCCGCGAACGTTGCCATCTATACCGTCGATCCGCGCGGGCTCCAGACTCCCGCCGCCGAAGTGAGCCGCGACGCAGAGCCGTTTGAAACCGGTGTGCTGCGCGACCTCGCGGCGGCCACGGGAGGTCGAGCGCTGCTTGGCAACGACTCGACTGGCGCGCTCGCCCAAGTGGCGGCGGAGAACCGCGCCTACTATCTGATTGGTTACGCACCGTCGCCCTCGACCGACAAGACCCGCGCCCGCAAGTTGTCGGTGCGAACACGCAAGCCGGGAGTGTCGCTTCTGCACCGGCGTGTGTATTTGCCTTCGACCGGAACCCAGGTTGCCGCGCTCAGCCTGGTCGAGTCGGCCCTGCCCGTGACCGGTGTGCCGATCGCTCTCGCACCTTCTGCGGTTGCGGGTGAGGGGAATCGCCGCGGCCTTATCGTGCCCTTCGAAATTGGCGCCGAGTTGAAAGATGGCACGACGGTCAATTACACCGTCGTTGCACTCGATCCGGCCGGCAAGATGGCCGCGCGAGCGACCGGCGTCGCGCAGGCGAAGGGTGGTCGCGCGATTGGCGAGGCACGGCTCGCCGTTGACGCACAGACCTACCAGGTGCGCGTCGCGGCCACCGTGAAAGACGAGGCGGCGCGTGAGGGCCTGGCGTTCGCCACCGTCAACGTGCCGGCGGGGAAGTCGAAGGTCGCAGAGTGTTCTGGGTTCGTGTTCGAGCAGCCAGGAGAGCGGCCGGGACTGCGCCAGTTCACCCGTGGTGCGCCCATGACCATTTCGACCATGATCTCGGCCGAGAAACTCAACCAACGCGCCATCACTTTTGGCATTGCCGCAGCGGGTGGACCGGTTGAACGAACCTGGCCCGTACAGTTGGGCCGGCCTCTCTCGAACGGGCTGTGGCGGGTGGCGCTCAGCCTGAAACCGCCGCTGCCCGGCGGCCACCTCGAAGTTCGCGTCATGGACGATGGGTTCTTGATACACGAGAGCTGCCGGACCGAGTTCGTGTTGAAGTAAGTGGCCCCGCCCGTTTGCTGACCTTCGAGGGCCTTGCGGTCAGCAGGAATGAGGCGACGGTTCGCGTCAGGACGCGATGCGATTGCGGCCGTCGGCCTTGGCGCGAAACCGGGCTTGGTCGGCCGCCTTGATCAGTTCGGTCTCCGCCATCCCCAGCGAGACGAACATGGTCGCCACACCAATACTGACGGTGACCAAGGGATTGGTCGGAGATGTGCGATGCGGGATCGCCAGCACCTTGACCACGGTCATCGCCTGCTGTGCGATGTTCAGCGTGCCAGCCTCGTCGGTACCCACCAGGACAATTGCGAACTCGTCGTCGCCGAAGCGCGTCAGCAGGTCGGTCGGCCGGCGAATCGTCGTGCCCAGGACATCGGCAATGGCCTTGAGGCATTCGTCGCCGGCATGATGTCCGTAGGTGTCGTTGAACAACCTGAAGTGATCGATGTCGATCAGGATCAGGGACACTTCCGTTTTGAAGCGAATCGCCCGCCGCCACTCGCCGGCGAGAAACTCGTTGAACTGGCGACGGCTGCCGATCGCGGTGAGGGAATCGGAGTTGGCGAGGTGCTGCAACTCTTGGTTGGCCTTCCTCAGTTCTTCGGTCGTGTCGGCCACCATTTTCGCCAGCTGACGTTCGTGAGTGCCGAGCCGATGCACGCTTGCCTTCCACCCGGCGAGCAGCACGACCACCGCGGCCACCACACACAACGCGTAGAGGCTGGTCTGGTCGATGTAGGGCATGAAAACCAAGCCAGCATACTGAATGCGTCGAACCTCTGCAATCAGGCGGGTTGGTCCACAGCTCCCTTAACTACCCCAGGACGTTCATTGTCCAGATGCGCCACGCGCCATCCCGGTTGCTGTGGTACGCGATGCGGCGGCCATCGGGCGCCCAGGAGAACTCTTCGGCCGCCGGGTCATCCAGGATGCGTCGCATCTGCCGCGTCCGCACGTCGAGGATCCACACACCGTCCTTGAAGACCTGGAAGACCACGCGACGTCCATCGGGAGAGACCGCCGGCGTCCGGACAAGGCGACCGCGCCGCGGCGTGTCGATCACAATGTCCGCGCGCCCATCCAGGTGGCTGATCACGAGCTGATAGTCGTGACTGTAGCAGAGCGAGCCGCCGTCGGGGAACCACGACGCGCCCCACACCTGGCCTGACCGGAACGACGTATGCCGCTGCACAGCGCCTGTTGACAGATCTCGCAGCCACAAATTCCAGACTTGAGGCCGCGCGGTTTCGCCGTGAACGAAAGCGAGCCACTTCCGGTTCGGCGACCAACTTGGTACGGCGGCGTAGCCGCTACCGCTCACGCGCTGAGGGTTGGAACCATCGCGGCCCGACACGTAGACGCCCCGCACGCCATCACGATCCGAATCGAACGCGAGCAGCCGGCCATCGGGCGACACCTGCGGGTGATAGTTCCGCGCGCGCTCGGCGAGTAGCGCGGTGACGCCTGATACCTGCCCGCTTTCGTCGAGGCTGGCCACGTGCAAGCGTCCTGCCTCGGCGTGACCCGCGTGAAAGAACAACTCTCGCCCATTCGTGGCAAACGCCGGGGAGAATGCGCCGTCGGCAACCGGTAGAGCTAACGGGCGCGCGGGGAGCGCGTCGGCGGCAGCGGGCGTTGCGGCGGTGTCCGCAGCGCGAGCCGTGGTGACCGTTGGTCGCGGGCCTTCGATGCGTCCGACGACAGCGCCGGTAGGTGCCTCGGCACGTTCGGACGCGGTGCGTTGGTCGACTGCCTGGTCGCGAAACATCCAGTACGACGCGAATCCAATTGCGACAAACAGTGCGCCAACCGCCAGAGCCAACAAGATGCCGCGCACCGGTACTCGCGCTGCGAGCGCAGGCGGCGGTGAAACCACTTGTGCCGGAGCCCACGGCTCCTTACGGTGCGCTTTGTTCAGGTCGAGGTCGGGAAGGCTGGGTGGGCTGGGAACGCCGATGGTGCTGGGCACGGCCGCGACTTGCGGTGCCCGAGGGGGGGCTGTTGCGACGGTCGCTGCGGATACCGCTT
>JANMUX010000510.1:0-6576 GCA_031392125.1 Acidobacteriota bacterium | reverse complement strand
TTGTAGCTTTGCGTCGGCGCGGCGCCAAGCGACAGGTTCAGCACGCGAATGCCCAGCGGCTTGCGATAACGAATGGCCCAGTCAATGGCCTCGATCACGTCGCTGGCCTGGCCGCTGCCATCGGCGCCCAGCACCTTCAGGTTGATCAGGTGCGCCGCCGGCGCCATGCCGCTTTCCGCGCCTTCTGCGGTGTTCTTGAACGCGCGGCCGGCGACGATGCCGGCAATGTGGGTGCCGTGGCCGTATTCGTCACGCCCGCGGCCGCGGCCGTCGGTGAAGTCAACGCTGGCAACCACGCGGTCCTTGAGCGCCGGATGATCCCACATGCCGCTGTCGAGAAGCGCCACGCCAATGCCGCGGCCATTCACCGCGCCAAGCGTCGAAACCGCGCCGGCCCAGGCGGCATTCGCGCCCGTGGTGCTGGTGGTCACGGCCATGTGCGAGTTCACCCGCGCATCGCCCGACAGCGCCTCGACCTCGCCGTCTTGCGACAAGGCATCCATGGCGCTCTTCGACGCGGTCAGCACCGCGCCCGAGCTCAGCACCTTCTTCACCGTCAGGCCATGACGCCTTACCAGCCGATCGATACGCTCTTGCGACCCCGAGACGATGATGTCTACCGAGGCGGACGAGCTGGAGCCAAGGTGCGCGACGAGATCGGACGACAGCCGCGCGCGCCGTTGGCCCGCCTGCGCCGACGCGGCGCCGGCCAACAGCAAGACGAGGGTGAGCAGGGCAGAGGAACTGAGCCAGGTCGGTCGGGATCCGCTTGCGCGGGGCCGGCGATTGAGCTGCAGGTTGTGCATCAGGGACTCCCAGGGTCTAAAACGACGGTTAAGTGCAAAGTTGAAACGTCGAAGCGGTCGGTAGCCGATGCGGGTTAAAGCGCCCCGCGCAGTTCATCGACCGAATCCATCAGCACACGCTGGGAGCCGCCACGCGTGCGAATGGTGCGGAGCCGGCCGTCTCGAATGCGGTAGTAGACGGTGCGGCGGGAGACGGCTAACAGTTGGGCAGCCTGTTCAATGCTGACGCTGCGACCCACCTGCGGTTGAATTTCCCGTTCGCTGCCAGTCAGCGTTTGAACGTCCATTGCCGTGCTCCTTGCCAACAACACATCGCACGGCCAGTGCCAGTTGCACGCGCCTGCAGTGATGTTCCGCTAAGTGATTGCATCGGCAAGGTTTGTTGGTTTACGATGCCTTCGGTCGCGCTTGGGGGCGCCAGGCAATACGGCCAAGGCGTTGCCCCGGCCGGGTTGGCCGGCTCAGCCAGCCGGCAATCTGCACGCAAATCGAACGTTTCTCGATTTTCGTGCACGCCCAAACCAGGCCAAGTTATTGGCCGACTGGACAAGAAGTGAACCGACAACCGCGGGCATTGCTGAGCGTTCTGCTGTTGAGCCTGTTCGCCTTCATGGCCTGGCGCTTCTGGTCGGGCCAGCAACCACCAGACGATTCAGGCACCGAGATCGTCTTCTCGGACGCCAGCACCCGCGGCGGCGTGCTCACCTCGTCGTTGCGCAGCGAGCCGCGCACCTTCAACCGCCTGGTCGATCGCAACTTCCCGACCGACCTGGTCTCGCAACTGACCCAGGGCAAGCTGATTCGCATCAACCGCTCCACGCAGGAGATTGAGCCGGCGCTCGCCGAATCGTGGACCGCTTCTGCCGACAACCAGACCTTCACGCTGAAGCTGCGCGAGGCCGCCTGGTCGGACGGCACGCCGTTTACCGCCGAGGATGTCGTCTTTACCTTCAAGGCCATCTACGATCCCAAGGTCAATAGCGTGCTCGCCAGTTCGCTGCAGGTGAACGGCAAGCCGCTCGGCGTCACCGCGCCCGACCCGCGCACGGTGGTCGTGAGCTTTCCCGGCCCCTTCGGCCCCGGCATTGCCCTGCTCGACAACCTGACGCTCGCGCCCAAGCACAAGCTCGCGGCCGCGCTTGCCGCCGGCACCTTCGCGCAGGCGTGGGGCGTGGCCACACCGGTCAACGAACTGGTGTCGATCGGGCCCTTCGTGCTGTCACGCTACGAAGCCGGCCAGCGGCTGGTGTTCGATCGCAACCCGCGCTACTGGAAGAAAGACGCGTCGGGCGCGGCCCTGCCGCACGTGGACCAGATCGTCCTGGAAGTGGTGCCCGACCAGAATGCCGAGCTCGTGCGGCTGCAGGCCGGGCAAATCGACATGCTGCAGCAGCAGGTGCGGCCCGAAGACATCGCGACGCTGCGGCCGCTCGTGGACCAGGGCAAGCTGCAACTGCTGGAACTCGGGGTCGGCACCGATCCGGATCTCTTCTTCTTCAACCTGCGGCCACAGCACTGGGCCAAAGACCCGCGCGGCAGCTGGATTACTCGCCGCGAGTTCCGCCAGGCCATTTCGCACGCCATCGACCGCGAGGCGTTCGCCAACATTGTTTACCTTGGCGCGGGCGTGCCCATCTGGGGGCCGGTCACCCCGGGCAACCAGAAGTGGTTTTCGCCCAACGTCCCGCGCTACGGTTTCTCAGTGGACAAGGCCAGGGTGCTGCTGGCCGGCCTGGGCCTCGCCAACCGCGACGCCGACGAGTGGCTCGAAGACGAGAAGGGCACCGAGGTCCGCTTCACGCTGCTGACCTATCGTGGCAACTCGTCGCTCGAACGCGGCTCTGCGGTGTTACGCGAGGATCTGCGCCCGCTCGGCATTGCGGTTGACGTCGTCGCCCTCGAGCAGGGCGCGCTGGTCGAACGCATGCTGAAGGGCGATTTCGAGTCGATCGCCTTCTTCTTCAGCTCGAGCAACCTCGACCCGGCGATGTCGGCCGATTTCTGGCTCAGTTCGGGCTCGGGCCACATCTGGAACATCGGCCAGAAGACGCCGGCCACCGAGTGGGAGAAGCAGATCGACGACCTGATGCACCAGATGACGTCGAGCCTGGACCAGGCTGAGCGCAAGCGCCTGTTCGACCAGGTGCAGAACATCTTCGCCGAGAACCTGCCGGTGATCTACTTCGTCGCGCCGCGCATGTACATCGGCGTGAGCGCGCGCGTCGGTTCGATGGCGCCCACCATTCTGCGCCCGCAGTTGCTGTGGTCGTCCGACACCATCACCGTGCGCACGCCAGGGTCACCAGGGCGGGCAGGGCAATAGCAGCGCATGGGACGCTACCTGCTGAGGCGTCTCGGCTTCGCCCTGTTGCTCGTGCTGGTGGTTTCGTCCGCGTCGCTGCTGCTCACCCGCCTGGCGCCTGGCGACATCACTTCTGACCAGGCTCTGTCTCTTGATCCGGCCGCGTTGGCGCGCATGCGCGCGGAACTTGGACTGGACCGGCCGCTGGCCGCGCAGTACCTGTCGTGGCTGGGCGGCGTGGTGCAACTCGACTTCGGCCGCTCGCTGCTGTACGCGCGCCCGGTCAGCACCCTGATCAGCGAGCGTGCCCTGAACACCGCGGTGCTCGCGGTAGTCGCGCTCGTGCTTGCCACGGTGATCGGCTTGCCGCTCGGCGTGTACTCCGGCAGCCGTTCCGGCGGCATCGGCCGCGCCACGGTGCGCGTGCTCTCAATTCTCGCGCTGTCGGTGCCGCCGTTGATCGGGTCGCTCGCGCTAGTGTTTCTCGCCGCGCGAACCGGCTGGTTGCCGGTGGGCGGCATGACCTCGGCCCTTGGCGCCGACCCGACGTGGGCGCATTGGCTTGGCGATCTCGCCCGGCATTTGCCCATTCCCGCGCTGGCCCTGGCGCTGCCGCTCGCCGCGACGCTTGAACGCCTGCAGGCGCAAGCCATCGAGAAGGCCAGCCGCGAACCGTTTGTGGCGGCGAGCCGCGCGCGCGGTCTCGATCACGTGCAGGCCATTGTTCGCCACGCCTGGCCGGTGTCGTTGCGATCGGTACTCGGCCTTTACGGCGTGATGATCGGCAGCCTCTTCAGCGGCTCGTTCGTCGTCGAAGTAGTGACGTCGTGGCCGGGCCTGGGCCGCTTGATGTACGACGCGCTCAAGGCGCGCGATCTGTATCTGGTGGCCGGCTGCGCGGCGAGCGGCGCGTTCTTTCTTGCCGCCGGCACCTGGATTGCCGACGCCCTGCTGGCGCTTGCCGACCCGCGCGTGCGGTCGCAGGAGGCACCATGACCCGCCGCGCCGCGCTGTTCGTGGCGGCGCTTGCGGTGCTCTCGCTCGCCGCGCCGTGGCTTGCGCCGTACGATGACGGGCTGGCCTTTCGCGATTTTCTGCACGCGCCGCCCATGCGTCCGCTGATCCAGGGATTTAGTGCGCCGGTCGTTCATCCGCTGGTGCTGGCCGACCGGCTCGAGCAGCGCTTCGAGGCCGACCCCTCGCGCACGCTGCCGCTGCCGTGGTTTGGCGGGGTGAGCGATCAACCGGTGTTCCTGCTGGGCGCCGACAACTTTGGCCGCGACGTGCTGTCGCGCCTGCTGTACGGTGCCCGCACTTCGGTGGGCCTCGCCTTGTTCGCCACCCTCGGCGCTGTCGTGATTGGCGCGTTGGCCGGCGCGTGGGCGGGCCTGAAGGGCGGTTGGATTGACGATGCGGTCATGCGGGTGGCCGATTTCGTTTTGATCTTGCCGGTGATCTACGTGGTGCTGGTCTTGCGGGCGGTGTTGCCGCTCGTGCTGCCCGCATCAACCGTGTTCCTGTTGGTTGCGTGGATTTTCGTGGCGGTGGGCTGGCCCTTTGTCGCCAAGGGCGTGCGCGCCATCGTCGCTGCCGAACGCGACCGCGAGTACGTGCAAGCCGCGCGCTCCCTGGGCGCGGGGCCGGGGCGCATTCTCATGCATCACCTGATTCCCGCCTGCTCAGGACACCTGGTGGTGCAAGCCACCTTGCTGCTACCAGGATTCATCCTCGCCGAGGCCACGCTATCTTTTGTGGGCCTGGGGTTCCCCGACCCGATTGCCAGCTGGGGCACCATGCTGGCCGAGGCCGGCAACTACAACGCGATTGCCAGGTTTCCCTGGACGCTTGCGCCGGCGGTGGCGATTTTCGCGATCGTGCTGGCCACCAACCTGATCGCCGCTCCCGATCGAAAGCCGTAGCCGTCGCGCGGCGCCGGTGCATCGGCCTGATAGAATTTGCCGATGCATCCGTTTGCCGGCGTCTACACGCCACTGGCCACCCCGTTCGCCGCCGATGGTTCGCTCGACGAACGCGGCCTGACCGCCAACGTTGAACGCTACCTGCGCTCGCCGCTGACCGGCCTGGTCGTGTTGGGGTCTAACGGCGAGGCGCCGCAGCTTGATGACGTGGAAGCCGACCGCGCGATTGCCGTCGTGCGCGCGGCCATGCCGAAGGGCCGGCCCCTGCTGGCCGGCACCGGGCGTGAATCGACCCGCGCGACCATTGCGGCCACCAGGCGGGCGGCCGACCTCGGGGTCGATGCCGCGCTCGTGCGCACGCCCGCGTTTTACAAAGGGCAGATGACCACCGATGCGTTCGTCCGCCACTACACGCAGGTCGCCGATCACTCGCCGGTTCCGGTGCTGCTCTACAACGTCACTATCTATACCGGCGTCAACCTGCTGCCCGACGCCATCGCGACGCTCAGCACGCATCCGAACATTGTCGGCATCAAGGAAACCAACAGCGACATGGTGCAGTTCGGCGAGTACTTGTCGCGCGCACAACAGGGCTTCACGGTGCTTGCCGGTTCGGGCGCGACCTACTACTCCGCGTTGGCGCTTGGTGCACACGGCGCCATTCTCGCGGTCGGCGGCGTGGCGCCGGAGCTGTGCATGAACATGTTCAAGGCCGCGGCCGATGGTCGTTTGGCCGAGGCGCGCGCCATGCAGCAGCAACTGGCGCCATTGGCCCGGCTGGTTGGCACCGCTCACGGCGTGCCGGGCCTGAAGGCCGCGCTCGACATGTTGGGCTTCGCCGGTGGCGTTCCGCGGCCTCCGCTGATGCCGGCCGGAGCCACGGCAATTGCCGCCATCCGCGAGCAACTGATCGCCCTCAACCTGCTCGAAGGCACGGCTGCGGCGAGCTGATCAGCCGGCTGTCAGAAGCGCCAGTCGTCCCCAGAACCGGTCGGTTTTCGCCGGTACAGGGGTTGCAATCCCTTGGGTATGAGAAAAGGAACCTGCTTCCTTTTTACGATCCTCGTAACTCTTACCGCGGCGTGCGCGACCAACCCGGTCACCGGCAAGCGGCAGATGTCGCTGCTGAGCGAAGCGGAGGAGCTGGCCATTGGCCAGCAGCAGGACGCCGAGATTCGCCGCGAGATGGGCGTCTACAACGACCCAGCCCTGCAGGCGTATGTCACCGAGATTGGCCAGGATCTCGCGCGAAAGTCTCATCGTCCCAACCTGCCCTGGACCTTTACCGTGGTCGACAGTCCCGCCATCAACGCGTTCGCGCTGCCGGGCGGCTACGTGTATCTCACGCGCGGCATTCTGGCGTACCTGGACGACGAGTCCGAGCTGGCCGGGGTGCTCGGCCACGAGATTGGCCACGTCACCGCGCGCCACGCGGCGCAGGCCTACACGCGACAGGTGCAGGCCAACCTTGGCCTCACCATTCTCAGCATCTTCGTGCCGAGCACGCGGCCGTTCACGGACCTGGGAGCGACCGGCCTGAGTGTGCTGT
>JANMUX010000487.1:0-19743 GCA_031392125.1 Acidobacteriota bacterium | reverse complement strand
GCCGTCGCGCGCCGCGCCTTTAAGAACGAGTGGTACGCAGTGGCGGCAGGCCTGGCGCTGGCGTTGACACCCGCGCACTTCATCATGGGGCGGCAGGCAACTGACTATTTCCTGCCGCTCGCCTTCGCGCTGGCCTGGCTGTTGTGCCTGCATGGGTGCCAACGCCGTGACTCGGCCCTGGTGGCCGTCGCCACCGGCCTGGTGCTCGGGTTGGGGCTGTTCTCATACATCACCTCGTGGCTGGTGATGCCGATTTACCTGGCGCTGACTCTCGCGGTTCTCAGCCTGTCGGGCAAGTCGTTCCGCTTCCTGGCCATGGTCACGGTCGGATTTGCGGTGCCGCTGCTGCCACTGGCGGTGTGGCTGATCTCGAACCCATCGATGCCGCGCGATGTGTTCACCAACTACCGCGTATCAACGGACTTCAGGTTGGTGGAACGCACGGCGCTCTATTGGGACTACTTCAATCCCTCGTACTTGTTCTTCTCGGGCGGGTCGAACATGACCTGGGCCACGCGGCAGGCCGGTCTGTTTCCGCTCGCGTTCGCGGTGCTGCTGCCGCTGGGGTTATGGAGCGTCTGGCGGCGGCGGCCGGCCGGCCTGCGCGCGGTCTGGGTTGCCGGCTTCCTGCTCGCGCCGCTGCCGATCGTCGCGGCCTTGCCCGAAGCGCCGCACTACGCGACGGCACGGCATCTGCTCGCGGTGCCGTTTGGTGTCCTGCTCGCGATCGCCGGTCTCGAGTGGCTAACGACCGAGGGCGGCCGCGCGGGACGGATTGTGGCGGCGGTGCTGGTGGTGTCGCTACCAATACAGTTCGTTCCGTTTGCCCGTGACTACTTCACCGATTACCAGCTACGCTCGGCGTTCTGGTCCGACTCGATGAACATGCGTGGCGTGGTCCAGAGCGTCGCCGCGCTTGAAGCGGCCGAACTGCCGCCGGCCGTTTACCTGAGCGACGAAGACCTGGGCGAAGACAAGGTGGTGAAGTGGCTGTTTCACCTGATGGCTGAGGGCCGGGACGACCTGCGGCAGCGGACCAGGTACTTCTCACCAGGACGCACGCCGACAGCCGGCATCGCGAAGGGCAGCGTGTTGGTGGCCGGCAGCGCGAGCCGATTGCTACCGTCTTTGACACAGGCCGGCGAGTGGTCAGTGGTAGCAGTGGTGCACGACATCGCCGGCACGCCCACGGCGACCATCCTGCGCCGCAACTAACGACGTGCGCCGGCGAGTGCGAGCAAGTACTGTGCTCCCCGCGCGGCGATGATTGCGGCAAACGGCGTGAGGTAAAGCGCGCGCGCGGGAATCGGTGCCTCGGCGGTCAACGCGGCCGCCAGTGGCGCAACCGCGAGTCCCGCGAGCCAGAGCCGCGACAGCGGCGTCGACGGCTCGCGCGCCAGGGCCAATAAGCCGCACGGCAGCAGCACCATCACCGGCGGCAGCAGCACTCCCCCAACCAGGAACAGGAACGCCGGGTTGAAGTAGTCCCAATAGACTTCGGATCGCGCCGTCAGACCGACCCAGCTGGTGACCTCGCGCGCTCCTTGCAACAACGAAAAGCGATCGGCGTCGTACAAGTGATGGCTGTTGATCGCGAGGCGCAGTTGCTCGGGATGCCGCAGCCAGGTCGCGGCCAGTGGTGCGGCGCCTGCCAGGAACGCAGCGACGAAGCTGGCGTAGTGACGCCACGGCGCCACGCGGCCGTGCGCCAGGATCGCGAGCGTGATGGCCAGGTACGCCGGCATCATCACCACCGCTGCCAGCGAGGTGTGCAGCCCGAGCCCGAGTGCGGCTCCCGCGGCGATGCTCCAAACCGCACGCCGCGTCTGTGTCCACTTGATCGTGGTCCACAACCACGTGAGCACCGGCAGCAGCGGGAGCAACGCGGCCGGGTTGCTGTCGGCAAGCTGCCATAGCAATGGCGTGAGCACAAAAATCGCGGCCGACAAGGCAGTGAGCAAGGAGGCGCCGGACACGGTGACTCGGCATTATAGTCACGACCGATTCCAGCTTACGGGCTGGACCAGGTACGACGCACACCTCCGGCTCTCTCGATGGCAAGCGCTCGATGCGGGTGGTGGTCGCGAGCTAGTTGCGCGTCGTGAACGGCACAACCGTCGCGGGCGAGGCGGGACGCGAGGACTCGTCGGAGATGATTTCTTCGAGGGCGACGTGAATGCGAGTGAGGCTCACCGCATGCTCGCGGCACATCGCCTGGAGGTTATGAAGACGCTCGGGCGAGACTTGCGGGCTGGCGATGATGACCAGGTCGACCGACCGGGTGCTGACGAGCAGCGCCAGGGCGCTGAAATTACCCAGCACGGGATAGCCGCCAAGCCTGGTGCCCGCGCGACGAGGGTCCTCGTCGATGAACCCAAGCACCCGCAGCGTTTCATCACCGTGCTGCGCGAGCTGTGACAGGGCCAGGCTGCCGCCATCCTCAGTACCGTAAATAGCGACCCGCCGCCCGGTCTGCCGCTGGCGGTTAAAGAATTCGCCGACCAGGCGGAACGAGGCGCGCGACAGCGTCACGGCCAGCAGCAGCAGCACGGCGTAAATCAGGAACACCGAGCGCGAGTAGCTGAAGAACCGGTAGGCATACAGGATGATCAGCTGGGTCGCCACCGCGCCAAACACCACTCCGCGCGTGACGACGAGCGTGTCGGCCAGCCCGAAATGCCTCCAGACCCCCCGGTACACGCCAACCGCGAAGAAGGCGACCATCTGCACCGCCACAATGAGCGGGAAAGAGGCGGTGAAGTTCTGGAAGTTCTTCATGAAGTCTTCCGGATCCTCGAACCGCAAGCGATACGCCGCGTAATAACACGCCGAGACGAGGCAGAAGTCGAGCACGACCTCCGCGACACGCCGCTTGTAGACAAGCTCAACCAGTAGCGGCGTCAGGACGCCCTGCTCGACGCGCGCGTCGCCCTCTTCGTAAACGCGAATGCTGAACAGGTAGACCGCAAACAGCGCCATGCCCAGGATGAACGCGCCCGCCGCCATGGCCGCGAAACCCCGGTTGAGATAGTCGAGGCGGACGCCGATCGCACCGCCCGATGCCGCGAGCAACCACAACACGGCGACGGCCTGACGCTCGCTGAGACCGATCGCGACCAGCCGATGGGACGAGTGATCGCGGCCGCCTTGCGCGGCCGAGCGTCCCGCAAGAATCCGCGAGATCGTCACGAGCGTGGTGTCAAAGATCGGGATCAAGAGGACCAGCACCGGCGCCGCCACGATCGAGATGACGTCGGGCCGGGCCAGGTTGCCCGTGCCGGTCGCGAGGGTCGCGGCGGCGAAGCTGAAGCCCAGCAACAGGCTGCCCCCGTCGCCCATGAAAATCGACGCGGGGTGAATGTTGTAGACGAGGAAGCCGGCCGTCGCGCCGCACAGGATCACCAGGTAGCGCACCTCGGGCGTCACGGGGGCACCGAGGGGCATGGCCGACAGTAAGCCGGCAATCAGGGCGACACCGGCGATCAGCGAGATGCCGGCACACAGCCCGTCCATGTTGTCGAGCAGGTTGAACGCGTTGGTCAGGCCGACAACCCAGATCAGCGTGAAGATGGCGTCGAGGGTCATCGACTCGAACCAGTTCAGCCGGTAGTTGAAGAACAACAGCGTCGAGGCCAGCGCAATCTGCGCAACCAGCTTGGTCGATGGCCTGAGGTGAAGAACGTCGTCGACCACGCCGGTCAGGAAGATCAGCATGGTGCAGATCAACAGGACCGGCAGCTGCCACGCGATGCCGAAGGCAAGAGTCGATAGCAGCAGGGACAGACCGATGGCGACGCCGCCGAACAGGGCGACCGGACGTTTGTGCCAGCGGTCTTCGCGCGGCTTGGCCACGTAGCCCAGCCGCATCGACAACCAGCGGCAGACCGGGACCAGGGCCAGCGATGCTCCGAAGGCGACGAGGAACGGGCGCCACAGAGCTTCGATCATGCAGGGCTTCCGGGCATGGTACCCCGAAGGAATGACGGGAGCAACTGCAGCCAGCGCTCAAAGGTGATCAAGGCCCACAGGCGCTGGCCTTCGTTGGCGCGACCGGCGTCGTGTCTCGCAACCGCGTCGTGTACGACGTCGGCGTCCAGGTAATCCCGATAGCGGGCGTCTGGCGCCAGCAACAGGTCGCGCAGGTAGCCGCGGAGCTCGCCACGGAACCAGGCGTCGAGCGGTACGCCAAATCCGGCCTTCGGCCGGCGATCGACGTCGGCTGGGATCAGGTCGGCAAAGGCGTCGCGCAGGATCGCCTTCGATCGGGCACCGTCTAGCTTGTAGTGATCGGGGAGGGTCGCGACGTATTCCATCAGTTCGCGATCGAGAAACGGTGCGCGCGCTTCGAGCGAGTTGGCCATCGCGCACCGGTCCACCTTGACCAGCAGGTCATCGGGCAAGTACGACGAGAAGTTGCCCAGCAGCAGTTGGCTCAACGGCGATCGGCCAGGCATGCCGTCCATCGCGCTACGCAAATGTTGCAGGCGATCGATCGAGCCCGGCGTCACACCGAGCAGCGCCTCGAGATCGTCGTAGAAGTAGCTGTTCCATCGAGTGACCCGCTCGTGCAGCGGCATGCCGAGGGCGCGACCGAATCGCGCGGCACGCGAGCGCCAGTGGCGCTCGTTGGGCCCGCCTGGCAACTGCGACAGGATGGCCGCCATCGGCGCCCGCAGCGCGCCGGGAAGTCGATTGGCGGCGAGCGCGGCACGAAATCGCAGGTAACCCGCGAACACCTCGTCACCGCCGTCGCCGGTCAGCGCAACCGTCACGTGCGCGCGAGTCAACTTGGCCACCATGTAGGTGGGGATCGCCGACGAGTCGCCAAACGCGCCGTCGTGATGCCAGATCAGCCGGTCAAGCAGATCGAGCGCCGACGGGCGAACGCGAAACTCGGTGTGGTCGGTCCCGAACCCCTCGGCAATGCGCCGAGCCGCCGGCGTCTCGTCATACGCATCGTCGCCCTCGAAACCGATGCTGAAGGTCTTCAGTGGCGCCACGCCGAGCCGCCGCATCACGCCGACGATCACGGTCGAGTCGATGCCGCCGCTCAGAAAGGCGCCGAGCGGCACATCACTCATCAGCCGTCGCTTCACGGCGGCGATCACGAGCTCGCGCACACGCGCGGTGGCATCGGCGCGATCGGGCGCGTGACGGGCAACTTCGTCAGCGAGTGGATAGGTCAGTGTCCAATACCGCCGTGACGACAGCTGGCCGTCGCGATCGATGGTCACCACGCTCCCGGGCTCCACCTGGCGAACACCGCGATAGAACGTGGCGGGGCCCGGCACGTAGCCATACAGAAAATACGGCGCCACCGCCGTGCGATCGATCTCGCCGACGAAGCCGGGGTGGCCAAAGAAGGCCTTGATCTCCGATGCGAACAGGATGCGGCGGCCGTCGTGGTGATAGAAGAGCGGCTTCTTGCCGGCGCGGTCGCGCGCCAGGGTCAGGCGGCCCTGCCGCTCGTCCCACACCGCGATCGCAAACATGCCGTCGAGATCGGCAATGCAGTCGGCGCCCTTCTCCTCGTAGAGGTGAACAATGGTCTCGGTGTCTGAACGCGAGCGAAACGTATGTCCACGAGCAACCAGCCCCGCGCGCAGATCGAGGTAGTTGTAGATTTCGCCATTGAACACCACGCGCACCGACCCGTCTTCATTGGGTAGGGGCTGGTTGGCCGGCGCACTAAGGTCGATGATCTGCAGCCGCCGGAAGCCGAGACCGGCGTGGCCGGCCGGAGCCACGTAGCGATCTGCGTGGTCCGGTCCACGGTGGGCAATGCGATCGCGCATGGCCTCGAGCGCGCGCGTGTCCACCGGCGCGCCGTCGAATCTCAACTCTCCGCAGATGCCGCACATCGAAGGTTGGTCCTAGGGAAGCGTTGGCTTCAAGTACTCGAACAGCACTTCGGCCTTCAGCTGGTTGGCGTTGCCGATCGCATGGGCCTCGGCGAGCGGCATCTCCGAAGGCTTGACGCGCATGAACGCCGGATACGCACTGACCGTAGGGGTGCCGTTTTCGAATAACTGTGTGAAGTAGTCGTGTTCGATCGACTTGCCATCGTAGAAGAAGTCGCCGTCGGGACACACTGGCGGCACGAGGTTCAGGAAAAACAGCACGTTGTAGCTGCCCTGCCGGTGAAGCTCCTGGAACCCGCGGACCGCATCGACGAAGGGGGGCCAATCGGGACGCGCCTGGAATTCTGCCAGGTCCTGGGCGCTCGGCTTCATTCCTTCGTTGCACGGCCGGGCCGCGATCTCGGCGTCGCTGAAGCGGGAGAACGGCGTGATCTGCTGGCGGGCCGATTCCGCCAGCGTGTCGGTGCTCGCCTGCATCCGCTCCTCGCTCTCGAGGTTCTCGAAGCGAAGACGCGAGGCTTCGCTGCCCGAGAGCCTCCACGCCAGCGTCAGTGCGATGCGCTTGTAGAACTCCACCGAGTACCAATGGCGCTGCAAGACGGCCATCCCCCGGCTGGCCGCCCGCCGCAGCCGACCCGGGCTGCTGGGCGGCTGGTTGCCGATGATGTCGTTGATGAAGAAGCCGACAATCACCAGGTCGGGTTGATAGGCAGGGCCAAGTTCGCGCAGCTGCGCCAGTTCCTGGCTGGTGTTGTAGCCAGGAACCCCCAGGTTCCACACCTGCCAGTCGGTGGCGGGTCGCCACTGCTTCAACAACGATTCGAGCAGCGATGGGTAGTCGTGCACCGCGCCATGACCAAACGTCACTGAATCGCCAAGGATCAGGATGCGGAAGGTATTGGGCGCCTTGTTCAGGCTGTAGTCGCGCGTCGCGCGAAAGCCCAGGCGGTTGATGTGCACCGGGACACCGGCAAACCACCCGTCGTAATTTTCGCCAAGCCGCTGGCCGCGCACCGGGTCCGAGACGAAGAAGCCAGGCGTGCCTTTTTTTTCATCCCAAGACAGGCGGACCCAGGCCTCGATCAGGACGGCGAATAGCAGCGCGCTGATTACGGCTGCCGGGACGCTGAGCAGGATCAGCCGCTTGACGGCCGAACCGGTCACAGCCAGCCGTTCCACCTGTACGACGCCAGCGCCGCGTACTCCCACAGAATGCCGCGCACCTGCTCGAGGCTGGCGCCCATGCCGTGCTCGTAGAACTGGCTGCTGAACGGCGGCGTCGGCACCACCGTGACCTCTGGCGCCAGCTTGCGCCACACCAGCGTCGCCCTGCGCATGTGATACGGCGAGCTCACCAGCAGGATGCGGCGCCACCGCCGTTCCCGCAAAATCTGGTTGGTGAACGCCACGTTCTCATGGGTGTTCGCGGCCCGCTCTTCAAGAATGATCCGGTCGGCTGGCACGCCCTGATCGACGGCGAGCGCCCGCATGATTTCTGCCTCTTTGAAGCTGAAGACGTAACCCGAGGAGAAAATCACGGACGAGGCGTAGCCCGCCTTGTAGAGGTCGACGGCCTGCTTGAGCCGTTCGAGATAGCCACCCTGGGCCCGGCCCGATTCGCCAACGCCACCGGCGAACACCACCACCGCGTCCGCGGCTTCAGGAGGCGACGAGAGGCGCAGCGGTGATGCGGCCCACCAGAGCAGCGGAGTGTGGAACACCAGCAAGTAGGCCACCACGATGGCCATGACGCCTTCCGCGGTGCGCCGCCTGGCGCCGTTGTACAAGCGCTTGAGGCGTTCCTGCCAGCCCTTGGCGCCCGAATCGCGATCGGTCATCGCATCGTCGATCAGCACCCACATGGCCTGGATGCGCCGGTCCCAGCCATTGGAGCGGGCGACGGCCACCCGTTGCGGCTTCGCGGTCTCGAGGGGCTGTTCAATGGTGCGGGTGATTGCCCCGGCAAAGGCTTCGGGTCCGCTGGCAATCTGCACGAGGTCGCCGTGCTCCTTGTTGAAGCGGCGAATCTCCACCAAGTCGGTGGCCACTACCGGCACGCCCATGACCAGGTACTCGTTCAGCTTGGTCGGGTAGACGTTGGCCGTGTAGTCGGTAATTCGATACGGAACCAGGCCGACATCGAATCCCTGGACGTAGCGCGGCAACTCGGCGTGCGGGCGTTGCCCGAACAGGTGGATATTGGGTTCGCGTTCGAGCGCCGACACGTCAACCTGCGGAGGGCCGACCAATGCAAACGTCACGTGCGGCAGGCGTTTGGCCGTCGCCACCAACAGATCCTGGTCGACCCATTGGTGTAAGCCGCCAACATACCCCGCCACCGGCCGCGGCAGCGCCTTGAGATCGTCGGGGAGGCCAAGTCCCGACTCGCGAACCTGATCGAAAGCCTCCAGGCTGACGCCGAACGGGAACAGATGGACACGCTCGCTGAACTTCGCGGCCCGCTGGCGCAGCTTGTCGGAAGTCACAAACACCAGGTCCGCTTCGCGGAACAACTGGTCTTCGCTGGCTGTGATGCGCCTGGCTTCGGGCGAGCTCGAGGCCAGATCGTCGATGCAGTAATAAATAGTCAACGCCGGATCGATGTGGTCGATGACATCGCGGGCGAGCGGCGTCGGCAGGAAGGTCCAGACGATGGGCCGCGAGAAGCCGGTCGCCCTCATCCAGCGCGTCAGGCTGCGCAGCATGATCTGCCGGTTGACCCAGCGCGCAATGCGCGAGTACGGCAGCGGCAGCACCAGCGGTGAATGCAGGAACAGGTTGGGCCGTTGTTCGCGAAAGCCCTTGGTGCCGCGCCACCAGTTCATCACGCGACGACGGACGCGCGGGAGGTCGCTGACCCGCGGCGGGCGAACGCCGGTGTTCTCGATGAAGAGCACCCGATGGCCGTCGGCCGCCAGTCGCGACATGATCTCCTGGTGACCCTGCCAGATAAAGTCCCAGTCGATCGACGAGATGCAGAGGATGTCGGGGCGGTGCGTCATGCAGACATCACGAGTGTAATGCTTCGTCGTAGATCTGGCGCCAACGGGTGGCGCTCGCTTCGAGACCATAGCGCGCCACGACCTCTTGCCGAGCGCGCGCACCGATTGACTCGGCCCGTTGCCGATCGCCCAGCAGCTGCGCGACGGCAGCCGTGAGAGCCGCGACGTCCTTCGGGGCTACCAGCAGGCCAGAAACACCGTCGTCGACGATCGTGTCGGTCACGCCGTCGATGCGCGTGGCTACCACCGGCAGGCCCGAGGCCATCGCCTCGATCAGCACCATGCCGAACGCCTCGCGGGTTGAGGGCATGACCAGGATGTCGGCGGCGCGGTAGGCACGCTCGACCTCGGCCATCTCGCCGGTAAACTTCACGAGATGCGACAGGCCACGATTGCCGGCTTCGGCCTGAATCTCGCGCGCGATCGCGGCGTCAACCTCGTGATAGGCCGAGGCAGTTGCTCCCACATACAGCAGGGCACTCGACCCGGGTGCCAACTGCTGCAACCGAAGCCATGCCTCGAACAGCACGTCGGGCCCCTTGTCGCGAGAGAAAAATCCGACAAACAGCAGCCAGGGCAGCTCGGGTGGCAACCCGCCGAGGGCGTGGCGGGCGGCGACGCGTTCGGCCTCGGAGGCCGGGTGAAACCGCTCGGTATCGACCCCGTTCGGCGCCACGGTCAAGCGGTGTTCCGGCAAGCCGGCGGCGCGATAGTTGACGGCGATCTGCTCGCTGATCGCGACGAATCGATCCGCACGCGAGTAGCACCAATACGCGAGCCGGCCGAGCGCCCGAACGCCGGCCGGTTCGTCGGAACCCGCGGTGTGGATGGTAATCACCAGACGTTTGCCGAACAGGCGCGCGAGCAGCGCGTTCAGGATCGACTTCTGCGAGAAGCCGTGCAGGTGAACGATCTCGAACGTATCACTCTGCGCGAGGAAATATCTCACCGTGGCCACGGCCGCCTGCCACTTGGTGGAAGGGCGCGCCGTATCGATATAGACCCGGGTCACTGGCGTGCCTTCCACCAGGCTCTCGGCCGGCAGCGCGAGATCGGTACAGGTCGTGAAGACGCGGCAGCGCACCTGGTCGCCGAGGGCTCGAATCATGGTGCGGCACTGGAGCCCACCGCCGCTCAGCTCGGGCCAATACGCGCCGGTGACCATCAGCACGCCGGCTGGTCTCACGCGGCGCCTACCGCCAGCGCGAGCACCTGGTCGAACGCCCGCGTGGTCTCGGTGATGGCATATTGCGCCGCCACCTCCTGGTGGCCCGGAGCCGTCGCCAGGGTGCGGTCGTGATGGGCGGCGACCAGGGTCTCGAATGCCGCGCTGATGCCGCGCACGTCGTCGGGAGCCACCGGCTCGTAACCAAGCTCGCGGATCAAGTCGGCCGACGGGCCGGCCAGCGGCGTTACGGCAAGAATCGGCTTACCGAGCGGCAGGTAGTCAATCAGCTTGCTCGGCAGGAACAGGCTCGGTCCGGCGGCCACTGGCGCATCGATCGTCAGCAGCGCATCGGCGACGGCTGCGCGCCGTCGTGCTTGCTCCGGACTCAAGCGGCCGGAGAACCGCACGCAGGACTCCAGCCCCAGCATGCGTGTGCGTGCTTCGTACGCTTGCATGCCGCCGCCGACAAACTCCACGTCGATCAAGCCGGCGAGCGGATGGCGACGATTGAGCTCGGCAAGCGCCGCCAACACCGTTCCGGGCGTGCGGATGCCGTCGTAGAAACGTCCGGTGTAAACCACGTGAAGCGGCCGGCTGGGCAATGGTACTGGCGGCGGCGGCAGCGGCTCGGCCTCCCACCCCTGCGCAATCACGTGCGTCCGCGCGGCCCACGCGGCCGGGTACTTTGCCATCACGCGATCGCGTGTGTAGCGATTGACGAAGATCAGCTGTGATGCCGCCGCGACGACCTCGGCTTCCATCGCCGCGGCGCGGCGGCGAAGCCACTGGGCCGGCCGATGATACGGGCTGTCCGTCCAGGGATCTGAAAAGTGCGCCACCCAGGGCAGGCCCGTCTCGCGGTGGAGTTGCAGTCCGATCAGATGATCCGACCAGGGCTGCGCGAAGCTCACGATTACGTCGGCGGGATGCTCTTTCAGCGCTCGTCTCGACTCGGCCGCGGCGGCTTTCACCCAGACGCGTTTCTCGTCTGGCAGGTGCTTCAACGGCGGGCACACCCGCCACAGGGCCCGAAAGAACAGCCACTCTTCCGGCGACCGGACTGGGAGCCGTGTAACAGCGCCGTCCGAGAGCGCCTCGACGGTGACGCGATGGTCCTGTTGATAGCGATCCGATTCAGCGTCGAAGCACACCACGCGCGAACGCCAGCCAAGCTTGCTCAAGGCGACCAGCGTGCGGGTGACCTGGACGGCCCGCGGCCCCGATAGCGGCGGCATCTCCCACGATATGGCGAGAATCTGCTTCACGCGGTGGGCACGCGGTCGGCGAGGGCGGTGATGATCTTTCGCGTGTGCTCGCGCCAGGTATGACGCGCCACCGCCAGCCGGCGTGCCTCGGCGCCGAGCGCGGCGCGCCTGGCCGGATCCTCGATCAACGCGCGCAGGCCTGCCACCAGCGAGCCAACGTCGCCGGGTGTGGCCATTTGCGCCGCGCCCCCGTGCTCGAGAATGTCGCCGACCTGGTCCAGCTCCGAGGCAACAATCGCCTTCCCCATCGCCATGTACTCGAACAGCTTGGTCGGTGACCCGAAGAAAGGCGTGCCGTCGGCGTTGGCCACGTGGGGCGAGGCGAGAATGTCGCACGCCGCGAGATGCGCCGGTCCTTCGGCTTGCGGCACAATCCCGGTGAGGACGCTGAGTCCGCTCACCTTGGCAGCATCGAGCGCCTCCACCACCTCTGGCATCTTGGCGCCATCGCCAATCATCAGCAGCCGCACCGAATCCCGGTATGCCGGGTATTGCTCCATCAATTGGCCGAACGCGCGCGCCAGCACTTCGGCGCCATGCCAGGGACCGAAGGTGCCGATGAAGCCGATCACCAGCTTGCCCTCGAGTCCGTAGCGCGAGCGCACGGCCGAGCCATCGATGTCGGGAGAATAGCGGTCGGGCTCCACGCCGTTGGGGTTGACCAGGATCTTGCTCGCGGCCACGCCACGCGCCGTCAGTTCATCGGCCATCGCCTGGCTGACGACCACTACCAGGTTGGCGATCCGCAGGTTGGCCAGTTCGATGCGCTCGGACAGCGCTTCGTGCTCGAGCGGCGATCCCCAGTGACGGCTCATCCAGATCTCGGAGCCGTTGTATTCCATGACGAACGGCACGCGATGTTCGACGGCGAGCCGGGCGCCGGCATAGCTGTTCAAGCTGTATCGCTGGTAGATAAAGGAGACCGGCCGCGATTGCACGGCGGCGAGAGCGGCGGCCTTGAACTGCTCGTTCATCACCATGCTGGGCAACTCCGGATACTCCCAGAACGCTTCGGCAGGGGCCACGAGGTGAACCTCGATCGCCGGGTCGACCATCGGCACGACATCGGTCGTCAGCATGATCGGCGCGCCGCCAAACGCGTGCAGGTGATTGATGACGCCGGCGATGTGTCCTACCGATCCGCCGGCCTTGAGACCAAAGCTCAAGTCGGTGCGCAGGTAGAGCGGCTGGTGACGAAGCGACAGCGATGGTGGCGGATTCCCGGCGGCTCGCACGACCAGCGCCGCCGTCTCTTCGTCGATCGATTGCAAGAGGCGGGTCTTGTGGAAGGGTTCGCGCAAGGCTTGCCAGGTCCAGCGGCCAATCAACGGCAGCGACAAGGCGCGCCGGCGACCGCCTTCGTCTTCGACGAAACAGCCACCGCGGCTCAGCACGCGCAGGAACAGGGCGAGCTTGAGCGGCCGCCCGATTGTCTCGAGCCGATGGGTGAGGATACGCGCCTCGTCATAACGGAACAGGTGACGCAGCAGGTCGCCGCTGCCGGCCGACGCCTTCAACCGATCGACGGTAGCGACCGAGTCGATCGGGCCGATCTCCCAGCGCCCCGAGCCATGACGCAGCACGGTGATGCGCGAGCGGGAGCTCACTGAAAACTACCTACGCGACGCAAACCTTCACTGTAGGCACCGTAGGAGTAGCCCGTCGCTTTCTCGCGCTCGAGCTTGCCTGCCCACCGTCGCAGAAAGTCCTCTGGCACTCGGTCGGCCGCCCCCTCGGGGCGCCAGGTCAGCAAGAATAAGTCTCTCGTCGCCGTCACTTCGTGCGCCACCAGCCGCATTCGCGATTCGATCGATTCGGGAGTGAACAACGAGGAGAAGCCGCTCCAGACGACCGGTGTGCCGTCCGAAAGGTCGAAGAGGAAATAATCCACGCCGGCGTTTGCGTAGATGGCACGCACCCGCTCGGGTGTGCCGAACAGGACCTTGGTGTAATTCTTGAGATAGACACTGCCATCAGGCCGCTGGAATGGGGTGTCTGGCACCGCCGTGAATCCGGGAAGGAAGTTCACCATCTCAACCCGCGCATGGTCTGGCAGCGACCGCGCGATGCGATTCGCGGTCAGGGTATCCCAGGCCTCCTCGTTCATGGCGGCATAGCTGATGTCGCCAACCAGGAACGCAGCACTCTGGCGCCACGCCAGCGCGAATACCGATGACGAACCGAGGACCAGGGCAGCACAGGCCGTCGCGCTGATCGACACCGCGAGCACGCCGCGCCAACGACGCGGCATGTCGGCATTCCACGCCGCCGCCAGGATTAACACCCCTAACGCAATGCCCAGGGGGTTGGCAAAATCCGTAAATCGTCCCATCGACGTTCCCGCACCGCCCGCGAATAATTGCAGAGTCGCGAGAAGCGCGATCACGAGCAGCAAGTAGCCCGTTGCCGCTGCGGCGCCAATGAGGTTGCGCCAACGTGAGATGGCCAGGCCGAGCACGCCGATGATCAGCGCCCCTGCCACGAGCGTCATGGTGGCGGGCGTCCAGAGACCGGCGGCGGTCTCCCAAACGGTGCGCGTCGTCTCGAGAGCCACCACGCGATCGGCCTCACTGACTCCCGGCAGGGCAACGCGAAGAAACCACAGGCGAGAGTCGATATAGGCGAGGCCGGGATCGATCCACTGGCTGAGTCGATCGATACTGACCAACTGGCCCATCACCGATGGCATGGCATGCAGTTCGGGCACGCCGACCTGGATGATGTTGTAGGCGCAGACCACAGCCGTCGCAGCCAGTGCCCAGAGTGGCGCGACCAGGCTGCGCCTGGCGGTGTCGCCAATCCCGACCACGGCGGCGAACCCGGCTTCTGCAACCAGGATCGGCACGACCAGCACCACGGCCAGCGGCGACAAGATGACGATCGCCGTTACTACGACGAGTCTCGGCCATAGCGCCACCCGTAATGCACGGTCCTGAAGATAGAGAGCGCGTGCCGCAAAGAGAACAAGGTAAAGAATGAAGGTGTTCCGGATGATGTGGGACTTGGCGTAGGCGCCCTGGCCGGCGTAATACTGCAGGTAAAGACACGCGCCGACCAACCCGATCGCCGGCGCAACCGACGCGCGCCGTGCGGCCAGCCGGCAGATCATGCCCGCTCCCAACAGCAGGATCAGGTAGGTGGCGAGCGCCGCCCCGTTGACGTCGGAAAGCACGTTCGCCAGGAACGCGAGTCCGTTTCCTTTAGAGGCGAAATAGTGGACCCAATAGTCGTTCGGGGCGATGGAGTGGCGTTGCAGCACCATCTCGTAATAGGGCAGGTAATTGCCAGGAACGTCGTTGTCGCCACCGAAATGACCCCACATCGCGATCGTCACCAGCACGACTGCCGCGGTCGAAACCACGGTCATCCGCAGGAGGATGCCGAGCAAGCCCCATCGATCCGTGGCCGCTTCGTCGGGCTCGGGCGGAGCCCGGCGGTGCGCGGCGGTCAGATCAACAACTGCCAGGGCGACAGCGACCGTGACCGCAGGTATGACGGCCCACACGAAGTACAGATGAAGCGCTGCCAACAGCACCATGGCGACTGACCACGCCGCGGCTCCGACGAAAGATGATTCGACAAAACGGTCTCGCCAGTGCCCAGGCCCAGTGCCGGCGGCGGTGCGGTAGCCCATGATGCGTGTCCCCGTCGACCAGAACGCCATCAACAGGATCACGACGAGCCAGACGCGCGCCAGGTTATAGACGATGTAGCCGGCGCCCGGCGTCGCGTAGTGTTGCCGGTAGAATCCGCTGAGCGCGAGCCACACCACCGGCGCAATCGCCACTACAGTGCCGAACAACACGACCAGATGGGATTGGGCGCCTGGCGCCGGAGGCCATTGCCCACGGTGCCATGACGAGAGGCGAGATGCCGCATCGCCCGCCGGGCGAAACGAGCTGCTCGTCCCTCGGGCGGGGTACCACAGCAGCGCAAGCACGCAGCCGCCCGTCAGCGCGTACCAGAGCACGTAGACCGGCACCATCGCCGGCGCACAGAACTGGCTCCACATGTTCTGGTACGACAGCGCCCATGCGACGGTGGGTGAGCCGAGTCGTTCCCAGATCTCCGTGCCAACCTCCGGCGGTGCAATCGGGCCCCCAATCGGGAACATCACGCGAGAAGACATTGCCTGCATAACGGCCAGGCCGGCCAGCAGTGACAGCGACAAGCTCGCGACCGGCAGGGCGCGCGCGATCAGGATGTAGACGACCGGCGACGCCAGCGCCAACAACCGCTCGGTTTGCCCGTCGCCAATCCAGCCAACAAAGGCACAGAGCAAAAGGTATGCGAGCATCGCCGGCCGCTCGCGCAACAGGGCGGCACTCGATCTCCAGAAAAACAACGGCGCGACGAGCAACGGCCCAAAGACCAGGAACCACGACAGGCCATACGACAGCGGGGATTTCTCAGTTAGCCAGCGGAGCGCCTCGGCAAGCACCGAATAATTCGATGGCGTGACCGTCACCCCCGCGTGCACCACAGCCAGCGACGCCATGCCGGCAACCAACGGAAGCCAGGCGCCGGTTCTGTCGAGGGTGCCCAGGCGTTCGCGCCAACCATCGGCCGGCTGTGACGCGGGCATGAAGAGAACGCACACGCCGACGATCAGGATCGCTTCGTGGAAGATCACTCCTGCTGAAACAAGCAGGGCCAGTAATACCGCGCGCCTGGGATGGGGTCGCGAATGGAACCAGTCGATCGCCAACAGGCCCGCCAGTAACCCTGCCAGCGCGGCGGGTTCGACCGCTATCGGATGGACGAATGACAACCGAACCGGCGAATGTGGTTCGATCATGAACGCCATGATCACGAGCGCCCGGGCCGCCACGCTCGGCACGTAGCGCTGCAACAAGACGGTCAGCAACAGCACCGAGAGCGCGTTGAACGCGAGGTTGACACGATCGAAACCGGCGGCGATCACCCAGTCCTGGCTCTTGGCCAAGCCGGCCGCGAGTAGCGGAGTTCCCCACCGATAGACGTGCGGCGCAATGGCCACCGGCGGGAACTCGCGGGGCATGGCTTTCGCCATCGCGTGATAGGCCTGCCCGCCATATCCCTGCCCCTCGATCGGATCGACGGGCTGACTGGCACTGTAGGCGAGGCTCAAGAGCACGAAGGCGAGCAGTACCCAGGCCCGCTCCGTGGTCAGCGACCTCCGCTCCGGCGCCAGCTGCACGGCTACCCCACCTCCAACGTCTCGCCCGCAATGAAGTGGCGCCACCACATGGCGAGGTTCAACAGGTACCAGGTCTTCGAGCCCTGGCCCGAACTCACCAGGTGCAGCGCGGCCGCCTTGTCGAGCAGGCCGGTGTCGTCGCAAAAACGCGTCAGCTCCCTGGTCGCCACGTCGGCGAGCCTGCCGGCGAACAGGTCGTCCACTGGCACGCCAAATCCCTGCTTGCGCCGCTCGATGAGTTCGGTGGGAACCAGGTCCTTGACCGCGGTCTTCAAGAGATGTTTCAGGCGGCCGTTGGGTGCCTTGCGCGCGCTCGGAATGCTCATGGCCAGGGTCACGAATTCGTGATCGAGGAACGGCACTCGCGCTTCGAGTCCGACACCCATCGTCATCTTGTCAACGCGCATCAGCAGCAACTCTGGCAAGCGCAGCCGCAGGTCAATGTAACTCATCCAGTTGAGCGCGGAGGTTTCGTGGGCGTTGCTCAGGAAGTCGGCGTGAATCGGGGCCAGGGCGTCCCACGAGGTGAGGCCCTTGAACTGGCCGCGCAGGCGTGAGCCGAGCAGCCGCCGTTTCTCGGCATCGGCAAACGATTCGGCGCCGCCCCAGAAGAGCGGCTCGCCGCGCGATCCCCGGCGAAGAAATTCGTACTGCCAGGCATGGTCGTACCCGCCCAGCCGCAGCGCCGTAGCGCCAAGTCCCTTGAGCATCCGCGGCACCGGCAGGTCGTCTAGTCGTTGCCGCTCGAGTGCCTGCAGCCAATTCGGATAGCCGATGAACAACTCGTCGGCGCCCTCCCCCAGCTGGCAGACCACCGTCCCGCTTTCGCGCGCGAGCTTGGCCACGTAGTAGACCGGCACGCACACCGGATCAGCGATTGGCTCATCCTGCAGGTGCACCATCCGCGGCAGGAACTCGACAACGTCGTCGCGGGTGAGGCGACGCTCGTGGTGCTCGGCGCCGATCCGCTCGGCCATCGATCGCGCAAAGTGCAACTCGTTGGCGTAGCCGGGATAATCGCGGTCGTAGCCGATCGAGAATGTGCGTACCGGTCGGCTCTCGCCCTCGGAGAAGAGCGCGGCGTTGGTGCTCGAATCGAGCCCGCCCGACAGGAAGACGCCAACCGGAACGTCGCTCACCTTCCGCAAGCGAACCGCGGTTCGCAGTTCATCCAGGATGCGCTCGGCCAGTTCGTCGTCGGTTGCGGCCGCGATCGGCCGCGCGGCGTCCCACACATCCCAGTAGCGCTTCTGCGTCACCCGGCCGTCGCTCGTCGCCCGCAACCAAGTTCCCGGCGCCATCTTCAGAATGCCGTCGAACAGCGTCTGGGTTCCGGGCGTGGTCAGGAACGAGAGGTAATGAAACAGCGCTTCTTCGTGGACGGCCCGGCGCTGCCCCGGCACCTCTAGCAAGGCCTTGATCTCGGAAGCAAAGGTGAGCCGGTTCGCATCGAGGCTGTAATAGAGCGGCTTGATGCCGATGCGGTCACGAACCAGCCACAGAGCCTGCTCGCGCGCATCCCACAAGGCAAAGGCGAACATGCCGCGGAGCCGATGGACGACCTCGATGCCCCACTCTTCGAACCCGTGGAGGATCACCTCGGTGTCGGAGTGATCGGTGGACCAACGATGGCGGCCCGACTTCGATAGCTCCGCACGCAACTCCAGGTGGTTGTAGATCTCGCCGTTGAAGATCACGCGCAGCGTGCCATCTTCGTTGGCCATCGGCTGCGACGCCGCGGTCGCGAGGTCGATGATCGACAGGCGGCGATGGCCGAGCCCGATCTGGCCGCTCGCGTCAACCCAGGTGTCGCCGCCATTCGGCCCGCGGTGACGCAGCGTCTCGCGCATGCGGGTGACGAGGGACGCCGACACGCGGTCGCCGCCACGGTCGAACGCGAGCATTCCAGCTATGCCGCACATGACGTCGGGTTCGGCCTATTCGTAATCGAGGAGGACGCCACGGAAGGCGCGAAAGAAGGCGCTGCCAATAGCAAAGATCGAGAGCGACATCGCGACGTAGACGCCCGCCACCGACGGCGTCGGCAGCCGGCCGAACAGCAGGCTGTCGCGATACATCTCGAGAAGGTAGTAGACCGGATTGAGATACAGCACGGCGGCGAGATTGGCAGGCACCATGTCAGGCGTGAAGCCGATCGGCGAGACCCACATCAACAGGAACAGGAACAGGCTGATGAAGTAGCTGATGTCGGGCAGGCCGACCGCAATGCTCGAGAGAATCCAGACCACGCCAAAGAGCATAAGAATCTGTAACCCCCACACCAGAGGGAGCCAGAGCACGTGCCACGTCAGCGTGCCGTTGATCGCGGTCAGCAGAATGACCACCGCCAGGCCGACTGCCTGGCTGAGCGAAGCCACCAGCACGGCGCGCACCGGCACCAGTTCGATCGGCAGCATCACGTTCTTGACGAGATGGATGTTCTGCTTGATCGAGACCGCGCCCGACGTGATCGCGTCGATCGTTCCCATGTACGGAATCAGTCCCGTGAACACGTACAGCACGTAATCGAGACGGCTGAAGTCCGCGAACCGCATCTTGAAGACCACCAGGTAGACGAAGATGTAGACCGACAGCAGCAACGCGGGCTGCAAGACGAGCCACAACGGACCGAGCACGGACCCGGCATACTTTTTTGACAGCTCGACCCGCGTAATGGCGACGAGCAACCGGGCATTGGCGGCCAGGGTTCTCGTCATGGCCGCAGTGCCCCCGGCGAGCACGGTGACGGGGTTAGGCATCGAGTGCGATCTCAAAACGATAGACGCTGGTTGCAGTGATTGTTTCGTCGGCGGTCAGGTCCAGCGCGACGCACGGCATGCGGACGCCATACGAGGGTGAGTACCACGCGTCGCTGGCCTTGGCCCGCAAGTGGCTCGGCACCACGAGTGACCACGAGCGTCCCGCGGCTGCCAGCGTGACGCGGCCATTGCCGTCGGCCGCCACCGTTACTCCGGGCGCGAAATGAAAGTGCCAGGCGACCTTGTGCTGCCCCGAGCCGATCAGCCGATCGACAATCGAGAGCGCGCCTGACGTCTTCGCGAGGTGAAACGAACGCTCGTGCGTGACGGCAGCCGGCAGGCGCTCGAATCCGGTATGGCGACCGGTGTAGGTGGTTTCCTCGGCGGCATCGGTAAAAGCGACGTGCTCCACCGTCGACGTCTCGAACATGCGGAACAGATAGTCGAGCCTCACGTCGTTCTGTTCGACGCCGTCGATAAGCAGCGTGTTGTGATATCCCGTGGTGCGG
>JANMUX010000484.1:0-13248 GCA_031392125.1 Acidobacteriota bacterium | reverse complement strand
CACCGACGTTGCCGCTTTGTCCCATGTGGACGCCGCGCGCGCGATCGCGCGCGACGGCATCGACGTGCTGGTCGACCTCAAGGGCCACACCGGAGAAGGCAGGCCGCAGATCGTGGCGCGCAGGCCCGCGCCGGTGATCGTCAATTACCTCGGATATCCCGGTACGCTGGGCGGGACTCTGGCCGACTGGTTCTTCGGCGACGCCGTCGCCGCGCCAACGGGCTGCGAAGCGCATTTCAGCGAGCAGGTCCTGCGCCTGGCGCCGGGTTACCAGGCGAATGGCGCCTGGCACGCGCCGGCGCCCCCGCCGCCGCGTGCCATCCTGGGACTGCCGGATGGCGGCGTGGTGTTCTGCTGCTTCAACAGCCTCTACAAGGTGGGTCGCGACGTGTTCGCGGCCTGGATGGAAATCCTGCGCGCGGCGCCGGGCAGTGTCCTATGGCTGCTGGCCGCCAATGCCGACGCGAGCACGCGGCTGCGGCAAGCGGCGCAAGCGGCCGGCGTCGATGCGCGCCGCCTGCTCTTCGCCGCCCCGGCGCCGGTGGCCGAACATCTGGCGCGCATGGGCGCGGCCGACATATTCCTCGACACCTGGCCGGTCTCGGCGCATACCCTGGCCAGCGATGCGATGCGCGCCGGCCTGCCCCTGGTGACCTTGCCGGGCGCGGCATTCGCCTCGCGGGTAGCGGCCAGCGTGCTGGGTGTGGTCGGGTTGGCGGATCTGGTATGCGCGGACGCCGATGATTATGTGCGCACGGCGGTCACGCTGGCGCGCGACGCCGGCCTGCGCGCGGGCCTGCGGCAACGACTGGCGGCCGGCCGCCCGCGCCTGTTCGACCCGCGTGGCCACGCGAGCAACCTCGAGCAGGCGTACGCGCTGGTCGATGAAAAGGCACGGGCGTCGGCGATGCGTATGTGACAATCGAGCAATGTCGTCGGTCTCGACTTGGTCCATGTTTTTCACCGTGGTCCGCAAATGACTTTGAAGGAAGTGCCGGGCGACGCCGGTAAACATGTTGATCAGGCGGTTATAACGGACTCGCGCTAGCAACGCCTGCTCGTCGGTGAGCACATATTTGACGTCGCCGCCATGTTCACGCTCCGGGCCAGCTGAGCACCAGAACCTCTTCGCGGATTTGTTCCTTGGTCGCGGTCGCCAATCGCGTGCGAAACAGGTCGATGCTTTCAACCCGATAACCGAGGCTTTCCGCAATCTCGGCCAGCAGCTGCCCGGTGCGGATCATCACCTGAAGGTAAGAGGCCTGGTCGCCCACCACATAGCCCAGGCGGGCCGGCCTGCGCAACTACCTGGGACACGTCAGTTCGACGCTGCGTGAGATGAATCAACTGGAGCTCGTGCTCGGCACGAAGACGCGATCGGGCCAGCAATGGGACGTCTGGGAGGCCGTTTATTCGCCGGTCGGACCCGACGGCTACCCCGCGCGCATCTGGGACAAGCAAAGCGGCGTCATCGACAAGAAGGTCGCCGAGTACTGGCGCGAGAATTACGACCTGATGCACATCCTGCGACGCGACTGGAACAAGGGCCTGGGCAAGAAACTGGAAGGCAAACTGAACATCTACGTCGGCGACATGGACAACTACTACCTGAACAACGCGGTGTATCTGGCCGAGGAGTTCCTGGAGTCGACGAAGGATCCGTATTACGACGGCGAAGTGCTCTACGGCGACCGCGCCGAGCATTGCTGGAATGGCGATGCCACGCGTCCCAACGCGCTGTCACGCCTTCGCTATCACCAGATGTACATCCCGAAGGGCGTGGAGCGAATGCTCAAGACCGCACCGCCGGGCGCCGACCTCAAGAGCTGGCGTTACTAGCGGTGAGTCCCGATGAAGGCGTCAACACGCAAGCCGATTGGCAGGTTCGCACCGGGATCGAGTTCGATTAGCGTCTCGAGGATCTTGGTATCGACGCGCTCGGACGGCTCGTCGGTGCGGATGTTCTTGCGTCCCAGCATGCCGCCGATGCGGACCACGCGGCCGGGAAACTTGCGATCACCATAGGCATCGGCAGTGACCCATGCCACTGCGCCAACCGCCAGCTTGGCGACATCACTTTCATCGACATCCACTCTGACGCGCAGCACGCGGGTGTCGGCCATGGTGACAATGGCGGGCGCCGCTCCCTCGAGCGCGACACTCTCGCCAGCGCGGCGGTGCCGGCGCAGGATGACGCCATCGAGCGGCGCCCGGACGACCGTCTTCGCCAGCAGCGCAGACGACTCGTCCACCATCGCTCGCGCCAGCAACACGGATGCATCGGCGTGCTGCAGTTCATCGGCCCGGGCCGCGGCACTGACGACACCGGCCCGCTCGGCGGTCTCGGTCTGTCGCGCCGTCGCGACCCGCCAGTCGCGTTCGACGCGGTCAAGCACATCACGGGCAATCACGCCTTCGGCGAACAGACGGCGAGCGCGTTCCACCTCGATCCGCGCGTGGTCGAGCGACGCTGCCGCCTGAGCAGCCACGGCGTCCGACTCGCGGCGCTCTTCCGGCCGGGCGCCGTTGACGAGCCGATCGCGCTGGGCCTCGGCCACCGCCAGGCGCGCCCGCGACGAGTGGAGGCGGGCGACGTAGTCCGCCTGCTCCAATCGGGCCAGCACCTGGCCGCTGGTCACGCGATCCCCTTCTTCGACGAGGACGTGCGTGAGCTTGCCCGAAAGCTCGGCGCCCACCGCGATCTCTTCCGAGACCGGCTCGACTCGGCCAGGCCCCGCCACCAGGGTGAAGTCGGACGCCGCTCCGGCACCACCGGTGCCAGGACCGGCGTCCACCTCCGCGCGCGGCGCTGATCGCGCCAACGCCAGCGTGCTGCCCACGCCAATCAACACCGCGACGATCAACCACCCTTGACGACGAGTCATGACGCCCTCCGCTCGGCTGCCGGAGTCGCCGGCGCCGTGATTACTGTTTGCTCTACGCCCTGGTGCAGACGCCCGTCGGCGATGTGCACGATACGGTCGGCATATTCAGCGGCGCGGTGATCGTGCGTGACCATGACAACCGCGCGGTTGCGCTCGCGCGCGAGGCGCCGCAGGAGGTCGAGCACGGTCTTGCCTGACTGCGAGTCGAGTGCCGCCGTCGGCTCGTCGGCCAGCACGATCGACGGATCGCCGACCAGCGCCCTGGCGATGGCAACGCGCTGTTTCTGGCCGCCGCTCAGGTCGGCCGGATAGCTATGCGCCTTGTCCTCGAGGCCGACCGCCGCCAGTGCACTGATGGCGCGCTCACTGGCGGGGCGGCCCTTGATGCCGCGAACGTCGAGCGCCAGCGCCACGTTCTCTGCCGCCGACAACGCCGGGAACAGGTTGAAGCCCTGGAACACGAAGCCGATGTGCTCCAGCCGAATGCGCGGCAGGTCGCGCTCCGGCCGGTTGACGATCTGCTGCCCGTTGATGAGGACGCTGCCACCCGAGGCACGCAGGATGGCGCCCATGATCGACAACAGGGTGGTCTTGCCGCTGCCCGATGGCCCCATCATCAGCAGCACCTCACCGTGCGGCACGGCCAGGCTGACATCATGCAGCGCTGTCACGGCGGTGATGCCGGCACCGTAGGTCTTATGGACGTTGTGCACTGCAATCGCCGGAGTTGTCATGACAGCTATCCCTTGAACACCATGGCCGGGTCGAGACGGGTGACCTTGTTGATCGACACCACCGAGGCGCCAAGGCACATCACGAGCGTGAGCACGAACAGCGCGCTGGCCAGCGGCAGTTCGAGAATGATTGCCGTGGTCCCGGCGAGGCTGGCCCGCGACGCGCCGAACGCGACGGCAATGCCGATGCCGTAGCCGGCCACGGCACTGAGCGCGGCCTGCTGCAGGATGACGCGATACAGGTAGGCATTGGTTGCGCCCATCGCCTTGAGCGTTCCGTACTCGCGGATGTGGTCCACCGTCGCCGCATAAATCGTCTGCGCGACGACCACCACGCCGACGAGCAGGCCGAGGGCGGCCGCAATCAGCACCGTGATGCCGGCGCCGGTGCCGAACATCCAGTAGCGCTCCTGCGCCGAGCGCCAGTCGTCGGCCAGGACCACATCGACGCTGGTGACCGCCTCACGCACGCGCGCCGCCACGGCCGACGGGTTCATTCCGGGCGTCACCCTCGCCAGCAGATACATCGTCTGGTCCGTCGCCACCGGGCCGTAGTCCTGCGCGTGCTTGAACGAGGTGAAGACCGGCGGTGATGTCGTGAAAGTGCGAATGCCGCGCGTCAAGCCGACTACCCGCGCGCGATGGCCGCCAATTTCCGCGGTATCGCCGATGCCGCGAATCCCCAACTTCGACAGGTAGAGCTCGTCGACGATTACGGCATCGGGCTCGCGCAGTGCCGCGACCGACCCCGCCACCAGCTTCCACGGCTGGCCCATCTCGCCGGTGAGATCGACGCCGATCAACAGGACGCCCTCCTGTCCGCCGTCGGGTTTCTTCCACTGTGCGAACCGGACGATGTGTTTCTGCGCGGAAGCGATGCCGGGTGTCGCCAGTACGTCGTAGAGCTTGCGCTCCGAGAACGGCACGCCGGTTTCGAGGTGGGTCACGCCGGTCGATTTCACCCACAAGTCGGCGCCGGCGTTGGCGATCACGTCGGAGGTGGCTCTCTGGAAGCCGACGAACAGGCCGAGCTGAATTGACGACAGCACCACGGCGAACACAATTCCCGTCAACGTGACGATTAAGCGGACGCGGTCGTGCAGCAGGTTCCGGCGGGCCAGGGCGACCATATTGTTTACACCGATCTATGACGTAACACTGTTAACTTCGGTTCCCAAAAAAA
The DNA here is from genome assembly GCA_031392125.1 of Acidobacteriota bacterium. GTDB lineage: Bacteria > Acidobacteriota > Vicinamibacteria > Vicinamibacterales > UBA2999 > 12-FULL-67-14b. Next base: position 8,446 of record JANMUX010000484.1, on the reverse strand, counting down.
ACGGCCACCGGCCGCCTTGTTGTCGCGATGCCGTTGCCGGCGCGCTATTTCAACAATCCCCCAACCAGCGTCTCGACCTGTTCGTCGATTAGCACGGCCCGGGCGGCGAACGGAAACCCCTTCTTCGCGATCAACAGCGAAACCAGGCCATGCACGCTCACCCACAACACCTGCGCCGTCACCTCGGCGCGCATCGGCCGGAACAACCCGGCCTCCACGCAGTCCGCGACCCCGCGATGCAGATAGCCGAACGCCTCCTGCCCGACCGAGCCTTCAAAGTCTTTCACCGATTCCTCGCGCGCGCGGTGCATGAAGGTGACGATGTAGTGCTCGGGGTGCTTGAGGCCGAACTCGATATATTCCCGCAGGCCGGCCTTGAGGCAAGCCAGGGGCTTGCCGGCCATCTGCTGGCGCTGCTTCTCGAGGCGCCGCGCCAGCTTGGCGAAGGTCTCGTCGCAGACCGCCTTGAACAGGTCGTCCTTGTCCTCAAAGTGCAGGTAAATCGCCGTCGGTGAGTACTCGATCCGCTCGGCCAGCCGGCGCATGCTGACGCGGTCGTAGCCTTCATCGGCAAACATCTGCCGGGCGGCGTCGAGAATGTCCTGCCGCAGCGACGTCTTGTGGCGGGCGCGGCGTTCAGCAATCCCCATTGATTAACGGTGTTAAGTTCGCACGCCCGGAAGATTGCTGTCAAGCCGGGCCGCGATGGTTCGCGGGCGCCGGCGGCCCTTGACGAAGCTTTTTTGATGTCGTATAACATCTCTTGAATGCGCTATCCGCCCGAGCACAAAGAAGAGACCCGGGGCCGCATCGTCCGCGCCGCCTCGCGTCGCTTTCGCGCGAATGGCGGCTCGGGTTCAGCGATCACCAGCCTGATGCGCGACCTGCGTCTCACGCACGGTGGTTTCTACCGCCACTTCTCGAGCAAGGACCAGTTGTTCGAAGAAGCTCTGCAGGCGAGCGCGACGGAGATGAGCACGCAGATCGCCGCGGTGGCCGACGGCGCCCCGGCGAACGAGGCCTTGCGCGCGATCGTGACAACCTACTTGAGCGAAGCCCATTGTGATAATCCGTCCCAGGGCTGTCCGCTCGCGGCACTGGGGTCAGACCTCACGCGGCTGCCGCGGCGCAGCCGCGACGCCTGCCACCGCATTCTCATGGGCTACGCCTCGCGAATGGCGCGCTACCTGCCGGGCGCCGACCACGAGGCTCGCGAACGACGAGCGGTGTTGTTGTTCTCGAGCATGGCGGGCGTACTGACGCTGGCGCGGACGATCAGCGATCGCAGCGAACGCCAGCGGTTGCTGAGCGATGCGGTAGCGTTTCACCTCGGCGGGAGCACGTGAAGCCTTCGTCTCTTTTTTTGTCCAATAAGATTATGTTAATAATCCCACAAAGGCGTGTCATGTCCACTATCAATCGGCTCGGTTCCTGGCTTCGCAGTGTGTCTCTTGGCGTGAGCGCCCTGGTCGCGTTGGGGGCGTCCGCGTCCGCGCAGAGCCGTCCTGAGGCGGCGGGCTCGTCCACGCTCTCGGTCTCGGTGTCACTCGTCGGTAGCCGCACTGCCGGTGAAGTTGGCTGCGCGCTCTTTTCTTTCGGCAAAGGCTTTCCCCTCGACGCCTCGCTGGCGACCACCATTTGGCAGCCCGCCCAATCAGCGCTGACGTGCCGATTCGAGGGCCTGGCTGCGGGCGACTACGCCGTCGCGGTGTCGCACGACCTGAATGGTAATCGTCGGACCGACCGCAACCTCGTTGGCATTCCGAAGGAAGCGTGGGGCGTCTCCAATAACGTGCGGCCCAGACTTCGCGCGCCCCGATTCGACGAGGCCCTGGTACGGCTTACCGCCGGCGCCGCCACCGAGCTGACCGTCGAGGTGCGTCGATGAGCGCCTGGTCGGAACGCTACGGCCCTTGGGCCATCGTCACCGGCGCCTCCGACGGCATCGGCAAGGCGATGGCGACCGAACTGGCGGCACGCGGGGTCAGCGTCGTCCTGGTCGCTCGCAGGGTTCAACTGCTCGACGAACTGGCAGTGACCTTGTCCGAGGCTCACGGCGTGAAGGCACTCGTGCTCGAGGCGGACCTGTCACAGCAGGCAGGCATCGATGCGGCGCTTTCAGGCACGCGCGACCTGGATGTCGGGTTGCTGGTGGCAAGCGCGGGCTTTGGCACATCGGGCCCGTTCGTTGACAGCGATCTCGATCGCGAGCTGACCATGCTCGCCGTCAATTGCAACGCGCTGCTGCAGTTGGTCCATTCCTCTGCTCGCCGGTTTCGCGACCGGCGGCGCGGCGGCATTGTGCTGATGAGTTCTCTCGTCGGCTTTCAGGGTGTCCCCCGTGCGGCGCATTACGCAGCGACCAAGGCGTACGTGCAGGCGTTGGCCGAAGGGCTGCGCCGCGAATTATCTGCGTCAGGAGTTGACGTGCTGTCATCAGCCCCAGGGCCAGTCTTGAGCGGCTTTGGTGGCATCGCGAACATGAAGATCACCTTGGGCGCGGCGCCATCGACGGTCGCGCGAGAAACCCTTGACGCGCTTGGGCACAAGGGCACGGTGCGGCCGGGTTGGCTGTCGAAAGTGCTCGAAGGCGCCCTCTCTACGCTGCCGCGCCGGTTCCGGGTGCTGGTCATGGAGCGGGTGATGGCGGGGATGACCAGCCATCAGCCAGGATGAGCTTGCTCAGAACCTCTGCGTAGTACCATGGCGCATGGTCGCTCTCTTACTGATGGCCTTTCTGCAAGCGCCGGTCACCCCCGCCAAACCGGCACCCGCACCGACGACGCAGGCGCCAAGGCCACGGCCGGCCGCGACCGGCGGCGCCACCACCAGCGCGCTGTTCTTCATCACCGACCCGTCGGGCGCATCGATCGAGGGCGTGACGGTGACCATTAGCGGGCCCGTTGATCGAGAGGCCACCAGCCCCTCGGGCGGCTTCACGCGCGTGCAAGGCTTGCGCGCCGGGACCTACCGTGCCCGGTTCACGCGCGACGGCTTCATCACGTTTGAAAAAGAGTTCAGCTGGCGCTCGGGAACAGCCACGCCGGAACTGCCGGTGACCCTGAACCCGGCACCCAAGGTGGCAGCACCTGCCCCGCCTGCTGCCGCGGCCGCTCCTTCTGCACCGCCACCGACCGCGACAACGCCCAAGCTGCCACCGCCCGGTGCGGCCAAGACGTTGTCATTGCCCGACTTCATCGAGAAAAATTTCATCTCGGGACGCGAAGGCCACAAAGAGAACATGGTCGGTTGCAGTGGCATCGGGCAAGCCGTCCTGTGGCAGGTGCGTGAGCCGTGGGATGGCCGTCAGCATCAATCGGCCGACGGCATGCTCTACGTGGTGGGCGGCGAAGGCAGCATCAAGCTCGAAGGCCGCGATGTTTCGGTGACGGCCGGCTCGTTTGCCGTGGTGCCGCGCGGCACCACTTACGGCTTCACCCGGCGCGGACGTAATCCCTTGATCGTGCTTGCCGTCCTCGCCGGCGCCCCCTGCGCGGTGAACTGAGTGGTTCGTTAGAGTTCGCCGAGCGCGAAGGTGGAGCCTGCCCGCCGTAGCTCCAAAGAGCGAAGGTGGAGCCTGCCCGCCGTAGCTCCAAAGAGCGAAGGTGGGATAATCTGATCGTTTGAAAGCCATGTCAGACGTGAATAGCGGTGCGCCCACCGAGGCGGGCGACACTGCTCAGTCAAGGGACTTCATCCGCGAGATCGTCGCCGCCGACGTCGCGGCCGGCAAGAACGGCGGCAAGGTCGTGACCCGGTTTCCGCCAGAGCCGAACGGCTACTTGCACATCGGCCACGCCAAGGCCATTTGCCTCGACTTTGGCGTCGCCGGCGAATTTGGCGGCCACTGCAATCTCCGCTTCGACGACACCAACCCGGTCAAGGAAGACGTCGAGTACGTCGACTCCATCAAGAACGATGTGGAGTGGCTGGGGTTTCAGTGGCAGGATCGCGAATTCTACGCGTCGGACTACTACGAGCAGCTGTTCGGCTTCGCCGAGCGCCTCGTCACCAAGGGGCTTGCTTACGTCGATTCCCTCAGTGCCGACGACATGCGCGAACATCGCGGCACGTTGACTGAGCCCGGCAAGGACTCGCCCTATCGCACCCGGAGCGTCGACGAGAATCTCGACTTGTTGCGTCGCATGCGTGCCGCGGAGTTCCCCGACGGCGCTCACGTGCTGCGCGCGAAAATCGACATGCGGTCGCCCAACATCACGCTGCGCGACCCGGTGCTCTATCGCATCCGGCATGCCGACCATCACCGCACCGGCCGCACCTGGTGCATCTATCCGATGTACGACTTCGCGCACCCCTTGTCAGATGCGATCGAAGGCGTGACCCACTCGCTGTGCACGCTCGAGTATGTAGATCATCGGCCACTCTACGACTGGGTCATCGCCAACTGCGGCACATCGGCCACGCCGCGCCAGTACGAGTTTGCCAGGCTGAACCTGAACTACACGATCATGAGCAAGCGGAAGCTGCTGCAGCTGGTCGAGCAACAGCACGTCAGCGGCTGGGACGATCCGCGCATGCCGACAATTTCCGGCCTGCGCCGCCGTGGCTTCACCGCCGAAGCGATTCGCGATTTCTGCGCGCGCGTCGGCGTCGCCAAGAAAGAGAACGTGATCGACGTCGGCCTGCTCGAGCACTGCGTGCGCGAAGACCTGAATCGCCGTGCGCCTCGGGCGATGGCGGTTTTGCGCCCGCTCAAGCTGGTGCTGACCAACTATCCGGACGGCCAGTCGGAAGAGATGGCCATGGTCAACCATCCCGACAACGCCGCACTAGGCACCCGCCGCGTGCCGTTCTCACGCGAGATCTACATCGAGCGCGATGACTTCCTCGAGGATCCGCCAAAGAAGTTCTTCCGGCTGGCGCCCGGACGCGAAGTGCGCCTGCGCAACGCCTACCTCGTGACCTGCACCGAGGTCATCAAGAACGCGGCCGGCGAGGTCACGGAGTTGCGTGGCACCTACGACCCCGCCACCCGCGGCGGCGATGCGCCCGATGGCCGCAAGGTGAAGGCCACGCTGCACTGGGTATCGGCGCTGCATGCCGTGGATGCCGAAGTGCGACTCTACGATCGGCTGTTCACGGCAGAGGATCCGGAAGGCGCTGCGACCAAGGCCAACGCCGAACTGACGACGCTTCTCAATCCCGCTTCGCTTGATGTGGTCCAGGGCTGCAAGGTGGAGCCGATGTTGGGCAGTGCCACCGCTGGCGCCCGGTATCAGTTCGAGCGGCTTGGTTACTTCGCTGCCGACCCCGACAGCCGGGACGGCGCGCCTGTCTTCAATCGCACGGTGTCACTCAAAGACAGTTTCGCGAAGACCGCCGGCTAGTCCTTATCGGCCGCGCCGACGAAGCGATCGTCTTCGTCAGCGAACAACACATTGAAGCTGGTCAGCGAGCCGTAGCAGCCGGTGATGTAGCTCTGGATCTTGACCTTCTGATCATCGGGCAAATCGGACGCATTGACCTGCTGCTCGAGCGTGCGCAGCCGGTTGCGCAGCATCACGATCTTGTGAAAGAACGAGTCGATCGGCCAGCTTTTCTCCTGCACGCCAGGCTTGCCTGGCTTCAGCACCAGTTCCCCACCACGCCACTTCTCGGCGGGCGTCACCGGCGTCAGCCCGGTCTCCTCACGAATGATGCGGCGGATCAGCAACTCAAGGTCGGCCGAGTCTGATGTGTATGTCATGGGAGCCGTTCGCCTGTCCGCCGTGGCTCTGGCGGAGGTGGATTCGCGTTCGCTGACCAATGGGAGCGGGTTGGGCGCGGTCGGTCGGACTGGCGAAGGGCCGCTGTGAGTCCCGGCGCTTCGGGGCGCCGGTTCGTGCGGCGCCGGTGCGTGCGGCCCCGACGCCGCCCCCACTCCAGTGCGAGGACCGCCACGATAGTTGTGCTCGCTGCGGCAGAAGTCGCACGCGACCCGCAGCGGCTGCGCGTTGCCGTCGACGACGATCACCGTGTGGGTGCGGTCTTCGTGGCACGACCGGCAATGATCCTCCACCGATTGACCGGCTCGGTATTGTCGGGCGAACGTCATGCGCGCCTTGATTTTATACAGGGGCCTGGCACGGTTACATGGGAAAACGACGCAGTTTCTGCCTCCTTGGCAGAAACTGCAGCGAAATGCCATGTAACCGTGCCAGGCCCCTACAGCGCCGCATCGATTAGCGTGGGCGAGAGAACCCGCACGAGGTCCGCGGGCGCCAGCGCGATCAGGAAGCCGCGGCGGCCGCCGTTGATGTAAATGCGGTCGAGGCCGGCGATCGTCCGCTCCATGTAGACCGGCATCGCCTTCCGCGTGCCAAAGGGCGACGTCCCGCCGACCAGGTAGCCGGAATGCTTCTGCGCGATATCGGGGGCGCACGGCGACACCGACTTGCGCCCGATCTGGCGCGCGAGGCTCTTGGTGGAGACGTCGCGGTCGCCGTGCATGAGCACGACCATCGGTTGCCTGTCTTCGTCTTCCATCACCAGGGTTTTGATCACGATGTGCTCGTCAACGCCGAGTTCGCGCGACGAGACGGCGGTGCCGCCGCGTTCCTCGTAACGGTACGGGTGTTCGGTAAAGGCCACCTTGCGGGCGCGCAGGAAGTGAATCGCAGGGGTCGCCGACACTTTGAACTGCATCTTAATGCCGGGATATGATCCCGAGGCATGAAGACCGTCGCGGGCCCTGCCCTTTCGTCGCTCGTCCGCGCTCAGATCGCCCGGCCCTCCCCCATCCGCCAGATCATGAAGATGGCGGAACGCCAGAATATTCTGGCGATGGGGCTCGACCCCGCCAACGTGATCTCATTCGGTGGCGGATGGGTGAATCACGAAGCCCCGGAGGAGTTCCGGCAGGCCTATCAAGCGGTGGTGTCCGACGCCGATCTCTTTCATAAAAGCGGTGGCTACACCGCGACCCTCGGCGACATGGAATGCCGCGAGCAAATCGCGCGGTTCGAAGAGGAGATCTTTGGCGTGCCTCGGCTGGGCGCCGAACACATTGCCATCGGCATGGGCAGCACCCAGCTGACCCACGACCTGTTCCGCACGCTGCTCGACCCGGGCGATACCGTCATGCTGCTCGACCCGACCTATGCCAACTACGAGGGACAACTCGCGTTCGCGGCGCCAGGCATCAAGGTCGTGCGGTTACGGGTACTTGATCCGGAGACGTGGTCGTACTTGCCCGAGACCGACCCGGCTGGCGTTGCGCGAGAGTTCACGCGTTTGTTCGAACAGCACCGCCCGAAGCTCGTGCTGTTCGGCGCCCCCGACAACCCCACGAGCCAGGTGGTACCACAGGCGCTCGCCGAGATCATGCTGGCGACGACGGCCGACGCCGGCGCGTGGCTGGCGATCGACTTCGCGTACAAGTGCCAGTATTTCCAGACGCCTCCCGCTTATTACGCGTGGTCACCGGCCGATCACCCGAACGTGATTGGCATCCACTCCAACTCGAAGTGGGCGCGCGGCCTCGGGCGTCGTCTCGGTTGGATCGAAGCCCAGACTGCGGTCGTTGAGGCCATCGAGCGGGTACAACAGTGCAGCATCCTGTGCCCGGACACGCTGTCGCAGATGGCCATGGCCCGGTACCTGAAACAGGCGATTCCGAGCGGCTCGCTGCGGACGTACATCGACGCGGCCAACGTGATGTACAAGAAGGCGGCGGCGGTCACGCTCGACGCGATCGATGCGCACCTGCAGCGTCCGCGGCTGACGCCGTTCGGCGGGCTCTACACGGTGGTCGACATCGGCACCGACGCCGAAGCGTTCGTGCCGAAGGCACTGCAAGCCACGGGGGTGCTGGTGGTGCCCGGCGGCGGCTTTGGCGCCTCGCTGGCCAACGGCGTGCGCATCTCGTTCGGGCCACTGGTCCGCGACACCGCGAAAATCGAAGAGGGCCTGCAGCGGCTTGGTCGCTGGATGCGCGCGTAGCGCATCACTTGTCGAACGGCGTGCCGATGTAGGTCGACTCGTTCTCCCACCGCAGAATCAACTGCGTGAAGAGAAACTGGATCATCATCCGCTGATCCGCCATCCGCGTGATCTGGATCTGCTGCTGGTGCCTGACGTGCCAGTCGTAGACCTCGAAGAACACGCTGGTGCCGACGTCGCAGAACTCCGGGAACTTGCCGCTGGTCTTCAGGTACAACTCGATGCGGCTCTTGACGTTGCCGACCAGCCCCACCGACAGCGACGGGGCGACCATGCCTTGCGTGACCAGGCGATTGAGCTCGTTCAGCTCGGACGTGAGGTTCGCCAGCCCCCTGGTGATGGCCGTCGATTCAGGCGTCGGCGACTGGGCAGCGTCGGCAGACACCGGTGCCGCCGCCGTCGTCGCTAACGTTCCAAGCACTCCGGCTGCAACCACTTCTCGACGACTCATCATGGGATCCTCCTCGAACGGGCTGGCCTGCGCGTCTGAGTGTCAGAGTGTGTG
>JANMUX010000416.1:0-14486 GCA_031392125.1 Acidobacteriota bacterium | reverse complement strand
GAGATGGTGCACCAGTTCTCGGACAGCGGCGCGACCGGCCTGATCGTGATCGACCTGTTCGCCACCAAGGTAGCCGAGGTCCTCCCCAAGACCGCCATCAGGACCATCGTCGTGGTGTCGATCGCCGATCTCCTGTCGCCGCTGAAGCGGCTGGTGATTCGCGCGGTGCAAAAGTACGTGAAGAAGATGTTGCCGCCGATCACCTTTGCCTGCACCACGCTTCCGCAGGCCCTTGCCGCCGGCGCCGATCGCATTGCCGCGGGTGCCGACCCGAAGCTTTACGCGCAGTCGCTCGACCACAACAGTATTGCGGCGCTTCAGTACACGGGCGGCACGACTGGCGTCGCCAAGGGCGCCGTGCTGTCGCATGGCAACCTGGTCGCGAACACCACGCAAAGCCTCGAGATGTGGAAGCCATTCCTGCGTCTCGGCGAAGAGGTGATGCTGACCGCGCTGCCGCTGTACCATATCTTCGCGTTCACGGCGAACCTGATGATTTTTTTCGTTGCCGGTGGACGCAACATCCTGGCGCCGAGCCCGCGGCCGCTGACCAACTTGAAAAACGTGATGCTGAACGAGCCGGTCACTTGGTTCACAGGTGTCAACACGCTGTTTGCGGGCTTGATGCACGAGGAGTGGTTCAAGGCGCGCACCGACTGGAAGCTGCGCGGGTCGGTGGCCGGCGGCATGGCGCTGGTACCGGTGATCGGCGAACGCTGGGAGGCGATGACGAAGACGCCGATCTACCAGGGCTATGGCCTCACCGAGACTTCACCGGTCGCCACCCTCAATCCGTTTCAACGTCCGAAGCGGGCCGCCATCGGCGTTCCGCTTCCAGGCACCGACGTGAAGTTCGTCGACGCGGAAGGTAAGGACGTGCCGTTCGGCGAGGTGGGGGAGTTGTGGGTCAAGGGGCCGCAGGTGATGCAAGGCTACTGGCAGCGTCCCGACGAGACCGCGCGTGCGCTTCACGACGGGTGGCTCGCTACCGGCGACATCGCGCAGATGGACGACGAGGGCTACATCCAGATCGTCGACCGCAAGAAGGACATGATTCTCGTCAGTGGTTTCAACGTCTATCCAAACGAAGTGGAGGCCACCATTGCCGAACACCCCGGCGTGATCGACACGGCGGTGGTCGGTGTGCCCGATGATGAAGTGGGCGAGATCGTGGTGGCGTTTGTCACCAAGCGCGATCCGTCGTTGACGGAAGACGACATTCGCCAGCATTGCAAAAAAACGCTGACCAACTACAAGGTGCCACGCCTCGTGGTGTTCCGCGACGACCTGCCGAAGACCAACGTCGGCAAGGTGCTGCGCAAGGACCTGCGCGACGAGGCGGCGAAGGCCTTCCTGGCCCGGCGTGGATAACCTCTGTCACTCGCTGGTGGGCGCGGCGATCGGCAAGGCCGGTCTCGCCAGACGCACCACCCTGGGCATGAGCACGCTGATCATCGCCAACAACCTGCCCGACCTCGACGTGGCGGTCTTCGCGACCAATACCCTGGCTATGTCTTTCCGGCGAGGCTGGACGCACGGGGTGTTCGCCCAGGTGACACTGCCGATTGCGCTGACCGGCGCGATGCTCGCCTACGACCGCCTCGTACTGCAGAAACGCGCGGCGGCGCCGCCCCCTGCGATCGCCTCGGAACTCCTGCTGCTCTCGTATGTCGGCGTGCTGTTGCACGTCTTCATGGACCTGATGAACAGCTACGGGGTGCGCCTGTTGATGCCCTTCACGGGGCAGTGGTTCTACGGCGATGCGTTGTTCATTGTCGATCCCTGGCTCTACCTGGCCCTGGGGCTGGGCTGGTGGGGATCACGCCGTCGCGAAGCGAAGGGGCGCGCGAACCCCAGTGGTCCGGCGAGGCTGGGCGTGGCACTGTCGGCTCTTTACGTTGTTGCCATGCTCGCGTCGAACCTGGTCGCCCGCGCTACCGTGCGAGACGGTCTGCAACGCGCGGGACGCCCCGCTGATACGCGCTTCATGGTCACGCCGGTTGCGGTCGATCCGTTCAGTCGAGAAGTGGTCGTCGATGTCGGCGATCGCTACGAGAAAGGGCACCTGTGGTTTGAACCGCGCCCTCACTTCCGGCCCGCCGGATTCGGCATGCCGAAGGGGCTGGACGATCCCGACGCGCAGCAGGCCTTGCAGTCGCCCCGTGCGCAGGCCTTCTTGCGGTGGTCGCGGTTTCCGTTTGTGCAGGTCGATCGCAACACGTCACCACCCGCCGTGTGGATCAACGACTACCGCTACGCGAACGCCGGTGCGTACGGCTGGTCGGCGACCAGGATTCAGTGAGCAGATTCAGTGAGTACAATGAGGCATGCGAGTTGCCGCATTCCTGCTTGCCGCTACGGTCGCGCTGCCCGGCTCCGCGTCGGCGTGGGGCTTCGAAGCCCACAAGTTCATCGTCGACCGCATGGTCGAGTTGCTACCGCCAGAGCTGAAGCCACTCTTCGAGAAGCGCCGTGCCTTTATCATCGAGCGCTCCGTCGACCCCGACATTTGGCGCACGGTAGGCTGGGATCAGGAACCGCCCAATCATTTTCTCGACATGGACTATCCGGCCTTTGGTCCCTATCCGTTCGACGCCCTGCCGCGCGATTACACCGCGGCCGTGCAAAAGTTTGGCAAAGACGTGGTGCACACTCAGGGCCTGCTCCCATGGCGCACGGCCGAGTTTTACGGGAACCTCCAGCGCGAGTTCGAGTCTTTAACGCGGCAGCCCGCACCAGGTTACGCGACCGAGAACATTCTGCTGTTCTCTGCGGTCATGGCGCACTACATCTCGGACGGGCACGTGCCGCTGCACGCGGTGGTGAATTACAACGGCCAGGAGACCGGGCAAGACGGGCTGCATTCGCGATGGGAGTCTGAACTCTTTGAACGCCACCGCACCCGCCTAACCATCGCGCCGGCCGCGGCCGCGCCCGTCCGCAATCCTCGCGACTTCATGTTTGACGTGCTACTGGCCAGTAACCGCGCGGCAGCCAACGTGCTGGAGTCCGACCTCAAGGCAAGCGAAGGCCGCGAGTTTTACGACGCCGGCTATTTCGAGACGTTTGCCAAGGGCACGCTGCCGACGCTCGAGCGGCGGCTGAACGACTCTATCTCGGCCGTGGCGTCGATGATCGTTGGCGCCTGGGAACAGGCCGGCAAGCCGGCGATTCCGGCTGAGCCGGCGCGAACTCCGCGCCGTATTCGACGTCCTAAACAGTGATGGATGTGTATCTCGTGCCCATCGGCACGGACAAGTTCGAGTCCTACTACGAGGCGCCGGACGACGACCAGCCGATTGAGTCGCCTGAAGGACTTGGCTTCTTCGGCCGTCTGCGAGTGCGCTTTCAAACCCAACTGAAAGAAGCAGAACAGGCACGTCACCAGGCCACGCACGATCAGCCGCCAACGTTTCTCGGCCGCATGCAGAGGCGATCGTTACGCTGGATTGCGGAGCGGATCGCCGAGCAGCGCCTGCTATGGCACCTGCGCACGGCCGACGCAGCCACCCTGCACATCGATGCCGTGATGGATCCGCAAGAAGCCGAGGCCGTGATGCGCGCTTCGCTGAAACGCGACGCCGACAGCCACCTCCGGCTGCTGGCCGTTCACTCCCTGGGTTTGCTCGCGTCAGCGCCGGTGGCCTTCGTACCCGGCCCCAACGTGCTGGGCTACCTCTTCACCTTCACCGTGGTCGGTCATTTCCTGTCGTGGCGAGGCGCCAGGAACGGCCTGAATGAAGTGACATGGAGAGTGGAGCCGAGTACGGCGCTCACCGACCTGCGAGGCGCCTTTGTTCTTGGCGCCGAAGACCGTCATCGCGTCATTCACGACGTCGCCCATCGCCTGCATATGCCGAAGCTGGCCCGCTTCGTGGAGCAGATGGCGACGACGAGCGCGTGATATTCTCGAACCTGTGACCCTCGGCGAGCTGGCTCGGCGATTGGAATGCCCCGTCGAGGGCGATTCCGGCATCGACATTCACCGGGTCGCCACCATCGGGAGCGCGGGACCCGGCGACATCACCTTTCTTGCCAACTCGAAGTACGCAGCCGCACTGGCGACAACTCAGGCGAGTGCGGTAATCGCTGACGGGCAGTTGGTCAAAGCGCCCTGTGCGATCGTTCGCAGCGCCACGCCTTACCTGACCTTTGCCAGGGCGTTGCAGGCGCTGTCGCCGTATCGAGGTCCCGACCCGGGCGTCCACCCCACCGCCGTCGTCTCACCCACGGCCACGATCGACCCCAGCGTTTCGGTGGCCGCGCTGGCGGTGATCGGCGCCGGTGTTCGTGTTGGAGCCGGCACTGTCATTCATCCCCACGTCGTAATTGGCGACGATGCCGTGATTGGTCCCGACTGCCTGCTGCACGCGCACGTCTCAATTCGCGAGCGCTGCACGCTGGGTGCCCGGGTGGTGGTCCAGAACGGGGCGGTCATTGGCAGCGACGGCTACGGCTTCGCCCAGCGCCCGGATGGGTCTCACGAGAAGATTCCGCAACTTGGTCCTGTCGTCATCGAAGACGATGTCGAAATTGGCGCGAACACGACCATCGACCGTCCCGCGGTGGGCGAAACGCGGATCAAGGCCGGCACCAAGATCGATAACCTGGTGCAGATCGCCCATGGCGTCGTGGTCGGTCAGCACTCGCTGTTGGCAGCACAGGTCGGGATTGCCGGCAGCACAATTGTCGGCGAGCGGGTCATGTTTGGCGGGCAGGCGGGCATCAGCGGGCACTTGACGATTGGCGATCGCGTCAAGCTGGCGGCGAAGACCGGGGTCACTGGATCGATCGACGCCGACGGCTACATGTCGGGCTACCCGATGATGCCGACGCATGAGTGGCGGCGGGCGCATGTTGTCGTGCGCAATTTGCCGGAAATGAGGCGGCAGCTGCGCGACTTGGACGCGCGCCTGCAGCGGCTGGAAGAAACGGATACCTAAATGCGCAGACTGTCGTTGGCGTTGCTCGGGTTGATTTCGGTCGGCGTGCTGTTGTGGCTGGCGCCTCTTTATGCCGCTGTTCGTCCGCCGAAGCTCGAGTATCAGCGTTTGGTGCTGCCCAACGGCATGGTCGTGGTCCTGCACCAGGACAAGTCCACGCCGATCGTGCACGTCGAGCTGTGGTACCACGTTGGTTCGAAGAACGAGAAGCCGGGCCGCACCGGGTTCGCGCATTTCTTCGAGCACATGATGTTCAAGGGCTCGAAGAACGTCGAGCCCGAACAGCACACCTCGATCATCGCGTCGGTCGGCGGCCAGGCCAACGCCTACACCAACGAAGACACCACCGTGTTCTGGCAGTCGATTCCCGCGCAGTACCTGCCGCTCGCGCTGTGGATGGAAGCCGATCGCATGGCGACCCTGCGGGTTGACGAGAAGATGTTCGTCGCCGAGCGCGAGGTGGTGAAAGAAGAGCGCCGCATGCGCATCGAGAATCCGCCGTACGGCCTGCTGAACGAACTGATTTCCTTCCACGCCTTCGACGCGCATCCCTACAAGCACCCGGTGATCGGCAGCATGAACGACCTGAATGCGGCGACGGTCGACGATGTGCGCGACTTTTACAATACCTATTACGTGCCCGATAACGCGACGCTGTTGATCGCCGGCGACTTCGACACCGACAATGTCATCAGCCTGGTAAACCAGTATTTCGCCCGCATCCCGAAATCGTCCAAGCCGGTGCCGCGCGACATTCCCAAAGAGCCGGCGCACATCAAGGAACGGCGGATCAACCTCGAGCAGCCGTGGCCGCTGCCGGCGGTGGTAATCGCCTACCAGGCGCCCTACAACGGCCATCCTGATTCGTACCCGATGTTCGTGATGTCGAAGACGCTGTCCGATGGCCAGACCTCGCGCATCTACCGGAAGCTGGTTTACGAGACCGGACTCGCGCTGACGGCCTTCGGCAGCAGCAGCTTTCTCGAGGACCCGGGCATTTTTTATGCGGTGGCGCTCGTCAACCCCGGCAAGTCGCCCGACGACGTGGAGAAGGCGTTGATTGCCGAGTTCGACAGGCTCAAGGCCGAGGGGATTACCGAACGCGAATTGCAGCGCGCCAAGAACCAGTTCTCGCGCGATTACATTCTGAGCCGCCTCTCGATCAAGGAGAAGGTGTCGCAGATGGGTCACGCCGAAGTGATTCAGAAGGACATGGCGAGTGCCGATGGCGAGTTCGACACCTTCTTGAAAGTGTCGACCGCCGATGTCAAACGCGCGGCGCAGCAATATTTCGTGCCCGAACGCAGGATGGTGATGCGAATCATGCCCAAAGGCGGCGTCAACGAGGTGGCGAAATGAGAATGAAGGCCATCGTCACCCTCGGCGTGTTTTCGGTGCTCACCGCCTTGGTGGCGGCGCAGGCCGTGCCTGGCAAGCCGGTCATGCGGCAGTCGTCGGCGCAAGGCGCCCGGGTCACCAACTGGCCGCGCGAGGCGCCGCCGCGGCCGTTGCCTGCCCGGCCGGTTGTGTTTCCGCCATACGAAATTCGCAAGCTGACCAACGGCCTGCAAGTGGTGCTGGTCAACCACAACGAGCAACCGTCGATCAGCGTCCGCATGATCATCCGCGCCGGGGCCGCGCAGGACCCGAAAGACAAGCACGGCATGGCAATGCTGACCGCGACGCTGCTGGATCAGGGCGCCGGCAAGCGGACCGCGGAACAGATTGCCGACACCATCGACTTTGTCGGCGGCGTCCTGGGCACCGGCGCCGGCAGTGACCTGAGCTACATCAACGCTGTCGTGATGAAAGACAGTTACGACCTGGCCCTCGAGCTGATTGCCGACGTGGCGCAGAGACCGACTTTCGCGCCCGAGGAAGTCGAGCGTCAGCGGCAGCAGGCCCTGTCGGCGTTGAAGGTCTCGGCCGGTGATCCTGAGGCGGTAGCCGGTCAGGTGATCGATCGCCTGATTTACGGTTTTCACCCCTACGGCATGCCGGGGGCCGGCACCGCAGCCTCGCTGGCCTCGCTCACTCGCGCCGACTTCGTCGAGTTCCACAAGAAATACTTTGTTCCCAACAACGCCTTGATCGCCGTAGTCGGCGACATTGGCGCGGCCGAGGCGATGGTCGGCCTCGAGAAGTACTTCGGGGCATGGCAGTCGGGCGTGGTGCCTGAGCAGACCGCCACCGAGCCGCCCCAGCCCACCAAGCGGGTGATCGTGATTGACAAGAAAGACGCGGTGCAGACCGAGATTCGCGTCGGCCACATCGCCATCCCGCGCAAACACAACGACTACGAGGCCGTTGACCAGGCGGTGAAGATTCTCGGTGGCGAAGGCGCGAACCGGTTGCAGCAGGTGCTTCGCTCGCAGCGGCAGTTGACGTACGGCGCCTCGGCGGATCTCGACACCTTCAAGATGGCCGGCGCCGTAATTGCCGAAACCGATACCCAGACGTCAAATACCGCCGAAGCGCTGCGGATTGTCGTTGACGAGTTTTCTCGTCTGCAGCGGGAGCGGGTATTCGACGAAGAGCTGTCGGGAGCACAGGACTACATGGTCGGGCATTTCCCGCTGACGCTCGAGGTGCCCGATGCCATTGCGACGCAGGTGTTGAACCAGTTGTTTTACGAGTTGCCGGTCGATGACCTGCCGAAGTATCGCGAACGGATCCTTCGCGTGACCCCTGACGAGATCCAGCGCGTGGCGCGGTGGTTTATCCGCCCCGGCCAGTTGTCGGTCGTGCTGGTCGGCAACGCCGATGCTTTCGTCAAAGACCTGAAGGGCGTCGGCTTCGGCGACTTCGAGCGCATTCCGATCGAGAACGTCGACTTGCTGTCGGTGGACTTTCAGCGCCGGGCGCCCGCCAAGGCTCCGTGACACGCCTGATGATTTCGTGCGGCGAGCCGTCTGGCGATCTGTACGCCGGCGCGCTGGTCGCGGCTCTCCGCCGCCGCGAGCCCGACATCCAGGTGTTTGGCCTGGGCGGCGACCGCCTCAAGGGCGCCGGCGGCGAGCTGGTCGCCGATTTCCATGGCCTGTCGGTCACCGGCCTCACCGAAGCGCTGGCCGTGCTGCCGCGCTCGTGGCGCACCCTGCGGCTGCTCGTCCAGGCTGCGCGCACGCGCAAGCCGCATGCACTCGTGGTGATCGATTACCCTGACTTCAACTTCCGCCTGATGCGCGCCATCAAGATGCTGGGGGTGCCGGTGATCTATTACGTCAGCCCGCAGCTGTGGGCATGGCGCGCCGGCCGCATCAAGACCATGAAGAAGCTGGTCGACCGGGTGCTGCCAATTTTTCCGTTCGAGGAAGCCATCTATCAGCGCGAGGGCATGGACGTCCGCTTCGTCGGCCATCCGCTGGTCGATCTCGTCACGCCGGAACAGTCGCGCGAACAGTTTATGGGGCGGCTGAAACTCGATGCCGCCAAGCCGGTGGTCGCGTTACTGCCCGGCAGCCGGCCCAACGAACTGGAGCGGCTCGCGCCGGTCATGGCGGCCGCCGCGCCCCTGATCGCGGCGCAAGTGCCCGGCGCGCAGTTCATCGTCGCCCGCGCGCCCAATCTTTCCGATCGCCTGTTCGAGGGTTTCGGCCTTCCGTCACTCACGCTGCGGATCGTCGAAGGCCAGACCGATGACGTGTTGCAGGCGGCCGACGCCGTGGTGACAGCCTCGGGCACGGCCACCGTGCAGACCGCGCTGCACGGCCGGCCCATGGTGGTGCTGTACAAGCTGTCGCCGCTGACCTATCGACTGGGCAGGCGCATGGCCCGCGTCGATATGTATGCCATGGTCAACTTGATCGCCGGCAAGCGCATTGTGCGTGAACTGATCCAGGACGAGTGCACGGCCGAGGCCGTCGCAGCCGAAACCATCCGCATTTTGAATGAGCCCGGCTACCGGCAGCAAATGGTCAGGGAGCTCGATGACGTGCGCCGCCAGCTCGGCGGACCCGGCGCCAGCGAGCGCGCCGCGGAAGCGGTGCTCGATGTCGTACACTCGGCGCATGCGTCGTAGCCTGTTCGCCGCCTTCTTCTCTGCGCCCAGCCCGGGTCTGATCGGTGTCCTGTTCGCGCTGGCCATCATGCCCGCGCAGGCCGCGACTGTCGCCCCCCTCAGTTTCGAACAACTCGTGCGCCAGTCGTCCAGCGTGGTTTACGCGCGGGTGACCGACGTGCGCAGTCAATGGCGCGACGATCGTCGCAGCATCGAGAGCCTGGTGACGGTCGAGGTCATCAAGGGGTTGAAGGGCACTGCGGCCGATGAACTGACGCTGACCGTTCCGGGCGGACAGATTGGACACTATCTCAACGTCATGCCCGGCGCGCCCTCGTTTGCACGCGGCGACCTCGCGGTGTTGTTTCTGACCGCGCGTGTTCCGCGGCTGCCAGTGACAACCGGGTTCACGCAGGGCATTTACCGGGTGGTTCGCGACGGCTCCTCAGGAGCTGTAATCGTGACACCGCCGGCCGTCGAGGCGGCGGGTGGGCCGATTGTTCGTGGCGATGCCCGGCGTAAACCGGTGTCGCTGGCGGCCTTTGAAAGTGCCGTGCGGGCCGTGACGGACGTGGCTCGATGAGGGGGGTGGCCGGGGTGTTGCTCGCGGCCCTCGTGATGGCGGCCTCCGTCGTGCCCGTCTCGGCTTATCTCAAGCTCGGCACAGCGGTCGATGGCCGCGTGGTCGATGTGACATGGCGTGGGCCGGTCCGCTATTTCGTGTCCGACACCGACGCCGCGAGCGCGTCGGCCGGCGACCTTCGAGAAGCGCTGGCGCGCGCCACGGCGTCATGGCAGGCGGTGCCGTCTGCCACGGTGCGCTTCGAGTTCCAGGGCATGACGTCGGCGCCGCCCGGCTTGGTGGATGGCCGGACCACTCTTGGGTTTCTCGATCGGCCGGACCTGGACCGGGTCCTCGGCGCGACCAGCTTCCTGATTGACACCACCAACGGCGCGATTCTCGAAGCCGATGTCTTCTTCAATTCGCGTTTCCTGTGGTCGGTCTCGGCACAGGGCACGCCGGGTCGGGTCGATCTCGAGTCGGTTGCGCTCCACGAACTCGGACACCTGCTCGGGTTGAGCCACTCGGCAATCGGTGAAACCGAACTGACCGGGACCGGCGGCCGCAGGGTAGTCGCGTCTGGCGCCATCATGTTTCCGATTGCCATGTCGGCCGGCGCCATCGCCGATCGGGTGCTGCAGGCCGACGATATTGCCGGCATCTCGGATCTCTATCCGGCCAGCAATCAGCTGACCTCCACCGGCAGCGTGACCGGCCGCGTCACCAAGAACGGCCGCGGCCTGCTTGGTGCGCACATTGTCGCGCTCAACCCCGAGAGCGGCGCCGTCGTGGCCAACTTTGCGTTGAATGCGAACGGCGATTTCGCGATCGCGCGTCTTGAGCCTGGCCCGTACATCCTGAGGGTCGAACCGCTGGATGACGCCGAGGTCGATAGTTTCTTTTCGACCTCAATCGACGTCGATTTCCGCGTGACCTACGCAACGCGAATGGTGGTGGCGCCGCGCGGCGGGTCGTCGTCGCCACTCGAGATCAAGGTGCTTCCGAAATGAAGTGCTGGGGTGCTCAGGCGCGCAGGTGCGCAGGTGCTCTGATGCTGGCGTGCTGGGGTGTTGCCCGCGTGAGCGCGCAGGAGGCACCGGCGCTTCCGGCGCACCGGCTTGTCGTGGAAGGCGGCGCGGCGTGGTCAGGCAGTTACCCTCTCGGCGACGCGAGCGCGCAACTGCGTAGTAACGCGGCTGGCGCCACTCCGCCGCCCTTTACCCTGTTCTCCTCCAGTTCGAAGATCGATTCTGTCGCGCAGGCGAGCGTTCGCTTGGGCTTCACGCTCACCCCGCAGTTGTTGATCGAGGGTGGGGGCACGTTCGGCATGCCGCGCGTGGGCTTCGAGATTTCCGAGGACCGTGAAGTTGGCGCACAGGCATTTGAGGGCGAGCAGCTGACGCAGTATTTCTTCGACGGCGCCGTGATCTGGCACCTGCCCGTGCGCCTGGGCTCGCGGTTGCGTCCCTTCGTCATTGGTGGCGGCGGCTACCTTCGTCAGCTGCACGAAGAACGAACGATGGTCGAGACCGGGCAGATTTACTACGGCGGCGTGGGCGCGCGCTACTGGCTTCGCGGGGGATCCGGCACGGCGCGCTCGTTCGGACTGCGCGGAGATCTGCGTGCCAACACGCGGCGCGGTGGCATCGATTTCGACAACAAGGTGCGGGTCTTTCCCACGCTTGCCGTGCACCTCTTTCTCAGCCTGTAGCACGCCATGACGCAGCCGGCCGTCCAGTTCGCGGATGTTTCTGCGAGTCGCGGCGGGCGGGCCGTGCTCCATCACGTCACCGTCGCCGTGTCGACGGGGCAGACGGTGGCGCTGGTCGGCCGCAGCGGCTCGGGCAAGACGACGCTGTTGCGCCTTGTGAACCGCTTGCTCGACCCTGATAGTGGCGACGTGCTGGTGGACGGCAAGAGCACGCGGGAGTGGGACCCGATTGCGCTTCGGCGGCGCACCGGTTACGTCATCCAGGATGCCGGCCTCTTCCCCCATGTGACCGTCGCCGACAACCTCGCGACCGTGCCGCGTTTGCTCGGCTGGCCCGACAGCCGCGTGACGGCCCGCGTCGATGAACTGCTGTCGCTCGTTGGCCTCGACCCGGGCGTCTTCCGGCACCGGTGGCCGGACGAATTGTCGGGTGGGCAGCGCCAGCGCGCGGGCCTCGCCCGCGCACTGGCGGCCGACCCGCCGCTGCTGCTGATGGACGAGCCGTTCGGCGCACTGGATCCCATCACCAAGGGTGAACTGCACGCCGAGTTCAGACGCGTGCAGCGTACGCTGCAGCGATCGGTCATCCTGGTGACACATGACATGGCAGAAGCGTGCGCGCTGGCCGATCAGATTGCCGTGCTTCACGATGGTCACCTGATTGCCTGCGATACGCCGGCGAACGTCAGGGACAGTGAAGACCCGCGCGTGTCGGCGTTGCTGGGGACGCCGTGAACGAGCTGCTGGCGTTCATCGCATCGCACCGGGCCGAGATGGCCACGCGACTGAGTGAACACGTCGTGCTGGTCGCCGCCTCGACTGCCATCGCCGCAGCCATTGGCATTCCTCTTGGCGTGCTCGCGGCTCGACGGCCGTCGTTGTCGCGGCCGATCGTGGGCCTCGCCAACCTGGCGCAAACGGTTCCAAGCCTTGCCCTGTTCGGCTTCCTGATTCCGTTACCGTTCATCGGCGGCATCGGCACGCGCACGGCGCTCGTGGCGCTCACGGTGTATGCCGTGCTGCCAATCTTGCGCAGCACGATTACCGGCCTGCAGGGGGTGCCGCCGGCGGTGGTCGAGTGCGCGGTCGCCATGGGCCTGACCCCGCGCCAGGTGCTGCGCCAGGTGGAGTGGCCACTTGCGCTGCCGTCGATTGTGTCGGGCCTGCGCGTCGCCGTCGTGATTGGCGTCGGCACGGCAACCATCGCGTCGGCCATCGGTGCCGGTGGCCTGGGCGACTACATCTTCCGCGGGCTGGCGATGGTGGACCCGACGGTGATTCTGGCCGGCGCCCTGCCGGCCGCGCTTCTGGCGCTGGCTGCCGACGCCGCGCTGGCGGCCGCAGGACACTTGTCGGACCCTCGCCGGCGCTCGCGGCGGCACGTCGTCATCCTCGCGGCCGCCGGTGTGTTTGTGGTGATGGTAGCCGTGGCGGGCCGGACGTCCGGGGGCCGCGCCGATCTCGTGATTGGGTCAAAAAATTTTACCGAGCAGGTCGTGCTCGGGGAACTGATGGCGCAGGTCGTCGAGCGCGAGGCCGGCCTGAAGGTCGAACGCCGGTTGAACCTCGGGGGCACTGCGATCGCGCACCAGGCCCTGCTCAGCGGCGGTATCGACCTGTATGTCGAATACACCGGCACGTCGTTGACCGCGATCTTCAACGAGCCGCCATCGGCGGATGCCGAGGCCGTGTTTGCCACGGTTCGCGATCGTTACGCGGCAGTCGGCGTGACCGTGATGCCGCGGCTTGGATTCAACAACACGTTTGCCATTCTCGTGCGGGGGGCTGATGCGAAGCGGCTCGGGATGACGACGGTCAGCGCATTGACGGCGAACCGCGCGTGGAAGGCCGGATTCGGCTACGAGTTCCTGGAGCGGCCCGATGGGTTCAAGGGGCTGAGCGCCGCTTACGGTCTGACGTTTGCCGACGCGCCCCGGGTGATGGACCTGAACCTGATCTACCGGGCGCTGGCGGCGGGGGAGGTCGACGTCACGGCCGGCGACGCGACCAGCGGCCTGATTGACGCCCTCGGGCTGACAGTACTCGAAGACGACCGCCGCTATTTCCCGGTCTACGACGCGGCGCCGGTGGCGCGCGCCTCGGTGCTGTTGCAGTATCCGGCCGCCGCGACCGCCATTCGCGGCCTGGCCGGCCGGCTTTCGGCCGCCGATATGCGCCGCATGAACTTCGCAGTCGACGGCGAGAAGCAGGACCCCGCGGTCGTCGTGCGCGCGTTCCTTGATAGAATTGGCAGGTTCTAGCCTAGGAGCCAGTCGCCATCATGCCAAGCCTCGATAGTTTCAAGACCCGCACCTCGTTGTCCGTCGGCGCCGATACGGTCAGCATCTACAGCTTGCCCGCACTCGAAAAGGCCGGGTTTCCGAACGTGGCCCGCTTGCCGTACTCCCTGAAGATTCTGCTCGAAAACCTGCTGCGCCGCGAAGACAACGGCTTTGTCAAGACGGCCGACATCACAGCGCTGGCATCGTGGGATCCGAAGACGATCGGCGAGAAGGAACTGTCGTTCATGCCGGCCCGCGTGCTGCTGCAGGACTTCACCGGCGTGCCCTGCGTCGTCGACCTCGCGGCGATGCGCGACGGCATCGTCGCGCTTGGCGGCGACCCCCAGAAGGTGAATCCGCTGCAGCCAGTGGAGCTGGTGATCGACCACTCGGTACAGGTCGATCACTTCGGCACCATGGACGCGAAAGACCTGAACGCGGACCTGGAGTATCACCGGAACCGCGAGCGATATGTGTTCCTGCGCTGGGGCCAGACCGGCTTCCGCAATTTCCGCGTCGTTCCGCCTGAAACCGGCATCGTGCACCAGGTGAACATCGAATACCTGGCGCGCGTGGTCTGCGCCGATGGCGGCGTGCTGTATCCCGACACCTGCTTCGGCACCGACTCGCATACGACGATGGTGAACGGCCTGGGCGTCGTGGGATGGGGCGTGGGCGGCATCGAAGCCGAGGCCGCAATGCTGGGCCAGCCAAGTTCGATGCTGATTCCGCCGGTGGTGGGCTGCCGCCTCACCGGCAAACTGCCGGAAGGCGCCACCGCCACCGATCTCGTGCTGACCATCACCGAGGCGCTGCGCAAGCACAAGGTGGTGGGCAAGTTCGTCGAGTTCTACGGCAACGGCCTGGGCCACCTCACGATCGCCGACCGCGTGACGCTCGGCAACATGTGCCCGGAATACGGCGCCACTGTCGCCATCTTCCCGGTGGACACGCTGACGCTCGACTACCTGCGCCTGACCGGCCGCAG
>JANMUX010000177.1:0-3409 GCA_031392125.1 Acidobacteriota bacterium | reverse complement strand
GGCGCGGTGTTGAAGGCCCAGCCGCCCCCACCCGTTGGCACGAACGCCGGCGACGGCGCGACGTCGATGTAGTCGCCGATGAAGGGCACGGTGCCCAGCTTGAACATCGGCAGATTTGGCGGGTTGAACTGGAGTTGCTCCAGAGCACCGAGGCGGCTACGGTAGCCCATCAGATAATCGGAGACACGCACCGAGGGCTCAAACGACGGCTCAAACGACGGCGCGGCGCCCGGAGTGCCAAGCGACGCGCGGATGTCAATCGTGTTGCGACTAGCGGTCAAGCCGGCGTCCTTGACGAACTCCCCGACAAGCTGCGCCCGCGTCTCTCGCTGGTCGTAGAACACGAGCATCAGCTTCCCTCCGGCGAACGTGAGAGACGGCATGAACTGGTGTCCGGGTGACGGGTCCTGATTGTCGACCTCGATCGGCGTGGAGAAATTCTGGCCATCGGTGGTCGTGGTGATCCGGATGCGAGCGTCGCCATAGGGAAAGGGGTTCATCTGGGCGAACCCGCGCTCCGCCCACGCCACGTAGACGCGGCTCGCGCCGTCAATGGTCATGGCCGGATAGGCATTCGTGCGGAAGCTACACGCGGAGTTGCCAAGGGTGTTAGAGGGGTCAAGGGGGTCGCACTTGCTCGTGCCTTGGTCCATCTGTTTAATGTCAGAGGGGGGCACTGGTACCGGTGCTGGCTGCGCGCGCTTCTTCCGATGCTCGAAGATGCGCTGGAGCGCCGCGGTGGGCGAATCGGTGCGCGGCAGCGCCCGGGCCATCCCCGCCGGGCCGAACGCCATCTGGCCCACGGGCAGCCGGGCCACCATCACGGCGTCGGCCGTCGGCGCCGCGGGCGTGGCAAATCGCCGGTAGGCCACGAACAGGTCGCCGTCCACCGGGTCGATCGAGAGCGTCGCGCCCTGGTTGATGGCGTCGGCCGAACGGCTGACGCGCAGCGGCGCGCTCCAGGTGGCGCCGCAGTCGAGCGAGCGCTTGAGCAGAATCTCGGCGCGCAGCGTCGAAGGCACCGCCAGCGCATCGCCGGTAATCGACGTGTAGGCCACGTAGATCGCCCCGGCAGGCACGTACTGCAGGCCGGGGTCGACCCACACGACACCGGAATTGCCGGTCTTCCCGCTGTTGCCGCGCAGCCGATGGCCGGCCCGCTTCACTTTCCCCCCGGTGGCCACGCCGCCCACGACGCAGAAGGGCGCGTTGTTGCGCGGCAGGTCCACCGCCATCCACGGCTTGTCGAGGAACACGGCGCCGTTCGAGCTGGCCACCATGCTGGTGCCCAGATATGCGATCGCGTCGCCGTTCTCTTTGTTGTTGCGGTCGATGAACCGCGTCAGGAAGATGCCGCTCTTGCCGTTGTCGCCGCGATCGAAGACCAGCCCGTTGTAGTAGACGAGGCCGTTCGTGCCGGCGCGCACCACCGGGTCGGCCGCCGCCTGGTAGCCCTTGAGGGGCGACGCCATCCCGGCCGCCGAGGTGTCTTGCGGGTAGCCGGGCATGAGCGTGCTCGACCAGCGCTCGCCGCCGTCGAACGACTTGTAGACGCTGACCCACGCGTCACCCGTCTCGACGTCGTCGGGCAACCCCGGGAGGTCGACGGTGCGGTAGTCGTTGCTGCCGGCCACCAGATGCAACGGGTTGCGCGTGGATGCCGCGATCGACGGCTCGTTCTGCCGTTGCAGGAACGGATCACCACCCGGCCACTCCGTACCAGCCACCATGTTGACGTTTCGGCCAGGAATCTGGGCCAGCAGGGTGGCCCCGGCAGACAGAATCACGGCTAAAAACAGTCCGGCGACGATTCGAACCGTAGGACGCAAAGGGGGCATCTGGGCAGACATCACAGCTCCAAGGGACACGATGGGTAATAGACCGACAGAATACCGTCTGTGTAGTATGCGCCGAACCGGACGCAATCCCCTCAGCGGGCTTACTCAGAACGGCCAACGGTGGCACATAAACGGTTGCGCTGGAGACCGCGAACGGGCTTGCTTCAGGCACAAGCGGCGACAATACTTGTGCGTTAGGTTCCCGCCCCCCCTCAACCTATCCCAGGGAGCCGTTTGCAACGTGGTGAGTCAGGCGACTGTGCATGCTTTGCCGGTGCTTTTGCAGGACGATGTGTGCCTGCGGGAAGTGCTCTTATCGGACGCGCCAGCGCTGATGGCGCTGTTTGCGAGGCCCGACGTGTCGGCGCATCTCGATCCGCCACCCGCCACCTTGGGCGACTTCTGCGCGTGGATCTCCCTCAGCCACTCGCGCCGCGTCGACGGACGCACCGCGTGCTACACCCTGCTAACCGGCAACCAGGAAGTGTCGGGCCTGTTCATGGCCTTGCGAATCGAGGGCGACGAAGACCGCGCCGAAATCGGCTTTGCCATCGCACCGGCGCTGTGGGGTACCGGCGTCTTCACGAAGGCCGTGACCATCTACCTGGAGTTCCTGTTCAACGAATGGGGCGTGACCACGCTGGTCGGCAGGACACTGGTGCGCAACGCCCGCGGCGTCGGCGCCATGCGCAAGCTCGGCGCGACAGTTGTCGAGGAGTCGAACCGCAACGGCCAGCCGGAATACATCTGGACGCTGGAACGCCGGCCGGCCCCGCCTTTACATCGTGGCCTTTAGAATCTCCGCGGTCGCCTGACGAATCGCCGGCGAGAGGTGGCCATACTTCTTGTCCAGGTCGTGTCCCGACAGCACGCGCTCGATCTTCCCCATCACCAGGCTCTTCACTGGCGCCGGCAACGCCTCGAACGACGGCGAGTGGATCATGTAGCTGAGCGGATATTTCTGCAGCCGCGTCTTCAGGTCGAGCTCGCGCAGCGAGCGGCCCCTCGCATCGCGCTTGCCGCCGGCCATGAACTGCTCCGCGAATCCAGATGAGCCCTCGATTGGCCCGCCGACAATCGGCGCCTCGTCCACGAACAGCATGTACTCGACAATGGCATCGGCGGCCTCGGCCACCCGCGACTCGACCCCGACGCGGTGTTCCCACGTCGCCCGCGTGAACAGGTTGAACAGGTGCGCCTGGTGCTCCATCACCATCAAGGCGACCACGTCGCTGTACGGCGCGGGATAGCGGCTCATGTCGAGCTGCCCCGCGAGCGAGACGCGCGCCGGCGGCGGCGTGGTAGCGGACTTGCCCTCTGAAGCCCTGGCGAAGGCAGGCATGAACAGCGGCAGGTTGCCGGCATGCTTCGGCGGCACGCGCTTGCCCGTGACGTACCATCCGCCCCACCGGTCTTCGATCGGGCGGAAATGATCCACCGTGAAGCCGTTGGCGTAGTCGTCCGCGTTCTTGCGAGGGAACGTGCTCAGGATGGTCTGGCCGGGCACGCCGAGCGTGTCCCACGACAAGTGGCAGCGCAGGCACTGCGATTCTCGGCCTATGGTCGGCGCC
>JANMUX010000275.1:0-9587 GCA_031392125.1 Acidobacteriota bacterium | reverse complement strand
GACGTCCGACACGAAGTCCACCGAGTTGGTCTCGGGACGGAAGCCGTAGCGAAGCAGGTCGTCGTCGATGTTCTGGGTCTGGGTCGCATCGCCCAGCCACGCAAACGTCGTGCGGCCGCGCCAGCTTTCGCCGCCGCTCTTGGTCACCATGTTCAGGAACACGCCGCTCGTCGGCACCGTGATGTCGTGCGCTCCGGTCGAGACCTGGATGTCGTCGAACGCGTCGAAGTCGTAGTAGAAACCGGCCGCGCCAATCGCTGCCGGATCACCGACGTTGATGCCGTTCAGATAGCTGGAATTCTGCGCGCTGGTGGTTCCGCGGGCGTTGAACACGCCCTGTAGCCCGCCAGAGGTCCCACCGACGTCGGGTCGCGTGATCATCAGGCTCGGCACTTTGTATTCCACCAGCGACCAAATGTCGCGGCCGCCGGGCGTGCCCTGGAGCAACTGCTCGCCCAGGTTGACGCTGGTGTTGGCGCTGGTGGTGTCGACCACCGGCGACGCGCCGGTCACCGTGACCGTTTCGGCCACGGTCACGACGCTGAGCGCCATGTCGAGCGGCACGGTGGCACCCACCTGCACCGACACGTTTTCTCGAATCACGCTCCGGAAGCCCTGCAAGTCGACCTTGACGGAATAGATGCCGGGTTGCAACGACGGAAAGCGGTTTACGCCGCCGCTGTCGGTGACGCCCGACATGGTCCCGGAGACCAGCACCGGGCTCGTCAACGTCACAGCCACGCCAGGCACCGCGCCACCTTGATCGTCGGTCACTCGTACCAGGATCGATCCCGTCTGCACCTGCGCGGCGACAGGAAGCGCCGCGAAAGCAACGAGACTTAGGACTGCGAACCACACGCGTACTCGAATCATTTGATCTGTCCTCCAGAAAACCGTTCGCGCCTTACGAGAAGTTGGATTGGTACAAGACTACACGGCGACCGTCGTAAGAATTCGACTGACACTGAATGACAGGACCGCACCCCATGCGCACAGCCGGTTGAACGAGACGGCGGGTCCTGTAAGCATAAGCAAACGAACTGCCGCACGGACGCTATACTGACTTCATGCGCGTGATGCTGGCTTTTCTCTGTGCAAGCCTCATGATGTCCCCGTCATTGGACGCACAAACCCGCAAGACGCCCCCGAAAAAAGCGCCTGCCAAGACGGTCAGGAAGGCGCCGGCCCCGGTGACGTCGCGGATTCAAGCGGAATGGCAATGCCCGTCGGAACTGGGCATGGGCGTGACCACCGGCCGCCGGTTTTGTGATGTCCTGACGGCCCTCGACCCCAAGGAGGGCATTCTCATCACCGTGCCGCCACACCGCGGGCCCGTGAAGATGATGTTCGAGCTTCATAACCGCCACACCTACTCGGCCGAGCTCGTCAAACAAAAGCAAGCCTACCGCAAGTACACCGCCACCATTGGAGTGCTGTCGATGGACAACACGCTGGTTGATCGGGCAGTTGTGCAGAGTGAGTTCCGCACCGAAAAAGATCTGTTCGATCGCATCAGCGGCGGGGCAGGCCCAGGCGGTGTCAAGGCCGTCGCGCCGACCGGCGACGAATTCATCGTGCTCGAACTGCCCGCCACCATTGGCGATCAGGTGTCGGTGCTCGGCGAGAAACTCTCGGTGGTGCGGCCTGACGGCACCGATAACTTCACGGCGCCCGGCCGTCCGATCGCTACCATCAGCAACGTGATGCTGGAGTTCACGCCGGGTCCGGCGCCCAAGAAGACGCCGATCAAGAAACGCTAGTGCGATAGCACGCCAGCATGGCATCGGCGGAACGGTCGATGTCAGCCTCGGTCGTTGACCAGTTCGACACCGCAATCCGCATCGCCTGCTTCCCCTGCCAGTTGGCGCCGCCGGCCCAGCAGGTTCCCTCCGCCTGTATGCGCGCGATCACATCCCTGGTCGTGGCGTCGTCCGCGAACTGCACCAGCACCTGGTTGAGAACCACATCGTTCAGGATCGTGACGCCCGGCTCGCTCGCGAGCCGGGTGGCAATGCGCCTGGCCAGGGCGCAATTGCGGCGAACCAGGCTTTCGATGCCCTCCCGACCCAGGGCTCGGAACAACGCGTAGAGCGGCACGACGCGGGCGCGGCGCGACGATTCGGGAGCCCAGTCCATGCCAATGCGCTCTTCATCGTCGCCTCGCTGCAGGTACGACGCCTTCATGCCCATGGCGGCGCGCAGGGGCGCCGTCTCAGCGACGATGGCGAGGCCCGAATCGTAGGGCACGTTCAGCCACTTGTGCGCGTCGGTTGCCCACGAGTCGGCGGCCTCGATGCCGCGGACTTGCGATTGCAGTTCTGGCACGGCGGCGGCCCACAGTCCGAAGGCGCCATCGACATGGACCCACGCGCCTCGGGCATGCGCCACTTCCACGATCTCGGCAATCGGATCACTGGCGCCCGTGCTGACGTTGCCGGCCTGCGCACAGACAATGAGGGGTCCCGAGGCGCCGGCCAATTGTGCGCGCAACGCATCCGCGCGCATGCGCCCCTGGCCATCGACCGGCACCGACTCCAGTTCGTCGCTGCCGAAGCCGAGATAGCGTAGCGCCCCGACCGCCGAGACATGCACTTCACCGCCGACAAACACCCGGACGCGTGGTGCGCGCTGCAGCCCTTGCGTCTCCACGTTCCATCCGGCCCGATGCAGTACCTCGTGACGCGCAGCCGCCAGGCAGGTGAAGTTGGCCATGTGGCAGCCGGTGACGAAGCCGACACCGGCAGTGGCGGGCAGGCCCAGCAGGTCCACGATCCAGCCGGAGACAATGTCCTCCAGCGCCGAAGCGACCGGCGAGGTCACATACAGGCACGCGTTCTGATCCCACGCGCTGACCAGCCAATCGGCGGCGACCGTAACCGGTACCGATCCACCGGTGACAAACCCGAAGTAGCGGGGACCGACGGTGGCGACCAGTCCGGGATCGGCGGCCACCGCGAGGTGGTTGATGACCTCGGCGGGATCGGTGGCGCCCGCCGGCAGTGGCCCGCCCAGTGCGGCAAACAGCTCGGCGCGCTCCGCGCGTGAACCGACATGTCGTTGAGCGGCCTCGCTGAGATACCTGGTGGCGTGGTGGTAGGCCGCCTGCAGCGGATTGTCTGGGGTCATGGTCGTGATCAACCTCGGTGGCTTCGGTGCCTAGTCTGTGACGGCCTTGATCGGAATGTCGCGGTCGGCGGCCCACTGCTCCCATTCGGAAGCGGTCTTGGCGGTGAAGACTGCGCTCAGAGACGATCCATCCGCGAGTCCCAACGCGCCGTACAGCCTCTCACGAAAGTGCGGTTCGAGCGCCCCGACCGCTACGCTGCCGGCACTCGCCGCGTACACGCCGTAGGCCGGGTTCCCGCCGCCCAACCCTCCACCCGGTGCCGTGAGCCCGTGCCGGATCGGTGCCGTCAGTGCGCTCAAGGCATCGTACAAGCCGACCACCCGCCGACCGCCCGGGCCTTTGTGCATCATCTCGACAATCGCCGCGTGCGCGCGCTCGGCTCCGAACAAGTCGGCCAGCAGCGTCTTGGGCAACCCGCCCTGCAGCAGGCCGGCCTTGGCTTGATACGTCACGTCGTGTCCGGGGTCGTCGGGGTGAGCAGTGTCGCCGACGATGTTCAAGTGCCGGAGCAGGGGAAAGCGATGCGACAGCGCGACAGCGTCGAGGCCGAGCCGGTCCAGTGCGGCCGGCCGATGACTGGCGACAAAGACAGCGGCCGATCCGAGCAGGTCGGTCAGGGATCGCATGCCGTCGCCGGTCTTGAGGTCGAGCCGCACCACGGTGACGCCGGTGTGCAGCTCGTCGTACCACGGCTTGCACAGTCCTTCGAGCGGATCGCCCCACGGGGCCTCGACCTTGATCGCGACCGCGCCGGCCGCGACGAGTCTCGCGACCGCGACCGGGCCTGGCACGTTCTGGGCCATGGTGACGATCTTCATTTCACGCCTATGCTACCTTCTGCGCCGTGACTCCCGCGCGGGCCGCGCAGGATCTGCTATCACTGCACACATCCCTGCGCGTAGAATTGACCCTCGTTGTCACCCCTCATTTCCATCGTCGTTCCCGTCTACAACGAAGCGCGGACCGTCTCCGAAGTCATCGAGCGATTGCTCGTGATCGATCTGCCGGCACCGCGCGAGATCCTGGTGGTCAATGACGGCTCGACCGACGGCACGCGCGAGGTGCTCGACCGTTTGGCTGGCCGGCCCGAGTTGCGGATTATCCATGCTGCGAAGAACGGCGGCAAAGGCAGCGCCATTCGCACCGGCTTTGCGGAAGCGACCGGCACGATTGTCGCCATCCAGGACGCAGACCTCGAACTTGACCCCGCGCAACTGGCGGTGCTCGTGCAACCCATCCTGGATGGACAGACCCAGGTCGTCTACGGATCGCGCTTTCTCGCCGGGCGGCCCGACGCGCCATGGCTGTCGATTCTTGCCAACCAGGTGCTGACCGGCGTTACCAATATCCTGTTCGGCGGCCAGCTCACCGACATGGAAACCTGTTACAAGGTGATGACCACCGAGATCGCGCGCGGGCTGCAGTTAGAGTGCAATCGCTTCGACATCGAGCCTGAAATCTCCGCCAAGTTACTGCGCGACGGTCACGCGATTCTCGAGTTGCCGGTGCGGTTCGAACCCCGCAGCCGCGCGCAGGGCAAGAAGATCGGCTGGCGCGACGGCGTGCGGGCGATCGAGGTCCTGATCAAGTATCGCTTCTCGCGATGAGCCGCCTTCGCCTGGGCCACAGCGCGCCACGGCCTTGGCTGCCGAGGGTGCTGGCCGTCGCGGCGGCGCTGGCGCTCGCCACATTTGGCATCGTGCGCGGCACTTGGGCGGTCGGGGGATCAGATTCTTCCTGCTACGCGCTCATGGCAGAGGCGTTTGGCACGGGGCAGTGGCAACCGTCGAATCAGCTGGCGGTGACGGCACCGTGGCCGGATGCACCGCTCACCCTCGCTCCTGGCGGCTTTATTCCCTCCCCGGTGCGGCCCGATGCGGCATCACCAATCTGTGCGCCCGGCTATGCGGTGCTGATGGCGCCGTTGGTCGCGATCGGCGGCCGCGATGCAATCTTCCTGCTGACGCCGATCGCCGCCTTCGCGTTGGTGTGGGGCGCGATTGTCCTGGCCAAGCGCCTCGCCGGCGGGCTGGCCGGCGTGTCGGCGGCGGCGCTGACGGCCTCGAGCCCCATCGTGTTGTTCCAGGCGGTGCAGCCGATGAACGACATCGCGACCGCCGCGCTCTGGCTCGCTGCGCTGACGCTAAGGTCGCGTCCGCTGGCCTGCGGTGTGATGATTGGCGCCGCCATTCTCGTTCGCCCGAACCTGGCCCCTCTCGCCTTGATGGTCGCCGCCATACCTTGGCGACCCGGACAGCCGCTGCCAATCCGCGACACTGCATGGCTCGGCGCAGGTGCCATTCCCGGCGTGGCAATGTGGCTGTTTCTCAACAACGTGCTCTACGGCAGCATCACCGGAAGTGGCTACGGCAACGTGGGTGAGTTGTTCAGCCTGTCGCATGTCGGTGTCAACCTCACCAATTACGCCCGGGCGTTCTACCAGACACAGACCGTGTTTCCGCTGGTGGCGCTGGCAGCACCATTTCTGCTGGCCGGCGAGGCCAGGCGAATGGCCTTGTGGCTTCTGGCATTCGCGGCTGCGGTGATCGCCGTCTACCTGCTGTATCGCCCGTTTCCCGAGTGGTGGTACCTGCGCTTCCTTATGCCTGCGGTCGTCCTGACCCTGGTCGTCGCGTGCAGCGTTGCCGCGCAGATCGCCGATCGCGCACGCATGCGCGGTGTCGTGGCGATTGGCACGGTAGCGTTGGCGTTGGCAGGGATGCAGGCGGCTGGCGCACGCCAGGTGCTGGCGTTGCAGGCACTCGAGGGCCGCTATCGCGAAACCGCGGCGCTCGTGACCGCTCGGTTACCGGCCAATGCCGTCCTGATTACCGTGTGGCAGAGCGGCAGCGTCCGGTTTCATGCCGGCCGCGAGGCGGTGCTGTGGGATTCCCTGGATCCGGCATGGCTCGACCGCGCGGTGGCGTGGCTGTCGGCGCACGGGAAGGTCCCGTATCTGCTGCTCGAGCGCCGTGAAGAAGCTGAGTTTCGCGATCGATTTCGCGGCCACGCAGAAATCGGCGCGCTCGATTGGCCGCCTCGATTCAGTATCGGCGGACAGGCGAGGATCTTCGACCCGTTCGACCGCGCCCGTTTCCGTGCCGGCGAAACTTATGCGACGGAAAATGTTCGGCTGACGCGGATTTGGTGATCTCGCGATCTTGTGATTCGGAGATTTGGGTAATCCCCACATCCGCGACTCAAATCACCGAATCACGAGATCACCAAATCATCGGCGCAACACCCAGTCGCCGAGGAAGATGTAAATGGCGTACACCGTGCCTTCCCCAACCACCACGCCAAACAAGAACTTCTTGAAATTGATTTTCAGCGAGCCGCAGACGTAACAAATCAAGTCGGTCGGCAGCAGCAGGAAGAAGCTCCAGCCGATGATGATCGGCAGCTGGTAGGTCTGCAGCGCGTCCTTGAGTTTGCGAATCTGCTTCGGATACTTGCGCTCGAACACTTCATCCATGTGAAGGGCTTCGGCGAAGAAGTAGCAGACGGACGAGGAGATGGCGATGCAGGGAATGGTCAGGGCCAGCAGCACCCACGGGTCGAAGAACGGCATTGCCACCAGGAGCGGAAACGTAGCCGGCACCAGGGTGAAGGCGCGCAGCGAGCCGATCAGCAGGTAAGTGATCGCGGCAATCCAGAACGACGTTGACAGCGCGTTTCGCATCTCCAGCTGCACGGCTTCTCGCTGGAAGAAGTACAGGTACAACGCGGCGACTACGACCAGCAGCCAAAGCGCGAACAACGAGTAGCGGAGGCGTGGGTTGTGGAGTTGGAACGCGGTCAAGCGAGGCTCAGCATCAACAGACGAAGCGGCGGCATTCCGGGTTCCATTATGCCGCTTCGTCGGGCGCTCCGAAATGGATCTGCTGCTCGAGCTTGGCGAAGCCCGCGACCGCTGCCGGCTCGGGCGCCGCCAGCGACACCACGATGCCGATCAGGAACGACAGCGGAATCGTGAACAGGCCCGGGTTGCGATAGGGGAAATAGGCGGTGGTGTGTTTCAGCAGGTCGATCTGAATCGTTGGCGACATCCAGATCAGCGCAAGCGTGGCGACCGTGCCGAACAGGATCGAGGCCTGCGCCCCGCGCGTCGTGAACGGCTGCCAGAACATCGACAAGATCAGGGCTGGGAAGTTCGCACTGGCGGCAATCGCAAAGGCCAGGCCCACCATGTAGGCCACGTTCTGTCCCTTGAAAACAATGCCGAGCACGATCGACAGCAGGGCCAGCACGATGGTCGCGGCGCGAGCCACCATCAGTTGCTCTTTTTCAGGCGCATGCCCGTGACGGAAGACGTTGACGTAGATGTCGTGTGACAGCGCTGCCGCCCCGGCCAGCGTCAGGCCGGCAACCACCGCAAGAATCGTGGCGAAGGCGACCGCCGCGATGAAGCCGAGGAAGGCTTGCCCGCCGACCACTTCGGCCAGCAGCGGCGCCGCCATGTTGCCGCCGACATCGACGCCGCGAATGGCGTCCTGGCCGACCAGCACCATGGCGCCAAAGCCAAGGATGAACGTCAGCAGGTAGAAGCCGCCGATGATGGCCGTCGCGTAGGCGACCGACACGCGCGCCGTACGCCCGTCAGGCACGGTGTAAAAGCGCATCAGGATGTGCGGCAGGCCGGCGGTGCCGAACATCAGCGCCAGGCCCAGCGAAATGGCGTCGACCGGATCCGAGACCAGCCTCCCCGGCGCGAGCACGGCCGGTCCGTACTGCTCGGCCGCCGCGGCAAACAGCGCCAGCGGATTGAACGAGAACCGCGCCAGCACCATCATGGCCAGCATGAACGCGCCCGACAGCAGCAGCACCGCCTTCACGATCTGCACCCAGGTCGTGGCGATCATCCCGCCGAACAAGACATACGCCAGCATGACGGCGCCGACGATGGCGACGGCGATTTCGTAGTCGAGGCCGAACAGCAGGCGAATCAGGTTGCCGGCGCCCACCATCTGCGCAATCAGGTAGAACGCGATCACCGCGAGGCTGCCGGCGGCCGAAGCCACCCGCACCGGCGTTTGCCTCAAGCGGAAGGCGACGACGTCGCTGAACGTGAATCGGCCCAGGTTGCGCAATGGCTCGGCGATCAGGCAGACCACCACCGGCCAGCCGACCAGGAAGCCAATCGAGTAGATCAGGCCGTCGAACCCGGACAGCGCGACCAGGCCGGCGATGCCGAGAAAGCTGGCGGCGCTCATGTAGTCGCCCGCCAGCGCCAGCCCGTTCTGCAGCGCCGTGATCGAACCGCCGGCGGCGTAGAAGTCCTTGGTGCTGCGCGTCCGCCGGGCGGCGAACCAGGTGATCACCAGCGAGAGGACAATAAAGATGATGAAGCCCGACATCGCGATGATGTTGGGCTGGCCCGATTGCGGCATCAGCGCCCCTCCCGGTGTGCGTTGCGGATGTCGGCCACCGCGACGTCGTAGTTGGCGTTGGTCCATCGCACGTAAATCATGATCAGCACCCACGCCGTGACGATCACGAGCACGCCCAGCAGGATGCCCAGGCTAAGGCCGGGAACGAGCACCGTGCCAAGCAGCGGCTTGTTGAACGCGATCAGCAGGATGAACGCGACGTAGATGATGGTCATCGCCGCGGTGAGGATGATCGACAGGCGCCAGCGGGCAGCCGACAGCGTGACGAGCCGGGAAGCGGAATCGCTCATGCGCGGCAATCATATCTGTTATAGTCCGCGGAATTCATTCCCGCGCGCCGCGCCTGCGGCGTGAGGACACGCATACCGGCGGCATCATTCGTTCGTTCGCCTCGGTTGACTTCATCTCATATCTGCCCACCGTGGCAGAAAGGGAGTGAGCTATGCGTGCCCGTGTCATCTCGCTCGTCGCGATGTCGCTCTGCATCCTCTCCGTCGCCGTGGCGTCAGCCCAGGAAGCATCGGTGGCCGGCACCATTGTGGACGGCACCAAGGCCTCGCTGCCCGGCGCCACCGTCACGGCGACCATGATCGACACCGGCCGGGTGACCAGTGGGATCTCGGATGAGCGAGGCGAGTATCGCCTGCGCGGGCTCGCGCCGGGTCGCTACAAAGTGCAGGCAGAGCTGTCGGGCTTCTCTACCGTCGTCATTCCCGACCTCGAGTTACTGGTCGGCCAGAACCGGTCGCTGCCGTTCGCCATGCAGGTGGCGTCGCTGTCGGAAACGCTGACCGTCACGGGTGAGGCGCCGTTGGTGGATGTCAGTTCGACCCAGGTCGCGGGCAATGTCGACCGCCGCCAGATGGAAGAATTGCCGCTGCAGGGCCGTAACTGGATGGAGCTGGCAATGCAGGTGAAGGGCATTACCGCCAACGCGGTTGACACTACACCCGGCGTGCGCGACCGGCAGTTCCAGCTCAACCTCGACGGCCAGGAGATTACGCAGCAGGTCGCCGGGTCGGGCTTTGGCCAACCGAAGTTCAGCCGCGAAGCCATTGCCGAGTTCCAGG
>JANMUX010000396.1:0-21541 GCA_031392125.1 Acidobacteriota bacterium | reverse complement strand
GGCGGCGCGACGCTGGGCGATCACCTGAAGCACAAATAGGCAACGGACCCAACCTGCTGTTCTTAATGATATGACGAAGGCGGAACTGGTCGAAGAAGTGTCGCGTGTCTCGGACCTCACG
Organism: Acidobacteriota bacterium; assembly: GCA_031392125.1. Lineage (GTDB taxonomy): Bacteria > Acidobacteriota > Vicinamibacteria > Vicinamibacterales > UBA2999 > 12-FULL-67-14b. The sequence goes on along the minus strand of JANMUX010000396.1, from coordinate 21,420 downwards.
AAGAAGCATTCGGAGGTCATCGTCGACACCGTGTTCGAGAGCATCATCGAGGCGCTCAAACGCGGTGAGAAGATCGAGCTGCGCGGATTCGGCAGTTTCCGCCTTCGCAAGCGCGAGCCTCGCAAGGGCCGCAACCCCAAGACCGGCGACAAGGTGGACGTGCCGCCCAAGCGCGTCCCGTATTTCAAGCCGGGCAAGGAACTGAAAGACCTTATCAACCGGGACACGGGAGAGCCGCCGATCGACGGCACCCCGGCCCCGCCTGCCGACGGCGCGTCCGGCCCTCTGTAAGGAGGGCGCGTGGAGCGCATCTGGTCTCCCTGGCGACATTCCTACGTGACCCGCGCTGAAGACGCCGATGCCTGCGTGTTCTGCGCCGCGCTGTCGACTGACAGTGGACGGCAGCTGGTCGTGCACGAAGGCCTTCTGGCCTACGTCATCCTCAATCTCTACCCCTACAACGCTGGTCACCTGATGGTGGTGCCGCGCCGTCATGTGGCGACGCTGGCCCTGCTCGAGCGGGACGAGTTGACCGAGCTGGCGGTGCTCTCGCAGTTGTCCGAGAGGGTGCTCACCGAAGCGTTTCACCCGCAGGGCATCAACGTCGGGATGAACCTCGGCCGTCCGGCCGGGGCGGGCATTGTCGATCACCTGCACACGCATCTCGTCCCGCGCTGGAACGGCGACACGAACTTCATGACGGTCGTCGGGGAAGTCCGGGTGTTGCCTGAAGAGCTGCCTCAGACAGCTGAACGGTTACGACCGATTTTTAAACGGCTCGCGGTCTAAGGCTATAATCGACGCTTATCACTTGCGTTGATCGGCCTTATCCTTATGACCTTCGATCTCACTCCCGAACAACAGTCCCTCGTTGACCGCGTCCGCGCTGCCATGGCCGCTGGTCCCACTCTGGAATCACTCAAGTCGCTGCTACAGCGCGAGGCGGTACCGTCGACGCTGGTCGTCGAGGAAGTGTCGATCTCTGACGCGGGCCTCGGCGCCCGGTTGGGCTTCTCGGCGCTGGCTGGCGAAACGTCGGGACCGGTGATGGCGCTGCCAGGCCTCGTTGGCAGCGAAGAAGCGCTGGCGGCGGTCGGCCACGAGCACCCTGTTCGCGCCCGGCTCGTAGCCGCGGCCGTGGCCCTTGGTGTCGCTCGCGCAGCCATCGCGCACGCGGTGGCGGCGATGAAGGCGGCAGGCGTCAAGCCAGGTCCCGATGAACAGCGGCCCCACTGGGTGATCGCTGACAGCGCGACCGAGGTCGAGGCGGCGCGAATGGTGACCTACCGGGCGGCGCAGGCACTCGATCACGGCGATAGCGCGGCCGCCGTGCTGGTGGCGCGAGCGAAGGCGTTTGCCGCAAACGCGGCGGAGCACGCAGCCGATGCCGCGATTCGAATGGAAGGGCCGGGGGGCTATGTTCGCGGAGGGCTGCTCGAGCGCCTGACGCGAGACGCCCGCACGCTGGCCGTCATCCTGGCACCCTAGGCACCTGAGGCACTCTAGCCCTTAGCCAAGAATGTTTTTGGCGATCGTCATGAGCTGCATGTTCGTCGTGCCTTCGTAGATCTGGCCGATCTTTGCGTCCCGGTAGAGCTTCTCGACCGGATATTCCTTCACGAAACCGTTACCGCCGAACAGGTTGATCGCCATCGAGGCGACGCGCTCGGCGACCTCTGACGAATACACCTTGCACATGGCGGCCTCGGTCAGGAAGGGCAGGCCGGCATCGCGCAGGCGCGCCGAGTTGTAGACCAGCAAGCGCGTGGTTTCGACATCGGTGGCCATGCGCGCCAGCTGAAACTGCACACCCTGGAAGTCGGCGATCGCCTTGCCGAACTGCTTGCGCTCCTTGATGTACTTCACGGTATGGTCGAGCGCACCCTGAGCCAGTCCAAGCATCTGTGCGCCAATGCCGATGCGCCCTTCGTTCAGGGTCTCGATGGCCACCTTGTAGCCCTTGCCGACCTCGCCGAGAATCTGTGACCTCGGCACCACGCAGTTGTCGAACAGCAACTCGCAGGTGCTGCTTGCGCGAATCCCGAGCTTGTCTTCTTTCTTGCCAACCGAGAAGCCCGGCGTGCCGCGATCGACGATGAAGGCGGTGATGCCGCGGTAGCCCGCGTCGGGATTGATGGTGGCGAACACGATGAACATATCCGCTTCGTTGCCGTTGGTGATCCACAGCTTGCGGCCGGTGATGGCGAAGCCGTCACCCTGTTCGACCGCGCGGGTGGTCAACGCGAACGCATCACTGCCAGAGCCGGCTTCCGACAGGCAATAGGCGCCGATGGTGCTGGTGGCCAGCTTGGAGAGGTAGGTCCGCTTGATGGCGTCGGTGCCCCAGCGCAGCACGGCGTTAATGACCAGCGTGTTCTGGACATCGACCAACACGCCGACCGACGGGTCAACGCGCGAGAGGCTTTCGACCGCCAGCACCGAGTGGAAGAACGTGCCGCCGGCACCGCCGTAGCTTTCCGGCACCTCGACGCTCAGCATGCCCATTGCAAACAGCTTCTCAATCAGGGCCGGCGACATCTTGGCGTGCTCGTCCATTTCGCGGGCGAGCGGACGCACTTCCTTGTCGGCGAATTCGTACACGCTGTCGCGGAAGATGGCTTCATCTTCGGCCAGCCTGGTCAGTGCAGGGGCCGGGGCGATTGTCTGGCTCATGGAGATGACAATGTTATCATCGACCCACGGGCATGCGCATTACGCCTTCACGAGCGGTTTTCCTGCTGACGGTCGGCTTGCTGGTGGCCGTGGCCGGGCTACGTGCCCAGACACCGGCCCAAGAGAAGCCTGCCGCACCAGCGTCGGCCAGACCTGCTGATCAGGCCTCACCCCAACCGCGGGACCCTGCCGAGCAACCGGTGTTTCGTGGCGGCGTCAACTTTGTCCGCGTGGATGTGATCGTCACCGATCGCAAGGGCAACCCGGTCAACGACCTCAAGCTCGAGGACTTCGAGATTTCCGAAGACGGCAAGCCACAGAAGCCCGAGACCATGCGCCTGGTGACGATCGACGCCACCACCGCGCCCAGCTACACCTCGCGCACCATTCGTACGCGCATCGACGAGGAGACGGCGGCCGCCGACGAGAACTCCCGCATCTTCGTGTTCTTTCTGGACGACTATCACGTCCGCAAGGAAAGCAGCATGTCGGTGCGGCGGCCGATCATCGAGTTCATCACCAACCAGCTGGCGCCGAACGACCTGATCGGCGTGATGTATCCGCTCACACCGATTGATGCGGTGACGCTGACGCGCAACCACCAGAGCGTGATCAACACGGTCGAGAAGTTCGAGGGCCGCAAGTACAACTACGACCCGATCAACGAGCTGGAACGCGCCTACGTCTATAAGCTGACCCCGGACGTGATTGAACGCCTGCGCCGGCAGGTCTCGCTGACCGCGATTCGAGGCATCTCGACGAAACTCGGCTCGCTGCGCGAAGGCCGCAAGTCGGTGATCCTGATCAGTGAGGGCTATTCGGCCCTGCTGCCGCCACAAATGCGCAGCGACCAGCCCGGCGGCTTCGGCGATCCGGGCCGCGCCACCCGCGACCCGTTTGCCGGTGACAACAATCCCCTCGAAGAGCGCGCCCAGTTCACCGCGTCCACCGATCTGTTGTCGGAGTTGCAGGATGTGTTCGCCGCCGCGAACCGAAACAACACCTCGATCTACGCCGTCGACCCGCGTGGGCTGTCGACCGGCGAGTTCGGCATCGAGTCGAACATCTCGATTACCACCAGTTCGGCCTACCTCAATAACAGTGTTGACAGCTTGCGCACGATCGCCGAGAACACCGACGGCTGGCGATCGTGAACCGCAATGATCTCGCCGCCGGCATGAAGCAGATCATCCGCGACTCGAGCGCGTACTACCTGGTCGGCTATACCTCCAACCCCGCGCCGACCGATGGCAAGTTCCACGCAATTCGGGTGCGGGTGAAGCGCTCGGGCGTGGATGTCCGGGCGAGGAAAGGCTACTGGGCCTACACCGAAGCGGACGTGAAGCGCGCAGTCGCCGGCCCCAGGGAAGGTCCGCCGGCGGCGGTCACGAAGGCTCTCGCGGCGATTGCGCCGATGACCAACCGGCGTTACGTGCGCACCTGGATTGGCACCGAGCGCGGCACCGGCGGATTGACCAAGGTCACGTTCCTGTGGGAACCGCTGCCGCCGACGCCCGGAGTCAAGCGCGAAGAGGCGCGGCGCGTCACGCTGCTTGCCACCTCGCCGACGGGCGACATCGTCTATCGCGGTCGCGTCCCGGCCACCGTGTCGGCGCCCGGCGCCGGGGCCGCCATTAGTTTCGACGCCAAGCCGGGCAAGCTCGACCTGCGCCTGACCGTCGAAGGCGATGGCACCGGTACTCTCGACAGTGAGGATCGCGCCTTGCTGGTGCCGGACCTTTCGGCACCGGAGGTGATGCTCGGCACACCGAAGGTCTGGTTCGCCCGCAATGCCCGCGAGTTCACGGCGTTGGCGGGTGGCACTGCCACGCCCCCGGCCGCGACGCGGGAGTTCCGCCGCACGGACCGACTGTTGATTCGGGTGGAGGCGTTTGCGCCCGGTACCACCCCGCCCACGGTCGCCGCACAGCTGTTGAACCAGCAAGGCAGCAAGATGGCCGATCTCCCGGTCACCGCGCCTGCCGGCGTGGGCGATGCCCATACGGTGGACCTGTCTTTGGCGAGTTACGCTGCGGGGCAATACCTGCTGGAGCTGTCGGCGAACGCGGAAGGCCACAAACCCGTCACCGAACTCGTGGCCTTCCGGATCGGCAGTTAGGCGTACATTCCGCGCATGCGGGTCACCGTCGCCACGCGGCCGATCGCCACGATATAAGCGGCGGCCCGCATGTCGACGCGGTATTTTTCCGCGGTCTTCAGCACGACGTCGAAGGCCTCGACCATCTTGGCCTCGAGGCGCTCGTTCACTTCTTTTTCAGTCCAGAAGTAGCCGTGGCGGTCTTGCACCCACTCGAAGTACGAGACGGTGACCCCACCGGCGTTGGCAAGGATGTCCGGCACCACGAACACGCCACGTTCGTGCAGCAACTTGTGCGCGTCGGGTGTGGTCGGGCCGTTGGCGCCCTCGACGATCAGCTTGGCCTTGATGTCGCCCGCGTTCTCTTCGGTGATCTGGTTCTCGAGCGCGGCGGGAATCAGGATGTCGGTGTCGAGCTTGAAGACATCAGCGGCGCCGAGCGGGTCGCCGCCGTCAAAGCCCTGCACCGTCTTGTGCTGCGTGACGTGCTCGATCAATTTCGCCACGTCGAGCCCCTTGGGATTCTGGACGCCGCCCTTCCAATCAGTGACGCCGACAATCTTCGCGCCTTGCAGCGCCAGCAGTTCGGCAGCGATCGAGCCGACGTTGCCAAAGCCCTGCACTGCTACCCGCGAGCCGGCCAGCTCGAAGCCCAGGTGCTTCGCCGATTCGCGGGCCGTGATCATGACGCCGCGCCCGGTGGCCTCGCGCCGTCCCAGCGATCCGCCCATCTCGACCGGCTTGCCGGTGACCACGGCAGTCGAGGTATGGCCGACGTGCATGGAGTAGGTGTCTGAGAACCACGCCATGATCTGCTCGTTGGTGTTGACATCGGGCGCGGGCACGTCCTTGTCGGGTCCGATGGCGTCGATAATTTCCGCGGTGTATCGGCGGGTCAGGGCTTCCAGCTCGCGGCGCGACATCTTGGTCGGGTCACAGATGACGCCGCCCTTGCCGCCGCCGAATGGCAGCTGGGCGACGGCGCACTTCCAGGTCATCCAGGCGGCGAGTGCGGTCACTTCATCGAGCGTGACGCCGGGATGGTAGCGAATGCCGCCCTTGGCGGGACCGAGCGTCACGTTGTACTGCACGCGGTAGCCGGTGAAGACTTGGATCTCGCCGGTGTCCATCTGGACCGGGCACGAGACAATGATCTGGCGCTTGGCGTGGGTCAGCATCTGCCACAGACCCGGTTCGAGATTCAGAATCCGCGCCGCCCCCTCGAACTCCCGGAGCATGGCGCCAAAAACGCTACCTTGTTGCGTCATCAATCCCTCGAAAATGTGACCAGCGGACCGCGTATGACCGGGTAATTCTGCATCGGTCCAAACGATCCAAGGTAGCGTTGAAGTGCTCCGAATGTCAATTCGCTATCAGTTCCATGACTTTTTGATATCGTTGAGCGACACTGAATTCCACAGGCTGGGGGAGCGATGCCGGCCGGCGGTCCTATAATCAGGGGCGATATGAAAAGCGTGGCCGACCGGGCAGGCACCCGGAAGAACCGCTGGGAACGCGAGGTGGTCGAACCGGCCCTGCGCAAGTCCCCGGAGCGGAAAGGGCCGTTCACGACTATTTCCGGCAGGCCCATCGAGCGGCTCTACACCGCCGAAGACGTCGAGGGAATTAACTTCTCCCGCGACGTCAACGAGCCGGGCGAGTTCCCGTATGTCCGCGGCATTCATCCCACCGGCTATCGCGGCAAGCTCTGGACGATGCGGCAGTTCGCCGGCTTCGGCACGCCCGAAGAAACCAACCAGCGCTACCAGGATCTGATTGCGGCGGGCGGCACCGGCCTGAGCGTGGCGTTCGACCTGCCGACCCTGATGGGCCGCGATCCCGATCACGAGTTGTGTCTCGGTGAAGTGGGCAAGTGCGGCGTCAGCGTGATGTCGCTCGCCGACATGGAACGGCTGTTCGCCGGCATCTCGCTCGCCGAGATTACGACATCGATGACCATCAATTCTCCGGCGCCGATGATCTTCGCGATGTACCTGGTCGTCGCCGAGCAGCAGGGCGCCGACTGGAAGGCGATTTCCGGCACCATCCAGAACGACATTCTCAAAGAGTTCATCGCGCAGAAGGAATACATTTTCCCGCCGCGCCCCTCGATGCGGTTGATCACCGACATCTTCGCGTTCTGCGCGAAAGAGGTGCCGAAGTGGAACACCATTTCGGTCAGCGGCTATCACATTCGCGAGGCGGGCTCGACCTCGCTCCAGGAACTGGCCTTCACGTTGCGCGACGGCCTCGAGTACGTGCAGTACGGCGTCGATGCCGGGCTCGACGTCGACGACTTCGTGCCGCGCATGTCGTTCTTCTTCAACTCGCACAGCGACTTCTTCGAGGAGATTGCCAAGTATCGCGCTGCGCGCCGGCTGTGGGCCGAGGCGATGAAGAACCGCTTTGGCGCCAAGAACCCGCGCTCGTGGCAGTTGCGCTTCCACACGCAAACGGCCGGCGTGTCGCTGACCGCGCAGCAGCCCTACAACAACGTGGTGCGAACAGCGCTGCAGGCGCTGGCGGCCGTGCTCGGCGGCACCAACTCGCTGCACACCAACTCGCTCGACGAAGCCCTGGCGCTGCCGACCAGGGAGACCGCGACCATCGCACTGCGCACGCAGCAGATCATCGCCCACGAAAGCGGCGTCACCAACGTGGTCGACCCGCTTGGCGGCTCGTACTTCATCGAGAAGCTGACCCAGGACATGATCGATGGCACGCTGAAGTATTGGGAGATCATCGACGGCATGGGCGGCATGGTCGAAGCGATCGAGCGCGGCTACCCGCAAAAGGAAGTGGCCGAATCCTCCTACCTGTTCCAGCAGGCGGTCGAGCGCAAGGAGAAGGTGATTGTCGGCGTCAACGACTTCATCCAGGCCGACGAGAAGCCGATCGAGTTTCTCTACATCGACGACACTGCGTCCGAGGTGCAATTGAAGCGGCTCGCCGAGCTGAAACAGTCGCGCGACAACGATCGCGTGCGGCGCACACTCGCGGCGCTGGCGGACGTGGCCAGGGGTAGCGGCAACACGATGGTCCCCCTGCTCGAGTGCGTGCGGGCCTACGCCACGGTCGGCGAGATGTGCGACGCGCTGCGCGAAGTCTGGGGCGAATACGAGGAAGTTCCCGTCATATGAGTCAAAAGATTCGGGTGGTGATCGCCAAGCCGGGACTCGACGGTCACGACCGCGGCGCCAAGGTGATTGCGCGCGCGTTGCGTGATGCCGGCATGGAAGTGATCTACACCGGCCTGCGGCAAACGCCGGAGATGATCGTCTCGGCGGCATTACAGGAAGACGCCGACGTCATCGGCCTGTCAATCTTGTCGGGCGCGCACATGCACATTTGCCCGCGGGTCATGCAGTTGCTGAAAGAAAAGGGCCTCGACGACGTGCAGGTGGTGATTGGCGGGATCATTCCTGACGTCGATCTGCCCAAGTTGAATGCGATCGGCATTCGCGGAATTTTCATTCCCGGCACGCCGATGCAACAAATTGTCGACTACATTACGGCAAACGCGCGGGCGCGGGTCTAACAGGGTGTTGGTCGCGCGCCTATTCACCGATAGCAAGAAGTAGCCGGCTGCATGCGAACTTTGCTGCTCGCCGACGACAGTGTGATGACCCAGCGGGTGATCGCGCTGACGTTTGCGGACGAGCCGTTTCGGGTGGTCACCGTTTCGGACGGTCAGCAGGCCAGGGACTCGATGGCGGTGATGCGCCCCGACATTGTCCTGGCCAGCGTCACGCTGCCGCGGACGAACGGCTACGAACTGGCGGAATACATTCGTAGTATCGAGACGCTGCGCGACGTGCCCGTGTTGCTGTTGTCGGGTGCATTTGAATTGGTCGATCAGGCGCGGCTCAAGGCGAGTGGCGCCGGTGGGATAATCGAGAAGCCGTTAGAGCCGACTGCCGTGATTAATCGAGTGCGAGAACTGCTTGGTCTCAAGGACACCCGTCCCGCGCCGCTGGCGGGGCGGTTGCTGACCTCTGTCGGGACGCCGTCCGACCGCAAGGCGCCGCCAGCTGCCGACAAGCCGCGCCCGGCCGCGGACACGGTCCTTGTCTCGCCGTGGGACGAACTGCCGGCCGAGGCGGCCCCGGCACCCGAGGCCCGTTCGGCTGAGGGCGGTCCTGCCGCGGCAAGCCGAGACGACTATCTCGGCACCCTCGACGCCGCGTTCGACTCGCTCGATCAGCATCTCGCCGGCCGGCACCAGGAGCCGCACTCGCAACACCGTAATCCCTCGCCACCACTCGGGAAAGCTCCCGGTTCGGCAGACCCGCGATCGCCCGGGCGCCGCCCGTCTCACAGTAGCGAGGGCGTGGCCGCCAATTCAGTGTTCGAGGTCGACACCGAGTGGTTCGCCGAAGACGACAGGGCCCGCGCAGAGCGTCGCGCCCACGAACGTGATCTGGCCGCCGAAATGGGCGTGCACGACGTCGAACTGCCCGAAGCGGAGCCCGTGCCGAGTGCGGCCGCACCGGCCGAGGGTCTCGATTTTGATTTCGGGCTCGATGACCTGCCTCCCGCGGAACCATCCAAGGGGATGGACGTGGATGCACCGATCGCCGAGCCTGAGGCCACCGTGACACCTGTGGCACCCGCACCCTTGGTACCCGCGCCAACCCCTCTGTCACCGCCGGACCCTGGTGCCTGGGTGCCGACTTCGGTGGCCGACGACTTCGCCGCACTGCTGGCGTTCGAGACCGGTGGCGCCCTGCCACAGTCTGCGCCGGCGCCGCGGGCCTTGTCGGCGGCGCCCGTTGTCGCGCCGCCTGTACTGCAGGCGGTGGCGCCCGAGATTACCGATGCCATGCTCGACACGATTGCCCAGCGCGTGGCCGATCGCCTGGATTCGGGCGCCTTCGGCAGCCACCTGCGCGAGGCGATGATTACGACCGTTCGCGAGACCGTGCGGTCGGTCGTTTCAGAGACCTCCGAGCGGCTCGTGCGCGAGGAGATCGCACGCGTCAGGGCCCGCGCCGAGGACGACGCCACGTAACGCGCCCCACCGGCCTGCTTTTCCGCGAGATAATGGGGGGATATGTCCGTCCCGGAAAAGCCCGCACTCGAAGGCCTGGAAGACGCGCTGTCGGCGAAGTGGGAGCGCGACGGGACCTACCGGTTCGATCGCCTCAAGCCTCGCGATCAGATTTACTCGATTGACACGCCGCCGCCAACGGTCAGCGGGTCGCTGCACGTCGGGCACGTCTTCTCCTACACCCACACCGACATCATCGCGCGCTTCCAGCGCATGCGCGGCAAGGAGGTGTTCTACCCGATGGGGTGGGACGACAACGGCCTGCCTACCGAGCGCCGCGTGCAAAACTACTTTGGGGTTCGCTGCGACCCGTCGCTGCCGTACGACCCATCGTTTGTGGCACCCGAGAAGCCGGAGAAGCAGCCGATTTCGGTGTCGCGTCCCAACTTTATCGAGTTGTGCGTGAAGCTGACCGTCGAGGACGAGAAGGTGTTCGAGCACCTGTGGCGGTACCTTGGCCTGTCGGTGGACTGGTCGATGACCTACGCGACCATTGCGCCGCCGGCGCAGCGCGTGTCACAGATGATGTTCCTGCGGCTGCTGCAGAAGAAGCTGGCCTACCAGGTCGAGGCGCCGACGCTGTGGGACGTCGACTTCCGCACGGCCGTCGCGCAAGCCGAGCTCGAAGACCGCGAGCAGCCGGGCGCTTATCACCGCATTCACTTTGCCAGGGCTGCTGGCGGGGTCGCGGTGGCAATCGAAACGACGCGCCCGGAACTGATCCCGGCGTGCGTGGCGCTGGTCGCGCACCCCGATGACGAGCGCTATCAACCGCTGTTTGGCACCGAAGTGGTCACGCCGATCTTCGGCGTGCGCGTGCCGGTGCTGGCGCACGCGCTGGCCGATCCCGAGAAGGGCAGCGGCATCGCGATGATCTGCACGTTCGGCGACACCACCGACGTGGTCTGGTGGCGCGAGCTGAAGCTGCCCGTGCGAGCAATCGTGCAGCCCAATGGCACGCTCGGCCGCGTCAACTGGGGCGAGCCGGGATGGGAGACCACCGATGCGGCGCACGCCCAGCAAGCCTACGATCAGTTGGCGGGGCTGTCGGCCAAGAAGGCGCAGGCGAAGATCGTGGAGTTGTTGCGCGAGAGCGGCGACCTGCAAGGCGAGCCGAAACCGATCACTCACAACGTGAAGTTTTACGAGAAGGGCGACCGCCCGCTCGAAATTGTCACAAGCCGCCAGTGGTTCATCAAGACCATCGACCACCGCGACGAGTTCATCAAGCGCGGCCGCGAGATGGCGTGGCATCCGGAGTACATGCAGGCGCGCTACGAGAACTGGGTCAACGGCCTGAACGGCGATTGGTGCGTCAGCCGCCAGCGGTTTTTCGGCGTGCCGTTCCCGGTGTGGTACCCGGTGCGTGCTGATGGCACGACCGATCACAACCAGCCACTGGTGCCGGCCGAATCGCGCCTGCCGATCGATCCCTCCACCGACGTGCCCGACGGCTACCGCGCCGATCAGCGGGGCCAGCCGGGCGGTTTCGTTGCCGACCCCGACGTGATGGACACCTGGGCGACCTCGTCGGTGTCGCCGCAGTTGGTGAGCCAGTGGGAAACCGATGCCGACATCTTCGCCCGCACGTTCCCCATGGACCTGCGGCCGCAAGCGCACGACATCATCCGCACCTGGTTGTTCGCGTCGGTGGTGCGCGCGCATTTCGAGAATCACTCGGTGCCGTGGACCCATGCCGCGATCTCAGGGTGGGTGCTCGATCCCGATCGCAAGAAGATGTCGAAGTCCAAGGGCAACGTCGTCACGCCGCTTGGGCTGCTGCAGGAGTACGGCTCGGACGGCGTGCGTTACTGGGCGGCGCGCGGCGGCCCCGGCGTCGACACCGCGTTTGATGTCGGCCAGATGAAGATTGGCCGCAAGCTCGCCATGAAGGTGCTGAACGTGTCGAAGTTCGTGCTGGCTGGCGAGCAGCCGGCGGGCGCGGTCACCGAAGCGCTCGACCGCGGCATGCTGCAGAACCTTGCCGACCTCGTGGATGAGGCCACCGTGGACCTCGAGCTGTACGAGTACGCGAAGGCACTGGCCAAGATCGAATCGTTCTTCTGGGACTTCTGCGACAACTACGTCGAAGCCGCGAAGTCGCGCCGCTACGGCGACTTCGGACTCGAGGCCGCCGCCTCGGCATCAACCGCCATGCGGTTGGCGCTGTCGGTGCTGCTGCGCCTGTTGGCGCCGTACCTCGCGTTCGTCACCGAAGAGGTCTGGTCGTGGTCGCACACCGGCTCAGTGCATCGAGCGGCCTGGCCGACGCGCACCGAACTGATAGCGGTCTCCGGCAGTGACGAGGCGGCGCAGCGTTCCGTGATCCACTTGACCGAGGCCCTCAACGCGATTCGCAAGGCGAAGACCGATCAGAAGGTGTCAGTGGGGACGCCGGTCAAGGAAGTCATCTACTTCGCCGGCGATGAAGCAGCCCGCAGCCTGGCGCTGGTCGAACGCGATCTGAAGGCTGCGTGCCGTGCGGATGGCCTGGTGCTCAAGTCGGGCGAACCGCGCGTCGAGATCACCCTCAAGCCGGCCGAGGTGTGATGACGCCGCCGTTGTCGCCCGATGCGTATCGCGCCCTGGTCCGCGATGCACTGGCCGAAGATCGCGGGCAAGGCGACGCGACCAGCGCGGCCACGATCGCCGCCGGGCAGCGCGCGCGCGGTGTAATCCTCGCCAAGAGCGACCTCGTGATGGCCGGGCTCGAGGTCGCGGCAGAGACGTTTCGCCAGGCCGAGCCGTCTGCGGTATTCGAAGTGCGCTGGTCCGATGGTGCGCACGTGCAGGCGGGCGAGGTGGTGGCGACGGTCACCGGCGATGCGCGCGGCCTGCTCGAAGGCGAGCGCACGGCGCTGAACTTCCTGCAACGACTGTGCGGCATCGCGACGCTGACGGCGCAATTCGTCAGGGCAGCGGCCGGCGGCATCACGATTCTCGATACCCGCAAGACCACCCCGGGATTTCGCGTGCTCGAGAAGTATGCCGTCCGCTGCGGCGGGGGCACCAATCATCGGCATCGGCTTGATGACGGCATCTTGATCAAGGACAACCACAAGCGGCTGGCCGGCGGTGTGCGCGCGGCGGTCGAGCGCGCGATGACAGCCAACCGGGGGCTGGCCGTCGAGATCGAGGTCGAGACCCTCGACGAACTGGACGAGGTGCTCGCGACCGGCGTCCCGCGCATTCTGCTGGACAACTTCACCACATACGACATCCGCGAAGCGGTGGCGCGCGTGGCAGGGCGGGCCGAGATCGAGATCTCGGGCGGCGTGACCCTTGCGCGCATTCCGGAACTGGCGACCACCGGCGCACATTTCGTGTCGGTCGGCGCCCTCACGCATTCGGCGCCGTCCGCGGATTTGAGCTTCGAGCTCGAGCCGGCGTGATGCTGCCCGATGATCTGGCGTCTGCGCTCGGTGCCCTGCGCGAACGCCGGCCCGACCTGCAGCTCGATGTTCGCTGGCATGCCTCCGTCCCATCGACCATGGATGTGGCGTCGGCGCTCGCTGCCGACGGCGCGGCCCAGGGAGTCGTGGTCGGCGCCAGCCGGCAGTCAGCCGGGAGGGGCCGTCGAGGGCACGTGTGGGAATCGCCGGCCGATGCGGGTCTGTATTTCTCGTTCATCGCCCGGCCGCCGGTTCGCGGCAATGGGTCGCTGCCGCTCCTGACGCTGGCCGCCGGCGTCGCAGTGCGCGACGGCATCCACCGGGCGTCGGGACTGGTGGCCGACCTGAAGTGGCCGAATGACCTCCTGATCGAACGCCGAAAGCTCGCCGGCATTCTCGCGGAGGGGCTGGCGGTCGGCACCAGTACGCAGGCCGTGGTGATCGGCGTCGGTCTGAACGTGCATCCCTGCTCGTATCCGCCTGAAGTGGCGGCGCGGGCTACTTCGCTCGAAGGGGAACTCGGCCGCGCGGTCGATCGAGGCCGGGTGCTGGCTGAAGTGCTGGCCGCCATCTCGGATCGCCTCGCCACACTCGATCAGAGGCCCGGTGATATTCTGCAGGCGTGGCGCGCGGCATCGCCAAGCGCAACCGGCACGCGAGTCGAGTGGGACGGCCGCACCGGCACGACCGCCGGTATCGACGATTCGGGCGCCCTGCTGGTGCGAACGCCGTCAGGCATCGAGCGCGTGATCGCCGGCGAGCTCAGTTGGCACCTCGAGGCACGTTAGGCACCCCTGGTACCTGGTTCTTATGCTGTTAGCAATCGACGTCGGCAACACGAACATCGTCATTGGTGTCTTCCAGGGACGCGAGCTGATCTACAGCTGGCGGCTGATGACGATCCGCGAACGCACGGTCGATGAATTAGGCATCCTGGTGACCGACCTCTGCGAGCACCACGGGATCAAGCGCCAGCAGATTTCGGGCATCGTGATCGCGTCGGTGGTGCCACCGCTTACCGCGCCGCTGCAGGTCATGGCCGTCAAGTATTTCGAGCGCACGCCGCTGTTGTTCGAGCCGGCCGTGAATGGCGGCATGCCGATCCTCTACGACAACCCGGCCGAGGTCGGCGCGGATCGGATCGTCAACGCGCTCGCCGCGCTCGATCAATGGGGCCTTGGCAAGCCGATCATCGTCGTGGATTTCGGCACCGCGACCACTTTCGATGCGATCTCCGCCAAGGGGGAGTACCTCGGCGGCGTGATTTGCCCGGGGCCGCAGATTTCCGCTGACGCGCTGTTTCAGCGCGCAGCGCGGCTGCCTCGCATCGAAGTGAGAAAGCCGGCGAAGGTGATCGGCACGAACACGGTTGCGTCGATGCATTCGGGGCTGTTCTGGGGATACGTAGACATGGTGGAAGGCCTCGTACGCCGCATGAAGGCCGAGCTCGGCGGCGAGGCGCTGGTGGTCGCAACCGGTGGCCTGGCGGTCGTGGTGGCACCCGAGTCTTCGCTGATCGATCACGTGGACGTCGAGCTGACTCTGTACGGCCTGCGGCTCGTCTGGGAACGCCGCGCGAACTCGTGACCGAGGTCGATGCGTATTGCCGCGACTTGGAGGCGTATCTCTGTCGCAAGAATGACGGTCACCTGATTCGCATCACCGGCCCCGCCTTCGAGCGCGTGGTCAGCTGGGCGCACCAGGGCATTCCGCTCAAAGTGGCCGAGGCCGGCATCGATCGCTACTTCGAGCGTTACTACCGGAAGGGCCCGCGCCGCCGACCGGTGCGCATCGACTTCTGCGAAGCGGATGTGCTCGACGCGTTCGACGATTGGCGGCGGGCGCTCGGTATTGCGGCCGTCGCTCCCGACGCGGCGGGTGGTCCAGACGTCGAGGAGCCGATCCAGGCCGCCCGTCCGCGGCGTTCGCTCGCATCGCAGCTCGAGGCGGCGCTCTCGCGCCTCACCGTGCTGCGTGGCAGCGACAAGGCGGGCCCCGTGATTGGGCCCGCGCTCGACACAGCGGTGCGCGCGCTCGATACGCTGCAGCCAGAGGCGTCGCGCGCGCGTGGCGATGTGCGAGATGCCTTGCTGATCAAGGTCGCCGCCATCGACGCGGAGTTGGTGGCGGCGGCCCTGGCCTCGCTGCCGGAGTCGGAGCGGGCGCTGCTTGATGCGGAAGCCGACGCCGAGTTGGCGCCGTTTCGCCAGCGCATGGCGCCCGAGGCATACGCGCAGTCACGCCAGGCTGCCGTCAACCGGCTCGTTCGTCTGCACTTCGCCCTCCCCGACATTGTGTAGGGGCCTGGCACGGTTACATCGTATTCGTGGCAGAAATTGCCACGGTCGCAAAAACTGCTTCGTTTTGGACGTATCCGTGCCAGGCCCGGACATATATGCATAGAGGCGATCGACTGACGCTCACCATTGAACGGCCCGCCGCGGGCGGACGGATGATCGCGCGGCACGAGGGGGCGATCGTATTCGTCGCCGGCGCCATTCCCGGCGAAGTCGTCGAGGCCGAGGTCGAGAAAGTGCAGCGGGGTACCGGCTGGGCGATCACGCGCCGCGTGATTGACCGGTCACCCGACCGGGTGCCGGACGCAGCCGACGGGACGTCGCCGTCCGACGGCGGCTGTGGCGGCTGCGTGATGGCGCACATCGGCTACGAGCGCCAGCGCGCCATCAAAGCGGCGATCATCGAAGATGCGTTCCGTCGCCTGGGCCGCATCACGCTGGAAGCGCCGGTCGAGGTAGTGGCATCGCCTCCCGACGGCTACCGCATGCGCGCGCGTTTGCACGTGCGCAACGGGCGCATTGGCTTCTTTCGCGAAGGCACTCACTCCCTCTGTGAACCGGGACCAACGCGCCAGCTCCGCCCCGATACCTTGGCGGTGCTGCAGGCACTGGAACTCTCGCTCAAGACCGTCGAGCGCGACACGGTTGGCGAGGTTGAACTGTCCGAGAACATGGACGCGTCACAACGCGCCCTGCACTTGGAGCTGGTGCCTAACGCCGACCCGTCACGCCTGGCCACCATCACCAAGCTCGACGGCCTCACCGGCGTTACCTGTGCGCCGCCGGACTCGACGCGCACGATGGACCTGTGGGGCAGCGCGGTGGTGTCGGACCAGGTGTCCGGCGCACGGCTATCGCGTCACGCGCGGTCCTTCTTTCAGGGGAACCGCTTCCTGCTGCAACCGCTGGTCGACCACGTGCTGTCGTACGTCACCGAGGGCCCGGTGCTCGACCTCTACGCCGGCGTCGGCCTATTCAGTCTCGCGGCGGCGACAACGGGTCACGGGCCGGTGGTTGCCGTCTAAGGCGACCACTTCTCGGCCAGCGATCTGCGCCGCAACGCGTCGGCACGAGACGATGTGGCCGTGAGAGGGGAGCCGGTAGAGCGCTACCTGCCTCATGCAACCAAAGCGGCGACCATTATTGTCGACCCGCCGCGGACCGGCTTGTCGAAAGAGGCACTGGCCGGAGCGGTGGCCGTGGGCGCGCCGATGCTGATCTACGTGTCGTGTGACATTGCCACGCTGGCGCGCGACGCAGGGTTGCTGCTTGCGGCGGGTTACCGCATGGCGGGCGTGCGCGCATTCGACCTGTTCCCGAATACAGCGCACGTCGAGACGGTTATCGCTTTCGCGCGTTAGCCGCCTGCACCAATCCTTCGAACAGAGATCGGAACTCGCCGGTCCGCCAGAAGTTTTCGGGATGCCACTGCACGCCAATGCAGAACCCTGCGCCCGGCTTCTCCATGGCTTCAACGACTCCGTCGGGCGAGGTGGCCGTCACTTCAAACCCGGGGGCAACCGTCGCGACCGACTGGTGATGGCGGCTGTTGACGTGACAGGTTTCGCCGTCTTCCATGTGATCGGCGAGCAGCGCCGATAACCGCGAGTCTTTCGATACCCACACCTCGTGCGCAATATGGGCGCGCGGTTCCGGCACGGAATGATCGAGTGCGCCCGGCACCTGGCTGGGAATGTCCTGGATCAGGGTTCCGCCCATTGCCACGTTCAGCAACTGCATGCCGCGGCAAATCGCGAGATAGGGAACGTTGGCGGCAATCGCCGCGCGCGTGAGGGCAATTTCGAACGCGTCGCGATCGGCCTCGGCTGCCTCGAAGGTGGCGTGCGGCGCTTCGCCGTAGAGCTTGGGATCGACATCGCCGCCGCCGGTCAGCATGATGCCGTCCACGCGGGCCAGGATGTGCTCAGGCGCCTCGCCGCCTGCGGCCACCTCGATCGGCTCGCCGCCGGCGCGGCGCACGGATTCCATGTAGTCGGACATCCGGCGGTTCTGGGCGATCGCAATCAGGGCCATATGCGCAAGCGTCCTACATTCGCGGCGGAACAGCAACGCCCATCAACGCGAGCATCCGCGTCAGCTGCAGGCGGAAGTACGCCACCGCGGCCGCCCGCCAGCGCCGCACGTCGTCACGCTCTTCATTGAGGATCGGCGCCCGGTGATAGAACGCGTTGAACATTTGGGCCAGGCCGAACCCGTATTTGGCCAGCACCGCGAACTCCAGCGTCCGCACCACCTGCTCGACCACGTCGTCTAGTCGCGAGGCCTCGAGAACCAGGGCCCACAGTTCGTGATCGCCGTCGCTGCCGGCAATCGCATCTGGCGGCGCCCCCGGCAGTGGCGCCAGCAAGGCAGCTTCATCCAGGCCAAGACGGTCCTGCAACTTCTGGAAGATGTTGTTGGCGCGGACGACCGCGTACTGCAGGTACGGGCCGCTCTCGCCTTCGAAGCTGAGGGCCTCGTCGATGTCGAACGCGATGACCTTGGTGCGCGAGTACTTGATCAGGAAATACCGCACGGCGGCGATGCCGATATCTTCGGCGATGCGGCGCTGGTCGGCCGGCGGCAGCTCGGGTTGTCGCCTGGCCACTTCCAACATCGCCTTGTCGATCACGCGATCGATCAGGTCGTCGGCCTTGACGCCCAGGCCCTTGCGGCCCGAGACCTCGACAAACGGCCGCTTCGCGTCATCCGAGTCGGGCGGTGGCGCGAAACCGAGTTCCCTGGCCGTGGCATGTGACAGCGCCACCATCTCGTACGAGAAGTGAGTGAGCCGGTCGGCCTCGGCCTTGTGACCAATCGCCGAGAGCGCCTGCTTCAGCAGCTTCTGCAAGTAAGCCTGGCGGACGTCGATGACGTTGTAGGTCGCGGCGGCCGCGCCGAATGCCGGATGCTCGGCGACCGCCAATGAAGTGTCGCTGGTGGTCGCCCACAAGGTCTCGCCGTCCATGCGAGTGGCGAACGGACGGTAGTGAAAGTCGTGGCCGAGCAGGCCCGACTTCCAGAACTGGTACGCCATGTCCTTGCCGACATAGGTGACGGTGCCGTTCGAGCGTACGATCACCTTCTCGCGATCCTCGGCGTCGGCTGCGGCGCCGTCATCTGCCGCCTCGGCCTCGACAGCAGGGGCATCGTCGATCTTCATGACCCAGCAGCCCGCGAGCCGACCCTCGTTCTGCAGGAACACGGCACCGGTCTGCTTGAGAACGTCGAACGCACGCGCCCAGAACTTCAAGCGCAGGATGTCGCCTTCCCACGTCAGCAGCTGATAGTCGATGTTGAGCCGCGCCATGGTCTTCAGGTGTGCGCGGACCACCGTGTCGGCGATGAATGCGGCCAGGCTGGCGGTGGGCTCGACGCCGTGCTCGATGTCGTGCAGGGTCGCGGCGCGAACTTGCAGGCGTGTCTTGTCCCCGTCGTACCACTCGGTGACCCGCGCATAGAGGTCCCAGCAGTAGTAATCGAACCGCGTCGTCTCGGCGAGGCGCCTCGCGCCGGCGAGATCGATCTTCTCGAACTCGCGAAACCCGACCACCACGTCCGCCACTTGCACACCGGTGTCGTCGATGTAGTTCTGGACCTCAACCGGGGTGCCCCGGAAGCGCAGGGCCCGGACCAATGTGTCGCCCAATGCGGAATTACGCAGGTGGCCGATGTGCGCTGCCTTGTTCGGGTTAATCGCGGTGTGCTCGACGATGGTCTTGTCCGAGCGCAGCGGGGCAGCGGGCAACGAACCCGCGACGCCGAGGCGCGCCAGCAGAAAGCCAGGCCGGTCGAGGAACACGTTGAGGTAGCCGTTCGGCGCCGCCTCGACCTTGATGACCCCTGGCACCGGGCCCATGGCACCGGCGATCTCCTGCGCGATGGCACGAGGCGCCTTGCGCAGGCGACGTGCGAGGTCGAAGGCGACCGGGGTGCCCAGGTCGCCAAGCAACCGGTTTGGCGGGTACTCGACCGGGATGGCGAGGTCGGAATCGGTGATGTCGTAGCGCTCGGCGAGCACGGCGCGCACACGCGCCCTGAGCTGTTCGTGAAGGGGGAGAATCATGATGCTGGTTCGTTGACTCGATCGGAGCGAAGCGGTACGATCACGTTATCATTTCCCCACGCCTTCGTCATGGTTGACGCTGGAATCGGCCGCCTGCTGATCTCGAGTCTGCACCAAGGCATTGCCGATGTGTCACCAAACCGACTCGAGTTTTACGAGAACTGGCTGACCCCGTCGGGCATGCGCGACGGCCGCATAGGGCTGGCTCCACTTGGTGCCGTCCTCAGTTTTCTCCACCGTGAAGAGCCCCCGTTGAACGACCGGATCGCGACCAGGGCCGGGGTGTGCGCCGCCGACTGGACGTACGAGGAACTGTCGGCCCCTCGCCGCTGGTGTATCGGTCGGCTGCCGCTGGGGCTGCGTTCGCGCGCCGCCCTGGGCTTGGGCAAGCGACTCGTGCTGGCCACGGTGAAGCAGTCAAACGTCAAGAGCCGCATCACGGGCAAGCAGGCCGCTGTCGACATCAAGTCAGCGCTCTGTAATCACCTGCGGAATCCGTCGACCGTGCCCATGCGTGGTTTCTACACCGCGGCCTTGCAGCGCATGTTCTGGCACTGCGACGTGGACGCGGTCGTGAGCTCGGCCGGCGAGCATGCCGGAGGATGGCACTTGGCGGTCACCGTGAATGGGACCCGGCCGCCTGGGATGGCGGACGCCGCGTGATGGCGAGGCAGTGGGCCATTCTGGGTCTGCTCGCGGGCGCGCTTGCGTGGCCCACGGCCGGATGGGCGCAAGTGCCAGCCGGCGCTGCGGTCATCGTTCTGCCGTTCGAGAATCCGAAGCAGGAATCCCGCCTCGCCTGGATGCGCGAGGGCGCCGCCGTGCTATTGACCGACTTGCTGGCGGCCAGCGGCGAGAAGGTCATCGATCGCGAAGAACGGCTGCGCGCGTTTGACCGGCTGCAACTCCCCGCGTCTGCTGGACTGAGCCGTGCGTCCTCGATCAAGGTCGGCCAGGCGGTCGCCGCCAGCATCGTCGTGATCGGCTCCTTGGAGATTACTGGCGATCAGTTGAGGGCACGTGCCCGCCTCGTTCGTCTTGATACCGGCCGGCTGTTGCCCGACGTCCAGGCGTCGGGAGCCGTGACCGATCTCTTCAACGTCTTTGGCCAATTGGCCCAGCTGGTTCGCGGCGCAAGTGCGACACCGCTGACGCTGCCGAGCGATCGGTTGCCGCCGTCAACCCAGGTGTTCGAGCTCTACATCAAGGGACTGATCGCCGAGACGCCGGCAGCAGGCCATGCGTTTCTCGAGCAGGTCCTCAAGGCGGCGCCGTCGTTCGATCCCGCACGTTTGGCGATCTGGGATCTGCGGACGGAAGCCTCGGAGCATCAACGTGCGCTCGACGCGCTGACCGGCATCAGGCCCGACGGCCGCTACTCACGCGAAAGCCGCTTCCGCCGGTCGCTGTCGCTCATGAGCCTGAAGCGTTTCGATGACGCGCTGCTTACGCTGCGCGCCCTGCAGGGCGAACAGCGTTCAGCGGCCGTGACCAACGCGATTGGCGTCGCGGAACTTCGCCGCACCGCGACGCCGCAGCCGGGTCGCGCCACCTACTATTTCAGCCAGGCGAGCGAGATCGACCCCGCCGACGGAGATCTATTCTTCAACCTGGGCTACGCCTACTGGATCGACCGCGATCCGCGAGCGACGATCTACTGGCTGCGCGAGGCCGTACGGCGCAATCCCGCCGATGGTGATGCCCACTTCATCCTGGGCGTGGCCTTGCAGCAGATTGGCGCCACGGCCGAAGCTGCGCGCGAGCGCGGAGTCGTCGGCGGGGTCGTTCTCAAAACCCTCGTCGGCGCAGTGCTCGGCCGCCTCGTCGGGCGTCATCGAGCCCGG